>DATITA010000020.1:0-50306 GCA_035468355.1 Candidatus Dormiibacterota bacterium
CCCCACCGAGTGGGGAAGGTGGCGCGAAGCGGCTTCCCCACCGAGTGGGGAAGGTGGCCCGCAGGGCCGGATGGGGAGGTACATGAACCGAAGACAACCATTGAAATCACTTCCCCACCGAGTGGGGAAGGTGGCGCGAAGCGCCGGATGGGGAGGTTGGAATTGCGGCGGCGGGCCGCCCGGCCGCCTCGCCTCAGCTCATGAACCGATGTCGGTGCCGGTTTCCTCCGGGTCGGTCACGAGCTCGTCCCCGTCGCTCGCCGAGTACCGGTCGCGCACCTCGGCCCCCGCCGTCTCGAAGTCCCCGATGCCCTCGGTGGAGTCGTCCTCGACGACCTCCCCCGACCGGGCTGACTCGGCCAGCAGCTGGTCGAAGGCACGCTCGGCCTCCGGCCAGGTCGGGTACTCCCAGAACTCGGTGCCGGCCGGGATCTCGGCGCCCTCTGTCTGGTCGAATCCGTGCTGGAGGATGAAGCCGCGGCCGCTGTCGGGATCCTGGATCAACGAGATGAACCGCTGGCCGGTCAGCTCAGCTCGCCGTTCGGCCTGCCCTTGGTTCTCCAGCTCGAACAAACGGCTCAGGACCTGCTCTTCGCTCTTCTCTTGCATGATTCTCATTCTGGTGGAAGTGCGGAACGAGCATGGCTTGGTCGAGCTCGCCGGTGGGCGCGAGTGGGCAGCTTGACGCCGCACTGCACTTACCGACTGCAGCTTTCCGCTGGTTTTCCTTTCGCGGCCACCGCCTCGTGCGCCGGCTACCTTTCCTCGCTGGGAGTAACTCACGTCTACTGCTCGCCCTTCCTGCAATCCGCGTCGGGCAGCGTGCACGGATACGACGTCGTCGACCCGACCCGAATCAACGAGGAGCTGGGGGGCGCGGCGGGGTTCCGATCCCTCGTCGAAACTCTGGGCCGGCACGGTCTGGAGGTGTTGATGGACATCGTGCCCAACCACATGGCGTCGGCGGGCCGCGCCAACCCATGGTGGTGGGACATCCTGCGCAAGGGGCGCTCCAGCCCATATGCGAGCTATTTCGACATCGATTGGGAACCCGCCATGTCAAACGTCAAGGGCAAGGTTCTTCTCGGCGTGCTTGGCGACCGCTATGGCCGCGAGCTCGAGGCGGGGCGCCTGGTGCTCGAGCGTCAGGGGTCTGAGGTCGTTGTCCGTTACTACGACGAGGTGTTTCCAATCTCGACCGAATCGCTGGATGGCGTCGACATCGAAGCGACCGCCGCCGATCCCGACGCGCTCGACAGGATCCTGCAGCGGCAGCACTACCGTCTCGCGTACTGGCGCACGGCGCAGGCCGAGCTGAACTACAGGCGATTCTTCACGGTCGACACCTTGATCGGTCTACGCGTCGAACGCGCCGACGTGTTGAGGGACAGCCACCGCCTGGCGCTCGAGCTGGTGGCGGCCGGGCAGGTGCACGGGCTGCGGATCGACCACCTCGACGGCCTGAGTGACCCCCAGGCATACCTGGACGCCATTCGGGCCGCCGTGCCCAATGCGTACCTCGTGGTCGAGAAGGTGCTTGGTTACGACGAGGAGCTGCCTGACTCGTTTCCCGTTGCTGGAACGACCGGTTACGACTTCATCGCTCACGTCGACGGGCTGTTCGTGGATTCAGAGAGCGAGCCGGCGATGACGGCGCTGTACCACGCATTCACCGGGGAGTCGCAGCCCTTTCCCGACGTCGTCCGGACCGCCAAGCAGGAGATCATGGTGACCGAGCTGGCGCCCGACCTCGAGCGCCTGACCAGCCTGCTGGTCGATATCTGCGAGCGCCACCGAATGCACCGCGACCGGACGCGTGGCGAGCTGCAGGAGGCGATTCGCGAGGCGGCGAACGCGCTCACCGTCTATCGCACCTACGCCCGTCCCGGCGCGGTGAGCGATGGCGACCGCGCGCGTGTGACTCAGGCGGTCGACGACGCCGCCCGTCGCCACCCGGACATCGATGCAGAGCTCCTGGCGTTTGTCGGCGCGCTGCTGCTGATGGAGCACGACGGTGAGGTCGAATCGGAGTTCGCGGGTCGTTTTCAGCAGTTCACGCCGGCTGTGATGGCCAAAGGGGTGGAGGACACCGCCTTCTACCGCTACAACCGGCTGGTCTCCCTGAACGAGGTCGGCGGCGACCCTGGCGTTTTCGGTCGCACGCTGGACGAGTTCCACGAGTTCTGCTCGCACATCTCGCGGCGGTGGCCGGCCACGATGCTCACCCTTGCCACGCACGACACCAAGCGCAGCGCGGACGTCAGGTCGAGGTTGAGCCTCCTGTCCGAGATCCCTGCCCAATGGGACGCCGCCGTGCGCCGCTGGGCCGAGCACAACGAGCGCTATCGCACCCAGGGCTATCCCGATCGCAGTCTGGAATACCTCATGTACCAGACGCTGGTCGGAGCCTGGCCGATCGATACGGCCCGCATGACGCAGTTCCTGCAGAAGGCCTCGCGCGAGGCCAAGACGCACACGTCATGGATGGACCCGGTGGCCGCCTACGAGGACGCCGTGGCGCAGTTCGCCACCAGCGTGATGGAGGATGCCGAGTTTCTCGCAGACCTCCAGTCGTTCATCGGAAGCCACCAGCTCGTCTCGCTGGGCCGCGTCAACTCGCTGGCGCAGGTGACGCTGCTGCTCACGTGTCCCGGCGTGCCCGACGTTTACCAGGGCTCCGAGCTTTGGGACCTCAGCCTCGTGGACCCTGACAATCGCCGGCCGGTCGACTACGAGCTCAGGCGCCGCCTCCTCGACGACATGGGCCATGCAGGCGCGGCGGAGGCGATGGCTCGGACCGACGAGGGCGCCCCCAAGCTGTGGCTCATCTCGCGACTCCTGGAGGCGCGCCGCGCGCGCCCAGAGCTGTTCGACGGCGCCCCTCATCAACCGGTGGCCGCGATCGGCTCCAGGGCACGGCACGTTGTGGCGTTTGCGCGGGGCCCGTTGTTGGTGGTGGTGCCGCGCCTCGTCGTGGGCCTGGGCGGCGATTGGGGCGACACTTCGGTCGAGCTGCCCGCCGGCAGTTGGGGCGACGTCCTGACCGGCAACGCATTCGAAGGCGGCGCCGGTGTCGCCCTTCGCACGCTGCTGGCCGATTTCCCGGTCGCCGTTCTGGCCCCACCGCAGCGGTGACGCATTCGTTCAGGGTGTGGGCGCCGGACCGCCGGCGCGTGGACCTGGTGCTGGACGGCCACCGGCTGCCCATGGGCGAACACGACTCCGGGTGGTGGGAGGTCTCCGATCCGGACACTCGCGCCGGGACGCGGTACGGCTTCTCGCTAGACGGCGGCGAGGCGCGCCCCGACCCGCGCTCCTTGTCACAGCCTGACGGCGTGCTGGGCCTGTCGCAGGTGGTCGACCACGCGGCACATCTCTGGCACGACGGCGAGTGGCGCGGGCGGCCGCTTGAGGGGTCGATCATTTACGAGCTGCACACCGGCACTTTCTCCGCCGCGGGCACCTTCGACGGGGTCTCCGAGCACATCGAGCACCTGGCCCGGCTGGGGGTTACCACGATCGAGCTCATGCCCGTGGCTGAGTTCTCCGGCATGCGTGGATGGGGTTACGACGGCGCGGCGCTTTTCGCGCCTCACCACGCATACGGCGGCCCGGCCGGCTTGAAACGCCTGGTCGAGGCCTGCCACGCCTCAGGGCTCGCCGTCCTGCTCGACGTCGTTTACAACCATCTCGGCCCCGTCGGCAACTTCCTGCCCGAGTTCGGACCCTACTTCAGCGACCGTTACGACACCGGGTGGGGGCCTGGGCTGAACTACGACGGGCCTGGAAGCGAGGAGGTGAGGCGATTCGTCATCGACAACGCGCTGATGTGGATCCGCGACTATCACCTCGACGGCCTGCGGCTGGACGCGGTGCAGCAGATCGTGGACCAGTCGCCGACCCACGTGCTCGAGCAGCTTGCAGCCGAGGTCGACGCGCTGGAATCGGAGCTGGGGCGGACCGTTCTCCTGGTCGCGGAGACCGAGGTCAACGACGCGCGCTTCATGCGCTCGCGCGAGGCCCAAGGTTACGGACTCGACGCCGCCTGGTCGGATGACTGGCACCACTCGCTCCATGCGGCGCTCACCGGCGAGCAGTCCGGCTACTACCGGCACTTCGGCTCGCTCGAGCTGCTGGGCAGGGCGCTTCGCGACGGATGGGTCTACGACGGTCCGCGCTCGGCTGGTCGGTTGATCGCGGACGGGACCATGCCGACCGACGTCATGCCGCGCCGGCTGGTGGTGGCCGCCCAGAACCATGACCAGGTCGGCAACCGCGCGGCGGGTGAGCGCCTGGGTCACCTGGTCGACGAGGGATCGCTCAAGGTGGCGGCGGCGCTCCTGCTGACAGCCCCGTTCACGCCACTGATCTTCCAGGGGGAGGAGTGGGCTTCGAGCAGCCCGTTCCAGTACTTCACGGACCACGCCGACGAGGGTCTGGGCAGGGCGGTTTCGGACGGGCGCCGCAGGGAGTTCGCCGCGTTCGGCTGGGGGCCTGACCAGGTTCCCGACCCACAGGACCCGGCCACCTTCGAGCGCTCCAGGCTCGACTGGAGCGAGCTCGACCAGCCATTGCATCGCCGAATGCTCGACTGGTATCGCGACCTCATCCGGCTGCGGGGCCGCTTCCGGGATGGGCCCGTTCGCGTCGAGGTTGACGCCGCCGCCGGCCACGTGGCCCTCAGCCGCGAGGGGTTCACCGTCCTGGCCAACCTGGGCGATGGCGAATGGCGGTGGCCGATCGCTTCGGACGCCCGGGTGCTCCTGGCATCCGGCCCGTCGGTGACAACCAGTGGCGCGGCGGCGACCCTGCCACGATCGAGTGTCGTGATCGTGGAGACTTCCAAACCAAATGTCTGATGCCGCGGGCGGCCGGATCGAGGTATGGCCGGGGCGCGCCTATCCGCTGGGGCCGGCCTCCGACGGAGGGGGGACGAACTTTGCCCTTGTCTCAGAGGTGGCCAGGGCCGTCGACCTCTGCCTCTTCGATGACGAGGGAGTCGAGCGCCGGGTTCGGATGGAAGAGGTCGACGCCTTTTCCTGGCACGCCTACCTGCCCAACGTCGGACCTGGTCAGCGCTACGGCTACCGGGTCCACGGTCCTTACGAGCCCGAGAACGGCATTCGGTGCAACCCGAACAAGCTCCTGCTCGACCCGTATGCGCGCGCGATCGAAGGGGGCGTCGACTGGAATACGTCTTGCTATGCGTTCGACCCGGACCACCCGAACACCGTCAACATCGAAGACAGCGCTCCTCACGTCTTCAAGTCCGTCGTGCACAATCCCACCTTCGACTGGGGCGCCGACCGCTCGCCCGACACGTCGCTTCACGAGTCGGTGATCTACGAGGCCCACCTCAAGGGATTCACCCGCCGCCATCCCGACGTGCCAGAAGCGCTGCGCGGGACGTATGCGGGCTTCGCACACCCCTCGGTGGTGGACCATCTCGTATCGCTCGGCGTCACCGCCGTCGAGCTCCTTCCGGTGCACCAGTTCGTCAACGACCACCGTCTGCTCGAGATGGGGCTCAACAATTACTGGGGCTACAACACCATCGGGTTCTTCGCACCGCACAACGGGTACTCGAGCTCCGGGCAGCGCGGGGAGCAGGTCAACGAGTTCAAGGCGATGGTGAGGACGCTGCACGCCGCCGGAATCGAGGTCATCCTCGACGTGGTCTACAACCACACCGCCGAAGGCAACCATCTCGGACCGACGCTGTGTTTCAAGGGCATCGACAACGCCGCCTACTACCGCCTGGTGCCCGAGGATCAGAACTTCTACTACGACACCACGGGCACCGGGAACAGCCTCAACGTGGCTCACCCTCACACCCTGCAGCTGATCATGGACTCGTTGCGGTACTGGGTCACCGAGATGCACGTCGACGGCTTCCGCTTCGACCTCGCAGCGACCCTCGCTCGAGAGTTCTTTGAGGTCGACCGCCTGTCCACCTTCTTCGACCTTATCCAGCAGGACCCCGTCGTCAGCCGCGTCAAGCTCATCGCGGAGCCGTGGGACATCGGCGAGGGGGGTTACCAGGTCGGAAACTTCCCTGCTTTGTGGTCCGAGTGGAACGGCCGGTACCGTGACACCGTCCGGGACTTCTGGCGTGGTGAGCCCTCGACGGTCGCCGAGCTCGCCTCGCGTCTTACCGGCAGCTCCGACCTATACCAAAGCGACACGCGCCGGCCGGTCGCGAGCATCAACTTCATCACCGCGCACGACGGCTTTCCGCTGCGCGACCTCGTTTCGTACAACGAAAAGCACAACGATGCCAACGGCGAGCAGAACGCCGATGGCGAGTCGCACAACCGCTCGTGGAACTGCGGAGCGGAAGGGGATACTGGCGACGAGGAGGTGCTCACCCGCCGCGCCAAGCAGCAGCGCAACTTCCTGGCCACACTGTTCCTGTCGCAGGGCGTGCCCATGATGCTCGGAGGCGACGAGCTGGGGCGGACCCAGGGGGGCAACAACAACGCCTACTGCCAGGACAACGAGATCTCCTGGGTCGATTGGTCTGCCGTCGACGGGCCTTTGCTCGCTTACGCGCGCTGGGTGATCGCGTTCCGCCGCGAGCACCCGATCTTCCGCCGTCGCCGCTGGTTCCAGGGCCGGCCTATACGCGGCAACGTGGACATCGGCTGGTTCAAGCCGGACGGCGAGACGATGACGGACCAGGACTGGGACGCCGGCCACGCGCGCTCGCTGGCGGCTTACCTGAACGGCAAGGCGATCCAGGCGCCGGACGCTCGCGGGCGGCATGTCATCGACGACTCTTTCGTGTTGCTCTTCAACGCGCATTCCGAATCCGTCGAGTGGATCATCCCCAGCGAGTTCGGCGAGTCGTGGAGGGTGGTGCTCGACACCGCGCGCCTGCAGGCGGAAGCCGCCGGCGAAGAGGTGAAGGGAAAGGTCACCACCCAGGACCGCTCGGTGATGGTGCTCCAGCAGTCCTGACCGGGCCGCTCAGCTCCTGACCAGCGCGCGGACCTTCGCCAGGAGCTCGGCCGGGTCGAACGGCTTGGCCAGCACGGCGCTCGCGTGTCGCTCTGAATCTCCGAGGTCGGCTGCGCCGCTCAGCAGGATGACGGGCACATCCGCCGTCGCCGTGTCCGCCCTCAGGCGCTGGATCAGCTCCAGGCCGCCCATCACAGGCATCCTCAGGTCCGCCACCACGACGTCCGGCCGTCGGTCAGCGATTACGCCCAGCGCCGCCTGGCCGTGCGGCGCCTCGTCGATCTCGTAGCCGTCTCGCTCGAGGACCATCCCGATCACCATCCGAAGTGTCGGGTCGTCCTCAACGATGAGGACTCTCACTCGACCGGCATCCCGAACTCGATCCGGGTCCCGACCCCGGGTTCGCTTTCGATCTTGTACCAGCCGCCGGCCAGGATCGCCCGCTCCTTGAGCGACAGCAGGCCGAGGTGGCCCGGAAGGTTGTTGCGCTCGGCGACCACGAATCCCTGGCCGTCGTCCTGGACCACGCCCACGATGGCGCCATCCGCCAGCTTGAGCGAGATCTGGACCCGTCTGGCGTTGGCATGCTTCTCAACGTTGGTCAGCGCCTCGGCCATCTGCCGGAAGATCATCGATTTTATTTGGTAGGAAAGCTCGTCGGGCACGTCGAGGTCGAGCACGACCTCAGCCTGGGTCAAGGCATGGAGCATCGCCAATCGCTCGCGAAGCGACTCCTTGAGGCCGCCCGGTTCGTCCAGCGCAGGTGGGCGCACATCGAACAGGAGGCGGCGCAGAGAATCCTCGGTCTGTTCCAGCAAGTCCTGGATCGCGCCCAGGGTTGCCGCATCGCGACCCTCGAGGTGCTTCAGGCGCTGAAGGTGCAGCGACACGGCGGTGAGCTTCTGAAGCGCATCGTCGTGAAGCTCGCTCGCGAACCGCTTGGCGGTCTTGTCCACGGCGGTCGCGACGTTCTTGAGCAGGAGCTGGCGGGCCGCATCCACCTTCTGCAGCCGCTCGATGCTCTTCTGGAGGTCCGTCTCCGCGTGCTTTAGCTGCCACACCAACCCGGCGGCAAGAGCCGCCTTCTGCAGGACCCACGTGTCTTCGCGCGTGAAACCTTCGGGGCGCTCCGAGTCGTACGCCGCGACCAGCCCGAGGCGCTGGTTGCCGGCACGCCACGGCACGCTGATCGCGTCCTCGACGCTCAGCGAGTCGAGCACCGATTTGAAATCCTGGGACTCATCCGATCGCGCCGCGCGGAAGACGACGTCGTGGAAGACCACCCTGCTGGCGAGCTCGTCTCCGTCGGGCGTGCAGGGCGTGGGGTCGAGTCGCCTCACGAACTCGTCACTCACGCCGTGCGCTCCTGCCATGGGGGCGAGGTGGCCTTTGCCGTCAAGATGCCAGAACAAAACCTTCTTCGCGTCGACCAGCTCCGCGATGGTGTGGGTGAGGCGCTGATAGAAATCCGTCAGACTCTGCCCGCTGCTGGCGTGGACCGAGACGGCGAGCAGCGCGGCCACGGCGAGCTCGTGAGCGCGTTCAACCCGCTCCGCGTTTCGAGCGCGCTCGTCGGTCATCTGGCGCTCGTGCTCGATGCGCTCGAGCTCGGTCCGCAGGTTGGTCAGCACGCCGCTCGTCTGACCCTGGCTTTGCTGAAGCCGGGTGACCTCGAGCGCCGAAGCCAACAGGTTGGCGAACGTGACGAACCCTCGTCGTTCGACATCGCTGTACGCCGATCCTCGGGTCACCCCGGTGACGCCGAACGTGCGGCCGCCTGCGCGAAGAGGATGGAGGCAGATGTGAGTGACGGGGGACGCCTGCTGCGGCCCCGTGGCGTCGGCTGCATGCCGCAGCAGGTCGTCGAGCCGCCGGTCCGAGCGCGCGACCTTGGCCGGCGACGTGCGTGTGAAGAGCTGTTCGGCCTCAGGGCTTTCTCCGGCCAGCCTCACGAAGGCCGCCGACGAGCCCGTCAGCTTGAGCGCCCACACGAGAGCCGCCTCGGCGATCTCCGAGACCTTCTGATGGGGGGGGAGGTCCAGCAAAGCAGCCTGGACCCGCTCGAGCGCCTCCCCCAAGTCCGCTTCCCGCGTCCTGGCCATATGCAAATCGTCCCCTTGTGCCGACAAGAATCCTACTAGGCGGCCCGCGCTCCGGCCACTGTGGGCGGGAGCGCGAGATGCGCTCCTAACCTATGATCAAGTCCGGGGTGGTCGACGGAACCTTGATACAGCTGAGTTGGCAGGCCGGTCGCGTGTGGCTGCCGGACTTGGTCGGCATGCCGTCGGAGTCCTGGAGCGAGCGCAACGCGGTCGTGGCCGCCAAGCGCCCTTCGAGCGCCGAACCAACACGCGTCCTGCTCATCGAGGATGACACGACGATCGCCGAGATGTACCGGCTGCAGCTCGAATACGACGGCTATCACGTGACCGTCGTGAACACGGGCGAGGGCGCCCTCCGCGCGCTGCAGGCTGCGAGGCCGGACATCATCCTGCTCGACCTGCTGCTTCCAGACCGCAGCGGCCTCGAGGTCATGGTCGACATCAAACAGGCCTTTTCAGACCATCCGCCGGTGGTGATCCTTTCCAACTATGGCGAGCCCACGATGATCGAACGGGGCCTGTCCCTGGGAGCCGTCGAGTACATGGTCAAGTCGAGGGTCACGCCAGATTCAGTGTCTCGTTCGATCCCGGGTTGGCTCGAGCTCGGCTCCGAGCACCCACCTCAACACCACTGACGGTGACCTACGTCACGCAGGTGGCGCAGAACCTTGCTTCGATAGGTTTCATAGCGCTCGGCGCGGCGATCATCCTCCAGTGGTACCGGCAGCGCGGGCATGCCCAGGCGATGCTCGCATGGTCGCTCGGCTTGCTGGCGGTCGTGGCTGGGCTCGGCCGCGTCCAGGCGCTCATCCCTCCCTCGGCCGTGGTCAGCATCGTCTCGTTGATCGCTTTCCTCGCCTCGGGCTACTTCGTCCTCATGTTTCGTGACGCGTTCCTGCCGCTCAGTCGCACGATGCGCCGGATTGCCACCGGTCTGCTCGTCGTGGCATCGGCGCTGGCCGTGGCCTCAGCGACAGTGCTCGCCCACGTCGGTCCGTGGTTCTCCTCCGGGGTGACTCTGGCGGTAGTGCTTACATGGACCGCCTTCATCAGCGAACCGGTCGCGCGTTTCTGGATCGCGTCTCGAGGTCAGCCAAGCGTGCAGAAGGCCCGAATGCGCACTCTGAGCTACGGGTTTGCCGGACTGATCGCGATCCTGCTGGTGAGCGTCGTGGGCGGTCGTGCGGTCCAGAGCCCCGGTGCGGTGATTGCCATCCAGCTGCTTGCCATGGCCACCATTCCCCTCATCTACGTGAGCTTCGCTCCCCCCGCAATGCTCAGGCGAATCTGGCGCATGGGAGAGGAGAACAGGCTCCGCGCCGCGATCCAGGACCTGCTGATATTCAGCCCGGAGGCGCAGGCGCTGGCCGAGCAGGCGATCGGGTGGGCGTGGCGGCTGACGGGCGCGCAGGCGGCTTTCATGGTCGATCCGGGCGGCAAGGTCATCGCGACTCGCAACATCGACCCGGCGGCTGTGCTGCGGATCCTCGAGGTCAAAGGAGCCCAGGAGCGAGGCTTCTTCCCTGGCCCAGACGGCGCGACTGCGATGATCGCGCCCCTACGTCTGACGGAAGGCACGGGATTCATCGGCGTCGTGGCCGGGTCCTTCACTCCCCTTTTCGGTTCTGACGAGATCACCCTGCTCGAGGGCTACGCGTCGTCGGTCGCGGCGGGCCTCGAGCGGACGAGGGTCACCGAACGAATCGCTGCGATCGAGCGGCACAAAACCCAGTTCCTCAACCTTGCTTCTCACGAGCTTCGCGGGCCGTTGACTGTGATCCGAGGCTACGGGTCCATGCTCCAGAGCGGCCTCCTGGGCGACCTGAACGAAAGGGGCCGCAAGGCGGCGCCGGTGATGATGGCGAAGATCATGGAGATGAATGCGCTCATCGAGCAGATGATCGAGGCCGCGAGGCTCGAGGACGGGGGGCTGCTCATCAAGGCCGAGGAAGCGGACCTGCGCGACATCGTCACCTCATCAGTCGCCAAGGTCGAGCTGGTCCTGGACGACAAGCACCGCATCGTCTTCGTGTCGCCGGACCAGCCGGTCAGGGTGATGGTCGATGCCAAGAGGGTGGAGACGATCGTCACCAACCTCATCGACAACGCTGTCAAGTATTCGCCCGATGGCGGCGAGGTCACCTGCAGCGTCACCGTTCGAGCCGGCGTGGCGCGTGTCAGCGTCAAAGACCAAGGCATCGGCATTGCCGAGGGGGACTTGCCGGTTCTGTTCACGCGCTTCGGCCGCATCTCCAACAACTCCACCGTTCACTTCCCGGGGACGGGCCTCGGGCTCTATCTCGGGAGGCAGCTGGCGCGCCTGCAGGGCGGCGAGATCACGGTCCAGTCCGCCGCGGGGGATGGCAGCACTTTCACCCTCCACCTGCCGGCGGTCGAGCCGGCCACAGGGGCGGCGAAGGCAGCCGAGTTTTCCCAAAGCGCCGCACCTGGCAGCCCTGTCCAGCTCGGCTAGGACGGCCGACCAGGGCCTGCACGAGGCGCTTCCGGCGCTTCGGTGCCACATGTTTCGCGCTGATTTCGTTGCTCCGCCGCGCGCCATATAGCAAGCTACCCGGGCATGAGTGGTGAAGAGGCTGCGCCACGCGGCGCGCTGGGGGGCAAGGTGGGCGTGGTCACGGGCGGCGCGAGCGGCATCGGCCGCACCATCGCCAAGGGGCTCGCCCTACAGGGGGCGCGCGTCGTGATCGCCGACTTCGACGCGGCCCGGCTCGATCGGACGGTCGAAGAGATCCTCGCGCTCGGCACGACCGACGTCGCCCAGGGCCTCTCTACGGATGTGCGCAGCGACGCCTCGGTCCGGTCGCTGGCTAAAGACTCCATCAGGGCGATGGGCCAGGTCGACATCCTCATCAACACTGCGGCCGTCTTTCTGCAGGGCAGGCTCGACCGCATGTCCAACGCCGACTGGACATGGATGCTGGAGACCAACCTGCTCGGGCCCGTCCGCGCAGCGCGCGCGTTCCTTCCGCACATGCAGGCTCGCGGCTCGGGCCACATCGTCAATGCGATTCCCTTCAGCGGCCTCGCGCCAAAGGACCCGTTCACGGTCCCCTATGACAGCGCATACGCCGCGCTGGCCACCTGCACGCGCGGGCTGGCGCGCGAGCTGAGCGGCACCGGCATCCACGTCTCGCTCTACTGCCTGGGGTCAAAAGGCCTGCGCCTCGGCCAGAACACCCGGTCGCGTGGGATGGGCCGGTGGCTGAGTCACGCAGAGGGACTCGAGGAGAAGGTCCCGGTGGCCGACCAGACGGTGGACAGCCTGATCGAGGCCCTGCACCACCCACGGTTCCTGGTCCTCGCTGACTCCGTCGACGCCCCCGTGGCACACATCCGGCTCGAGGACGTCGACCCTGACGGCGCCGTCGCGGGGGCGCGCCCATGAACGTTCCGACCGACCTTCTTTCGAGCATCGGCATCTGCGTCGGGGCAGCGGCGCTGATCGCCGCCGTCACGTGGCGCTTCCGGCAGCCGCTGATCATCGCGTACCTCGCGACGGGCGTGATCATCGGCCCCCACCTGCTGAAGTTCGTGAACGACCAGGGGAGCATCTCCGCCGTCGCCGAGATCGGCTTGATCCTCCTGCTGTTCGTGATCGGCCTCGAGATCGACCTCAGAAAGATGGCCTCGGGCGGCGCTGCGGTCCTCCTCACCGGCGCCCTGCAGGTACCCATCTGCATCGCGCTCGGCCTGGGCTTCTTCGCCCTGCTCGGAGTCGGGAACGAGGCTGGAAACTACGAGCTCGTCTACCTGGCCGCGTGCATGAGCCTTTCCAGCACGCTGGTCGTGGTCAAGATCCTGAACGACAAGTACGAGCTCGACACCTTGCCGGGCCGGATCACGCTCGGCGTGCTGGTCATCCAGGACCTGTGGGCCGTCGCCATGCTGGCCGTGCAGCCCAACCTGCTGAACCCAAACCTGCTTCCGCTCGCGGGGTCGCTGTGGCGGGGCCTCGTCCTCGTGGTGAGCGGATTCGCGATCTCCAAGTACATCCTGCCGCACCTCTTCCGGATGGTCGCCAAAGCGCCTGAGCTCGTCCTCGTGTCAGGGCTCGGGTGGTGCTTCTTCCTCGCGGGGGCTGCGAGCTTCATCGGGTTGTCTCGTGAGATGGGCGCGCTGATCGCCGGGGTGAGCCTGTCCACGTTTCCATACAACGTCGACGTGGTCGCCAAGGCCGTCAGCATCCGCGACTTCTTCGTCACGCTCTTCTTCGTCGCTCTTGGCATGCAGATCACGATCCCAAGCCTCCAGGTCTTCGAGCTCGCGCTCGCCGCCTCCGCATTCGTGATCGTCAGCCGCGTCGTCGTGGTGCCCATCCTCTACGCGCTCCGTCTCGGCCTGCGCACAAGCATCGTGCCGGCCATCAACCTCGCGCAGGTGAGCGAGTTCTCGATCGTGATCGCGTCCCTGGGCGTGACCATCCATCCGCAGCAGATCTCGTCAGATGTGCTGACCATCGTCATCATCACGTTCGCCCTGACCTCGGTCGTGTCGACCTACATGATCAACTTCAGTCATCGCATCCAGGGCGTGCTCGCGTCGGCGTTCAAGGCGATCGGCTTGAAGGACCTCGACTCGAGCGCGACGCTCCAGGAGCTCGAGCAGATGCATCAGCCGGTCATCTTCCTCGGCTTCTTTCGCGATACCAGCTCGATCCTTTACGAGTTCGAGCACGAGGGAGATGCGAAGGAAGCGCGCCAATTCATCGAGAAGATCCTGGTGATCGACTTCAACCCCACGGTGATGCGCGAGCTGCGACGCAAGGAGATCAGGTGCGTTTATGGCGACATCGCCCACATGGACACGCTGCGCCACGCCGGTATCGAGCACGCCGAGCTCGTCGTGTCGAGCATCACCGATGACGTGCTTCGCGGGACCAACAACATGAAGCTCATGAAGAACGTGCGCTCCAACGCGCCCAACACCCGCATCGTCCTGACCACCGACCACATCCCACAGGCGCTGGAGTTCTACGCGGCGGGCGCCGACTTCGTCTTCATCCCTCGCCTGTACTCGGCAGCCGCCTGCGCGCGCATCTTGCGCAGAGGCCTATCCGAGGGGTTCGAAGAGTTCCGCACGCAAGCCATCGGCCACCTTTCCCAGCGGCAGGAGGTCCTGGCCTGACCGGCCCACGCCTCGTCCTGATCTTCGACGGCACTTGAGGCGTCTGCACCAGGACGGCGCGCTGGGTCCGCCGGCGCGACCGGGCCGGCCGTGTGCTGGTCATTCCCAGTCAAGCCCGGGGCGCCCTGGCTCGATACGGCCTCAGCCGGGAGGAGGCCGGACGCAGCGCCTGGGCCCTCGATCAGGAGGGCACGCGATATGAAGGCGCCGCCGCCATCAACGTCGTGCTGCGAGAGCTCGGGGGCGCCGCGGGGGCGCTAGGACGATCCCTCGAGCTCCGGCCTGTGGCCGTCATCGAAGCCGCGGCTTACCGCTGGTTTGCCCGGCACCGCCATCGGTTCGGTCGTCTTGGCGTCCGGCCCGCGTGCGACGAGCCCGGGTCGGATTGCGAATGAGTCCCGAGACTTACGGTGCCGGCGGCTTGCGCACCGCCTTGTCGATCTCGCCGCCGACCTCTCGGAAGGTCTCCGCTAGAGCCGCTCCGAATGATCGGGCCGCCTGCCGTGTGCCGGCTTTGACCTCGGGGTCGCGCGAGGCAGCTTCGAGCGAGTTGAACACGGACTCCGCCGCCTGCCGGAGCTTCCCGAGCGACTCGTTCATGTCGGCGGACGCCGTCCGGTCTCCGGCGCTCCGGTACTGGCGGTGCAGCTGGCCGCCCAGCGCCTTCATGTCTTTCTGGAACTGCTCCCATGCCTCTTTGGTGTCACTGGCCATCGCTTGGTCTCCTCTGGGCCTTGCCCCTTGAAACTCGACTTGCCGAGCGCCGCCACCCGGCGGCGGATTCGACATGATTGTCATTGTCCTAGCTTCACGGACCGAGATGGAGGGCGGCAAATTGGCACAACAGCAGGTGGAACGGCGGAAATCCGACAGCGCGCACCGAGCCGCTTACGCCGCGGCCAGGGCGGAGCCCACGCTTCACACGCCACGGTTGATCACCTCTCGGGCAGGGCACGAGGCGGTGCATGGGGCCGGAGCGATCGGCCAGTTCAACACGTGGCTGGCGGTCAGGATCACCCGGAGCGTGGGCACAATGTGGACGGCCTACGTGTTCGCGGCGATCGCGCTGGTCTCATTGCCCGCCGCGATCGCGACCCGCAGCGTGATCATCATCGTCGCCTGGATCGCGCAGACCTTCTTCCAGCTGGTCCTGCTGCCCATCATCATCGTGGGACAGAACGTGATCTCTGCCAGCCAGGATGCGCGCGCCGAGGCCGATCACATCACCCTGACCACCCTGCACGCGATCAACGTGCAGCAGCTGCAGATGCTGACCCAGCAGAAGGAGATGCTGCAGCAGCAACGGGAGATCCTGGACCTATTGCAGAAGAAGGGTCTCGCGGCCACTTGATCGGCCGCCGGCGGATGGGGTGACGCCGCTCGGCGGCTTCGAGGTCGCTGCCGGTGTCGCCATCGTGCTCATCGTCTTCTACGACCTGTTCCAGTCCGTGGTCCTGCCTCGGCCGGCGGTGGGAAAGATACAGCTCGCCCGGATCTTGATCCGGCCCGGGTGGCTGATCTGGAGGTGGGTCAGCCGGCGCACGTCCCGTGTCGAGCGCAGCGAGGCGAGGCTCGCCTACTTCGCGCCCCTGGCGCTCCTGGGCCTTTTCGTGGTTTGGGCGCTGGCGCTGACGCTGGCTTACGGGCTCTTGATCAGCGGGCTGGGTGACGAGTTCCGCCCCGCCATCAAAGACATCGCGACCGCGATCTACGTCTCGGCCAGCACCCTGGTGCCCCTCAGCTTCGGCGACTTTGTTCCGGAACAGGGCTTCGCCCGGTTCGTGATCATCGCCGAGAGTGCCACGGGCGTGGCCCTCGCAGCGCTCGCCATCACGCTCCTCTTCACGCTGTACGAATCGTTTCGCGACCGTGAGGAGGCGGTCATCTCGTTGGACGCCCTGGCCGGGGCCCCACCGTCCGGGCTGCACATCCTCGAGACTGCCGCCGCTCACCACACCAGGCCCGAGCTCCAGGAGATGTTTGACGAGTGGCGTAAGTGGTCCGCCAGGGTGCTCGAAAGCCACCTCGCCTATCCGCTGCTCGTCTACTTCAGGTCGAGCCACGACAACGAGGCGTGGATCAACTCCTTCGGCGCCGTGATGGACGCGGCCACCCTCGTGATGAGCTCGGTCGAAGATGACGCCGAAGGCGCCGCGCGACTTATGTTCACGGTGGGCAATCACCTGGTCGAGGACCTGACCTGGGTGCTGCGGTTGAAGCCGGCCACGGATGCGATCGTGGAGCGCGACGAGTTCGATCAAGCGGTCGCGCGGTTGAAGAAGGCGGGCTATCAGGTCAAGGACGGCGACGCCTGGAACCAGTTCGTCGATCTGCGTTCTCGATATGCCTCGACGCTGAACCAGGTGGCGCACCTCCTGGCCGTCCCGACCGCCGAATGGGTGGGGGACCGCTCGTACCTTCCGCACCGCCAGAGCCGCGCGCTGCGTCAGCGCCGCCGCAAGCCGACGACAATCAACCCATGAGGTCGACCTTTGAAGTCGGTGTCATCGGCGCCGGGGTCCACGGTGCGAGCGTCGCGTTTCACCTCGCGTCTCGTGGGGTCAAGGTCGTGGTCATCGAGCAGGGGGCGGCCGCCGGCGGGCCGACCGGCCGCTCGTCGGCCATCTGCCGCGCCTATTACACCAACCAGTACCTGGCACGCGTGGCGAAGGCGAGCCTGGACATGTTCAGGTCGTTCGGCGAGTTGACCGGCGGAAGGAGATGCGATTTCCACGCTGCCGGCGCCCTGTACCTGCACCCGGCGTCGGACGCGCCAGGACTTGAGGAAGCCGCGAGTTACATGAACTCCATCGGCACCAGGGTCAAGGTCCTGTCGCCGGCCCAGGTCCAGGCGGACTTCCCCCTCATCGATGCCGAGGGGGTGGGGATCGCGGGTTGGGAGGAGCAAGCGGGTTATGCGGACCCGGCGGCCACCACGGTCGGGCTCCTCGAGCGCGCGGTCGAGCTCGGCGCGCTGGCGCGGCTGTACACGCAAGTCCTCAGCCTGCGGTCGCGCGCCGGGTCCGGCGCCCGCCTGGTGCTCGCCGGCGGCGACGAGCTGGAGTGCGAGCGCCTGCTCATCGCCGCCGGACCTTGGACCAAGAAGCTGGCGGCGCACGTGGCGGATCCCCTGCCGCTGACGGTCGAGCGCCATTACGTGGCGACCATCCGTTGGCCCGACGCTCGCGAGATGCCATTCGTGCACGCGGACATCGCGAGCGGCTACTACTGCAAGCCCGAGGGGGCCGACATGTACTGCCTCGGGCCTCTGACCGCCGAGGCGGAGGCCGATCCCGATCAAGAGGTGGCCGGTATCGATGCAGGGGAGACGCACCGCATGGCTGAGCTGGCGACGCGCAGGGTGCCGCGCCTGAAGGACGCCGTTTCAGCCGGCGGCTGGGCGAGCCTGTACGACGTCAGCCCCGACTGGATGCCCGTGATAGGGGAGATCGCGCCAGGGGTTTTCGTCGACGCCGGCACGAGTGGTCACGGCTTCAAGCTGGCCCCAGCCCTTGGCGCCGACGTGGCCGCGTTGGTCATGGGCGGTGCCGTGGACGATGACATCCGCCAGCTTTCGCCGGCGCGGTTTGCGTCAGGCGGGTCGCTGCCGGCTGGGTACGGGAGCGCGCGGATCCTGGGCTGATACGCCCGACGAAGTCAGTAGATCAGCCCTAGCTCGCGAGCCTTGACGATGGCCTCGAGCTTGGAGTGCACGCCGAGCTTGCTTCCCACGCTGCGGATGTGCGTGCGCACCGTGGTGTAGCTGATGCCTAGGTGGGCCGCGATCGACCGGCTGGGCTCCCCTTCCGCCATCAGCCGGAGCACGTCTTTCTCCCGGGGAGTGAGGCTATTGAGCTGCGCGTCGATCGCGCGTCGCTTCGCCAGCAGGGTGGCGATGGTCCCCGGCGTGATGAGCATCTGGCCCCGGGCCACGTCGCGGATCGCCGTGACGACCTCTGCCGCGGCCTGCGACTTGTGGATGAACGCACTGGCGCCGGACTGCACCGCCGCGTACCGGGCGGTATCGCTGTCTTCACGGGTTAGGAAGATCATCTTGGCCAGGGGCCTCAACTCGCGGATCACCGACGCGGCGTCGGCGCCGGTGCCGTCAGGAAGGCGGAAATCGAGCAGCACCACGTCCGGGTTCAGCTCGATTCCGATGGTTGCGCAATCGGCCACCGTGCCGACTTTACCAACGACCTTCATGTCCGACTGGTGGTCGATCAGGGCGGCCAGGCCCTCGGCCACCACCTGGTGATCCTCGACGATCAGGACGCGCGTTGGTTCGTCGATGCCATGCGGCTCCTGGTCAGGCGCAGGCGCCTTTTCTCCAAGATTCACATTCATAGAACTGTCGTTTACAAAGCAGTACCCGGCTCCCGAGCTACGCGCAATTTGCCACGTGCGGAGGCGTTGAATACACTGAGACACATGCGTCTACCAAGAATCGCCCTGATCGTGGCTGTTGTCGCCTGCGCCGCGTGTGGAGGTGTGGCGATCAGCGAGCAACCGGCAGGCCTGGCTGCCGGTCAAGGCGTCCGCACCGTGAGCGGGGGCCAGATCCCGTCACAAGCCGAGCTCGGGAAGGCGACGGGCCAGGCAGATTCTGCCGAGACCCTGGGACGCGCCCCACGGGGGAGCATAAGAAAGACGGGCACTACGCACCCGCAGGCAGCGACGACTGTGCCGGCCGGGACCAAGGCGCCGAAGCCGGGGAACTTCAGCGCGAGCACGTGCGGGTCCTCTGGCGGCAAGGTCTCGCCGATGTGTCCGGTCGGGGCACCGTGATCTCCTGAACCTAGAAACGATCAGAGCCCCGCGCGGTGCGCGAGGCTCTGAATCTGACTAATGCGAACTAGGTTCTAGCGCTGGCTGTCCTCGTCGGACATGTTGACCACGTTGACCGAGGTGCCCCAGTTGGCGGAACGGGATCGGGTCCCTCCACATGACGGGTCGGTTTTGAAGGTCGCATCCGAGCAGTTTGTGTACTGGATGTACTCGCTCGCGAAGTAAATGGCCTGGCCCACCGGAACCGCGGCCGAGTAGTCCCCCCAGCGGGGTCGATAGCTGGCTGTCCCGCTGTGCTGGTATTCGCTAAACCCGTCTTGCGGTGACTGGCCCAGGGCTGCGACTTTGACCTTCCCGGTTCCGGAGCGGTCGATCTTGGCGTAGGCGCTGGTCGGGTAGTAGCCCGGCCCGGTGAGGGTGAAGCTGAGGACGCCTTCGCCCTGGCTGTCGACACCGACAGAGGGGAACGCAATGTCGTTGCCGGCAGCGGTCAAGTATCCCTGCGTCACTATCCTGGCGCTCAGTTGGCCTCGATTGAGACTGGGCTCGACCGCAAAGTAGGCGATGCCGACCTGGCCCGAGCGGCCATGAACGGTCGTGTTGAGGCCGCCCCAGATCAAGCCAGCGGCATAGACCGAGTTCTGGATCTGATCGTCGTTGGTCTGAATCCCTCCCTCAGCGCATGGAGCGGGGACGCAGGTAAAGCGCCCCGAATCACCGAGAGGGATCGGCCCAGCCTTCTGGCGGGCGAAGGACGGGAAGGTGTAGGGCTCGCTGGCGAGAGTGGCTTCCGTCAGCCCAAGCTGAGGGTTGCTGGTGCGGATGCTGCTGGTGTTGGTCAATGCCCAGACGCCTATCCGGTTGTCGTGCTTATTGGCAAAGTCAAGCGCGCTCATCAGGTACTCGACGCCGCCAAAGCGCCGGTCCCCTGAGGTAGGCGATGAGCTGGGCCGCACCGAAGCCCAGCAGTAGAGACCGCCTGTGGTCACGCAGTTGACGCCGGTGCGCCATTCCGGAGTCGGAAACGTCAAGCCGATGAAGTCCGTGACCATGTTCGCGCTCGCTTCGCCGTTGGCCAGGGCCCGCTTGTCGATCGCGTAAAGGACGGCGCCGTTGAACACCGGGTTGTTGATAGAGAATTCATTGGTGGTGATGAAGATGGCGTCGCTGTTTGCGCCCATCGTCGGCTGGTCGCCAAAGCATGGGCAGCCCGGGTTGGCGTTGTCCGTCGTGTCCGCGGAGTAGAGGTTGTAGCTGCCCAGCGGGTTGGCAGTAGTGCTGACAGCGAGCTGGAACATCGCGGTGTTGTTACTGAGGTCCAGCACCAGTTGGCTCAAGAACCAACGGTCGGTGCCGGCGTCCCAGTAGCAGCGCGGGTCACCCTGGACGGTAACGTCGCCGCCGTAGACACCGAACGCGATGTTGTCCCCGAAAAAGGTCTCGAGCACCATAGGCCCTGTGAGCGCGTTGAGCTTGGCGTCGAAGATCTTCAGGTTCAGGTTGACCATCTCGATCACGTATCCGTTACCCGCGCACAGGCCCTGGTCGGGAGGCTCGACGACGAATCCGTGGGTCACCGCCAGGTCGCGGGCGTTGAGGCCCTTCACCGAGGAAGCCACGCCACCACGGGCATCGCCCGAAGGCGCTTCACTCCCGGATGAAGCGGTGGTAGCCGCGTTCTGGGGGAAGCTGGTTGCCGCCGTCCCGCCTCCCACCATGGCCCGGACCAGGTTCGGGTCGTCGGTGAACGCGGCGGGAGCGCCGCTCGAGACGGTACCTTCAGCCAGGTTAGCGGGGCTCGACCTGAAGGCGGTCTGACGCACAAGCTTGACCTGGCTGAGCTGCTGGCCGGTGCCTAGAGCCATACCGGAAGCTGCGGTCGCCGGCAGCACCGAGGATGCGACCGCCCCGCCTGCGACCAAAGCCAACGACGAAACAAGCGCGCCCAACCGGCGCGACCAAACCCTTCCCATCTTCCTCTCCACGTGTGGTAACTCGAATCGAGGGCCTGTATCCAGACCATCTCGTGAGTCGAATTACTCTGACCACCCCAGGGCGTCGAAGTCAATGGTTTAAACAGACCATTTCGGAGTCGGGGCGAACCTTTTTCAGGGACGCGTCAGGCGGCCCTGGTTTGCAGCGCGGTCGAGGGCTTGTCTAACGTTAGGTTTGAGCTATGAAACGAAGGCAGAAGGCTGGCGGGGCCAAGCCGGCCGAACCCATCGCCCCCATCCACGTCCTCGGCGACGGGCAGGCCCAGATGGCGCCCTGGCGAACGCTGATCTCGGCGGTCCACCCCAACCCGTCGATCAAGATCAACCACGGCGCCACGTTCCTCGTGTGCGACCAGCACGGCTCGGTCCCGCTCGCGGCGGGTGACTACGGCCTGTACTCGGCCGACACCCGCTTCCTCTCCCGCCATGAAATCAGGCTCAACGGGAAGCAGCCGGACTCCGTGGCGTCGGTGCGCCTGTCCTTCCGCCACGCCCGCTGGCACATGATCGCGGACAGCATCGCCGGGGCGCAGGGCGACATGCGCGAAGCCAAGGTGGCGATCACCGTCGACCGGCTGATCAGCCTTCACCGAATGCACGAGGACCTCTCGCTCCACACCTATGCCAGGGCGCCTGTGAGCGTCCTGCTGGAGATCGCATTGGAAAGCGATTTCGCGGACCTGTTCGAGGTCCGGTTCAAGTCATGGCAGCGCCGCGCCGACCTGAACACCTGGTGGGTCGGGCCCAACAGCCTCGAGGCGCGCTATCAGAACAAGGATTTCGTCCGCCGCTGCCTGGTGCGCACCCTCACCGAGCGCGCAGGCATCACGTACGCCAACGGGTCTTTGCGGGTTCCCATCGACCTCGTGCCGGGAGAGGAATGGCGGCTCTGCCTGCAGTACGACCTCCTCACCGACGACCACCAGATGCCGCCGCTCGAGGCGAAATGCTCCTTTGATCCCAGCCATGGGGATCCCCTGGAGATGGCCCGCAGCTGGCAGATGTCGGTCTCGCAGGTCGAGCCCTCCGACATCCGCCTGAAGTTCGCCTACGAGCGCGCGATCGAGGACTTCGCCGCATTGCGTCTCCACGAGCAGGAATCCTCGTCCGATCGCTGGATGCCGGCGGCCGGCCTTCCCTGGTTCATGGCGCTGTTCGGGCGCGACTCGGCGATCGCCTCGCTGCAGGCGATGGTCGCGCAGCCCGCCGTCGCCATGGGCACGCTGGAGAACCTGGCCAAATGGCAGTCGGACTTCGACGACCCTGCGCGCGACGCCGAGCCGGGCAAGATGCCCCACGAGCTGCGCGTCGGCGAGTGGGCCCACTTCGGCATCGTTCCTCACCGTCCTTACTACGGGACCGCCGACGCCACTCCTCTATATCTGCTCCTGCTCGCCGAGAATTACCGCTGGCTCGGCGATGCGAAGGCGCTGGTCCCGTTCCAGGGCGTCGCCGAGCGATGCCTGGAGTGGATCGACAAGCACGGCGACCGGGACGGCGACGGGTTCCAGGAGTACGCCCCGCGGACGCCGAATGGTTACCGCAACCAGGCCTGGCGCGACGCGCACGACGGGGTGCTCGACGAGACGGGTGCCTTCCCCGAGCTGCCAATCGGGACGTCCGAGATGCAGGCGTACGTCTACGGCGCCAAGCTGCAGATGGCGCCGCTCTTCGAGGCGTGGGGCGATGCGGCGCGCGGCAAGCAGCTTGTGCGCGAGGCCGGCGAGCTCAGGAAGCGGTTCATCGAGCGGTTCTGGTCTGAGGAGACGGGCGAGCTCGCGTTCCTGCTCGACGGTCACAAGAGGGCCGTGAGGACGGTCGTCTCCAACTCTGGCCACTGCCTGTGGATGGGCATCCTCGACGAGGCGCGAGGACGCGCGGCGGGCGCGCGGCTCATGAAGCCGGACATGTTCAGCGGCTGGGGCGTGCGCACACTGTCGGATCGGCACCCGTCTTACGACCCCCACTCCTATCAGCGGGGATCGGTCTGGCCGCACGACAGCGTGATCGCCGCGGCGGGCCTGCGGCGCTACGGGATGGTCGAGGAGGCGTGGACGGTGCTCGACGGGGTGCTCGGGGCGGTGATGTGCTTCGAGGACATCCAGATGCCGGAGCTGTTCGCGGGGCTGCCCAAGCGCGAGTTCGCAGTCCCGGTGCCGTATCGAATGGCCAACGTGCCCCAGGCCTGGTCGGCCGGTTGCGTCCTGCAAATGGTTCGAGTCTTGCTCGGCCTCGAGCCGGACCTGCCCGCGGGGCGGCTCTACGTCGACCCGGCGCTGCCACCCTGGTGCCCGACGCTGGTGCTGGACAACCTGCGCATCGGGTCCCACGAGGTGAAGCTGAGCGTGCGGCGCGAGCCCGACGGGGGGCACTCGGTGGACACCGACGCGCCCGGCCTCGAAATCGTTCGAGGCACCCCCCCGTGGCTGGAGATCCCATCACAATGAACCGCGGGTATTGCTCACCTTGCGAGCGTTGATGCGTGACCTCCATGCGCAGTGTGTTCTAAGGGCGTGACTCCTCGCCGCATCGCCCTGATCGTGAGTCCCTGGTTTCCAGTCCCACCGGTCGGCTATGGCGGCATCGAGCTCATGGCGTACAACCTCGCCTGCGAGCTTCAGGCTCGCGGCCACCAGGTCAGCGTGATCGGCCAGCAAGGATCGAAGGGGCCCTTCGAGACGATCGCAATCGCGCCCGAGAGCTGGTCCAGCCAGCTGGGCGGCCGCGACCACACGGCGCGAGAGCTGCTCTTCCTTTACCGTGCCTATGACCTCGTCCGGCGCCGCTCTTTCGACGTCGTCCACGACCACTCGGGCATGACCGGGATCCTGATGGCGGCGTCCAGCAGGCTCCAGGCCCCCGTGGTCGCCACCCTTCACGGGGCGCTCACCGAAGCCGAGGGCGAGTACCTCGCGGCCATCGACCATCGCGTCCACCTGGTCGCGATCAGCCAGGCTCAACAGGCCCTGGTGGCCGGCGTCGACTGGCGGCGGGTCGTCTACAACGCCGTCGACCCGGGCGAGTACCGGCCGATCACGCGGCGCGAGGACAAGGAGGACTACATCGTCCAGCTGGCGCGCATCAACCCCGACAAAGCCCAGCACCTGGCGATCGAGATGGCGCAGCGCCTCAACGTCAAGCTCGTCCTCGCGGGCAAGGTCGACAAGGATTCGGTCAGGTACTTCGACGAGCGGATCAAGCCCTACCTGGGCGAGCGCGTGAGCTGGCTCGAGAACGTGGTGGGCGAGGAGAAGGCCAGCCTCCTGGCGCGCGCTAAAGCGATGGTGTTCCCGATTCAGTGGGAGGAGCCGTTCGGCCTCGCGATGGTGGAGGCGATGGTCAGCGGCACGCCGGTCATCGCCATGGCGCGCGGCGCCGCGGCGGAGCTGGTGGAGTCTGGGGTCACCGGGTTTCTCGCGGACGACCTGGACGGCATGGTCGACGCGTACTCGGGCCTCGACCAGATCGACCTCGCGAAGTGCGTCGAGCATGCGAGCGAGCGTTTCGGCCCACGTCAGATGGCAGATGGCTATCAGTCCGTCTACGAGCGTGCGATCGAGGAGTCGTACTACCGAGACCGTCTCTAGCGCCGGTTTAGGCATGGGATCGTGAGCCCTGAGTACCCACGACCGACATTCCGGCGCGATCGCTGGATCACTTTGAACGGCCCCTGGGATTTCGGAGCCGGCGACAGCGAGGCGTTCGACCGGCGCATCACCGTTCCGTTCTGTCCCCAGTCCCGCCTGTCAGGGCTTGATGATCGCGACCCCGGCGACACCGTCTGGTACCGGCGCCGGTTCGACGCTCCTGAGGCCGAACGCCTGCTCCTCCACTTCGGGGCGGTCGACTACCGGGCCACGGTCTGGGTCGATGGGGAGGAGGTGGCGCGCCACGAAGGGGGCCACACGCCCTTTTCGGCCGACATCAGCCACGTGGCCGGCCGGCGGGACAACCTGTTGGTGGTCCGCGCCGACGACCCGCTGGCCGACAAGACGATCCCGCGGGGCAAGCAGCACTGGAAGCGAGATCCCGAGGGCATCTTTTACACGGCCACCACAGGCATCTGGCAGACGGTTTGGCTCGAGCCGATCCCCGCTCGTTCGATCCAGGCGCTCCGGGTCACCCCTCACCTGGACGCGGGAACGGTCGACGTGGTGATCACCGCCGACGGGGACGTAGAGGCGATCGCAGCGTTCCACGGCGTGGAGGTGGGCCGGCGCAAAGGCAGCGGGCCGATCCAGCTGTCGACCATCCGACCCTGGAGCCCCGAGTCGCCCGACCTGTACGAGCTCCGCGTTTCGCTGCTCGACGCCCACGGTCGTGAGCTGGACGTCGTGCACAGCTACTTCGGCCTGCGGAAGATCGAAGCGCGTGAGGGGCGGTTCTGGCTCAACGGCGCGCCCTATGTGCAGAGGCTGGTCCTCGACCAGGGCTACTTCCCCGCGGGTCTGATGACCGCGCCCTCGGACGCCGCTCTGAGGCGCGACATCCTGCAGGCCAAGGCGATGGGCTTCAACGGGGCTCGCAAGCACCAGAAGGTGGAGGATCCGCGATGGCTGTACTGGGCAGACCGCCTCGGCTTTCTGGTCTGGGGCGAGATGGCCGACTTTCACGAGGACTCGCCGGACGCGCGGCGCCGCTTGAAAGACGAATGGTCGGCCGCCGTGCTGCGTGACCGCGACCATCCATCGATCGTGGCGTGGGTCCCGGTCAATGAGAGCTTCGGGCTGGGCGAGCATCCCGCGGAGTTCCTCGACGACCTGTACCGCCTGACGAGGGAGCTCGATCCCACGCGCCTGGTGGTGTCCAACGACGGTTGGGAGCACGCGACCAGCGACCTCTGCACCCTGCACGACTACGCCCCGGCGGCCGAGCTGGCGGCCAGGTACCGCCGCCTCGATACGGCGCTCGCTCCGCGCGAGCATCCCGTATACCTGTCCGGTTACGCGTATCACGGTGAGCCCATGGTCGTGAGCGAGTTCGGGGGCGTGAGCCTGGCCGGGTCAGGGGGCTTCGGGTACTCGCAGGCGAGGGGGGCCGCCGGCCTCCTCGACGCATACCGCGAGATGGTCGAGGCCCTCATGGCGCCGGGCCCCGTGGAAGGTTTCTGCTACACGCAGCTGGCCGACGTGGAGCAGGAGCGCAACGGCCTGCTCACAGACGCCCGGCGGCCGAAGATCGACCCGGAGCTGCTCAGGCCGTTCACCCAGGCGCCGAAGCGTCGCTGAGCGATGACCCCTGGCTGAGAACTGGTCCCTTGACAGCCTGCGGGAGAGCCCCTACGATCCGCGCTAAACCGATTTAGTAAATCGGTTTATGCACGTGGGGGAATTGGCCGATCGTGAGATCCCTGGAAGCCTGGGTCGGTGTCGCGAATCACCATCGCTGACGTGGCGGTCGCCGCGGGTGTGTCCAAGACCGCAGTCTCCTTTGCGTTCAACAGCCCCGAGAAGCTCGGGCCGGGGACTCTGGAGCGAGTGCTTGGTGTCGCCCACGAGCTCGGGTACGCCCCGCACCCGGCGGCCCGCGCCCTGTCGATGCGCCGCAGCGGCACGATCGGCATCCTGATCCCGCAGCGCCTGTCCAGCGTGTTCGCCAACCCGTTTCTTGGCGAGCTCATCCAGGGCCTCGGCGAGCTGTGCGAGGAGCACGACCTGACCCTGCTCCTGGTCCCGCCTCTGGACGGGTCCCTGGAGGGCGCCATCCGGCAGGCCCCCGTCGACGGGTTCATCAGCCTCGGCCTTGGGCCCGAGGACCAGGCGCTGCAGATGCTGGAGCGGATCGGGATACCGACCGTGCTGGTGGATTCCGACACCTCGCCCGCACACCCCTCCGTCAACGTCGACGACACCGGTGGCGCAAGGGCTGCCGGGACGCACCTGACCGAGCTCGGCCACCGCCGGCTCGCGGTCATCGTCCTGCCGCCCACCCGCTCCCACATCGGCAACACGCCGACCGCCGCCCGGCGGCTCGCTGGCTACCTGGAAGCGATCGCGCTGGCCGAGGCGCCGCCGCCGGTGACGGTCACCGCGGGCATCTCGGTGGCGGCGGGCGCGCGCGCATTCGAGTCGCTGCCCCGGGGAAGGCGCCGCCCCACCGCGGTTCTCGCCATGAGCGACATGGCGGCCATCGGGGTCATGTCTGCCGCCGCCGCGGGAGGCCTGCGCGTCCCCGACGACCTTTCCGTGGTCGGCTACGACGACATCCCCATGGCCGCATGGACGAACCCGCCGCTGACGACCGTCCATCAGCCGATCATTGAAAAGGGCCGTGTCGCCGCGCGCCTGTTGATCCAGCTCATCAACGGCAAAGCGGCCGACTCGCCGCCCCCGCTCCACACCAGCCTCATCGTTCGAAGCTCCACGTCGCGGGCGACCGAGCTCGAGGAGGTGGTCAACCCGCAGGCCTGAAGACGTTTTGCGGCGAGCGCGATTTGCCAAATCAACGGAGGTAAATAGAATTGGACTCTCACCGGCATCGGACCCGTCAATGCGGCAACAACTGGGGGATTTGAATATGCACTCACATTGGTTCCAGCGCAGCCTGATTCTGCCGTTGATCGCGGTGCTGACCGCGGTGGGATGCGGCACCAGCTCAACGCAGAGCGCAGGCACCGTAAAAGTCGTCGCTCAGTGGTCGGGCCAGGAGCAGGCCAACTTCATGGCCGTGCTCAAGCCGTTCGAGGACTCGACCGGGATCAAGGTGTCCTATGAGTCGACCCGTGACGAAGATGCGATCCTCACCTCACGCGTCGCGGCCGGCAACCCGCCCGACCTCGCGGCGGCGCCGAGCCCGCAGCTGCTGACCAACTTTGCGAAGCAGGGCAAGGTGATCGCGCTCAACGACATAGTCGACATGAACGCATTGCAGAAGACCACCGCCAAGAGCTGGATCACCCTCGGTGAGCCGATGAACGACGGCAAGCTGTATCAGATCTTCTCGTGGGCGGCTGTGAAAGGCCTTATCTGGTACAGCCCCAAGAACTTCCAGGCCAAGAGCTACACCGTCCCCAAGACATGGGCCGACCTCGTGGCGCTTCAGAGCCAGATCAAGGGCAGCGGCACCACGCCGTGGTGCCTCACGGTCGAGAGCGGCGCGGCCACGGGATGGATGGCGAGCGACTGGCTCAAGGAGATCGTGCTCAGCCAGGCAGGCCCGGACGTCTATGACAAGTGGGTGGCCGGCACCCAGAAGTGGTCCTCGCCGGAGATCAAGCAGGCTTTCGAGACGTTCGGCCAGGTCCTGGGACCCAACGGCGGCAACGTCTACGGCGGGCCGAAGTACATCCTCGCGACCAACTTCGGCGACGTCGGCACACCGATGTTCCAGAGCCCACCCAAGTGCTACATGCTGAACCAGGCGTCGTTCATCACGACCTTCTTCACCAGCGCCAGTCCGACCCTGCAGGCAGGCACGGATTTCAACTTCTTCCCGATGCCCGATATCACCAGCCAGTTCGCCGGGGCCCACGTGGTGGCCGGCGACGCTTGGTCGATGTTCAAGGACACGCCTCAGGCCCGCCAGCTGATCAAGTACCTGACCACGGCCGACGCGCAGGCCATCTGGGTCAAGGCGGGCGGCAAGCTCGCAGTCAACAAGGACGTTCCCCTGTCCGACTACCCCGACCCTCTGTCCAAGGAGTCGGCGCAGATCGTGGTCACTACGGCGATCGCCAAGTACGACGCCACCGACAACATGCCCGCGGACATGAAGTCTGCGGCCTGGGCGGACCTCGTCAAGTTCATCCAGAACCAGGGTCAGCTCGATTCGCTGCTCGCCGACCTGGACAAAGTCCAGGCGGCTGCCTACAAGACGTAAGGATTTAGAAGGAGAGAACGGTGGACTTCAGCGTCCTGCTGCAGGACCTCCCAACGCTCGTGGCCGTGATCGTCGGCGTGCCGGCGGTTCTCGTCGGCTACATCGTGGGCGCCGAGTTCCTGGTCCGCCGCCTTCCCGACAAGAACCGCCCGCAGGTCCGGCCCTGGATATGGGTCGGACCTGCACTCGTTTTCGTGGCTGCTTTCCTTTTCGTCCCCGCCGTCGCAACCCTGGTCCGGAGCGTCCAGGACAGCCACGGCAATTTCATCGGTTTTCAGAACTACGCCGACCAGCTGGGCGGATTCCCGAGCAGCGGCGCCTGGATCGCCATCCGCAACAGCATCGTCCTCTGGTTGATCCTGTACATGATCCTGGTGCTCACCTTCGGCCTGATCATGGCCGTGCTTTTCGACCGGGTCCCATACGAAACGGTCGTCAAGTCGCTGATCTTCATGCCCATGGCCATCTCGTCTGTGGCCTCCGGTGTGATCTGGAAGTTCATGTACTGGTACCAGCCTGCTGGAGCGTCCCAGACCGGGACGATGAACGCGATCGTCACCTTCCTCCATCACGATCCGGTGGCCTGGCTCCAGGACCAGTGGCCCAATGGCCTGGCGATCCTCAACAACCTTTCTCTGATCACCGTGGCGGTGTGGGGCTTCACAGGATTCTCGATGGTCATCCTTTCCGCGGCGCTCAAAGGCATTCCGGCCGATTTGTTGGAAGCCGCTCGGGTGGACGGAGCAGGTGAGATCACGATCTTCCGGCGCGTGATCTTTCCTCTGATGATGCCCACGATCGTGGTGGTGGCCACCACGCTTGTGATCTTCGCCATCAAGGTTTTCGACGTCCCCTACGTGATGACCAACGGCCTGGGCAATACCGACGTGCTGGCCCTGCGCATGTACAACCTGCTCTACCTGTCGCACAACAACGGGGCCGCCAGCGCGGTCGCGATCGTGCTTCTGATCGCCGTGGTCCCGGTGCTCGTCTTCAACATCCGGCAGTTCAGGGCGGTGGAGGCAAGGCGTTGAGCGTCGCGACATCTACGCGTGCTGAGTCGACCGCGGCCGCCTGGTCGGCTGCCTGGATCTTGCAGAAGATCCAGACCTCGCTCTTGCACATCGCAGTGATACTGCTGACCCTCGTCTGGATCATTCCCACTCTGGGACTGCTGGTCAGCAGCTTCCGGCCCACGTTCGCGATCATCACCACGGGCTGGTGGACGGCATTGTCGCCCCCGTTCCAGTTCACGCTGAAGAACTACAACGACATGCTCGCCCAGAGCAACATGGGCGCGGCTATCTTCAACAGCTTCATGGTCGCCATCCCCTCGACCGTGATCCCCGTGACCATCGCCGCTTTTGCGGCTTACGCGTTCAGCTGGATGAAGTTCCCGGGTCGCGACTGGATCTTCCTGGCCTTTGTCGGCCTGCTCGCGGTTCCGCTGCAGCTGACCTTCGTGCCCGTGCTCACCTTCTTCGTCCAGCACGGGATCGTGCCCGACAACCTGATCAGCATCGGCTTGCCGCCATGGGTCGGCCTGTGGCTCGCCCATTCTGGGTATGGCCTGCCGTTCTCCACCTACCTGCTGGCCAACTTCTTCCGGGCGCTCCCGAGCGACCTCTTCGAATCGGCTGAGATCGACGGCGCAGGCACCCTGACGGTCTTCTTCCGCATCGTGCTCCCGCTCTCGGTGCCGGCGCTGGCCTCGCTGGTGATCTTCCAGTTCCTGTGGGTCTGGAACGACCTGCTGGTGGCCCTCATCTACGTGGGTGGCGCTCCCGATGTCGCGCCTCTGACCGTGAACCTCGCCGACCTGACCAACTCTCTGGGCCAGGGCTACCAATTGCTGACCGCGGCGGCGTTCTTCTCCATGATCATTCCACTGGTCGTGTTCCTCAGCCTCCAGCGTTACTTCGTCCGCGGCATCCTCGCCGGTTCTGTGAAGGGATAAAGAAATGGCATCAGTCACTTACGACCACGTGGTCAAGCGCTACACCGCCGATGTCACGGTCGTGAAGGACTTCAACGTCGAGATCAAGGACAAGGAGTTCATGGTCCTGGTCGGCCCTTCCGGCTGCGGCAAGTCCACCGCGCTGCGGATGCTCGCCGGCCTGGAGGCGATCACCGAAGGCCAGATCCGCATCGGCGATCGTGTGGTGAACAACGTGGCGGCCAAGGACCGGGACATCGCCATGGTGTTCCAGTCGTACGCCCTGTACCCGCACATGAGCGTGTTCGACAACATGGCGTTCCCGCTGCAGATGCAGCACCTCAAGAAAGACGACATCGACAAGCGCGTGCGCAACGCATCGCGCATCCTGGGCCTCGACAACTTCCTGAAGCGCAAGCCTCGCGCACTTTCCGGAGGCCAGAGGCAGCGCGTGGCCCTGGGCCGAGCCATCGTTCGAAACCCGAAGGTCTTCCTCCTGGACGAGCCGCTTTCCAACCTCGACGCCAAGCTGCGCGGCCAGACCCGGATCGAGCTGCAGAAGCTGCACCGCGATCTCGAGACCACCTTCATCTACGTCACGCACGACCAGGTCGAGGCGATGACCATGGGTGACCGGATCGCCATCATGAACGCCGGAATCCTGCAGCAGGTCGGCACGCCCGGCGAGATCTACGACCACCCGGCCAACCTGTTCGTGGCGGGCTTCATCGGCAGCCCGACGATGAACTTCGTCCCGGCGGCAATCCAGGACGGCAGCGCCAAAGCCTCGGGTTTCGAGGTGAAGTTGCCCAAGCCGCTCAGCGCCGCCAAGGGAACTCTCGGGTTCCGCCCGGAGGCGGTGACCGATCGCGTCGCAGAGGGCGGCACCACCATGGAGATGAAGGTCGACGTGGTGGAGCGGTTGGGCTCGGACCAGTTCCTATACGGGCAGGTCGGGGGCGACCAGGTCACCGCGCGAGTCGACCCTCGCATGACCGTTCAGCCCGGCGATAAGGTCCGGCTCGGCCTGGATACGCGTAGCCTGCACTTCTTCGACTCCGAGAGCGAGCTGGCGCTGCTCTAACCGAATCCGCGTGGAGAGGGTCAGGGCTCTCGAGGATTTCGATGCCGCCCGGTTCCGGGCCTTTCGCCGTTCTTTGCGTTCGATCCTGACCGGAGGGGCGCGTCGGCTGCAGTCGATCGAGCCGGTGCTCGAGGCGGCCGGTCTCGAAGGTCGCGCTTTCGGGGGCGAGCAGGAGATCCCCCTTGACCGCGTGGTCGGCTCTGCCGCCCCGCCCTCGAAGACGGGCGACTTCGATGCCGGCTTCCTGCCCATCAACCGCAGGCTGCGCGACCGCTGGACGCGCATCTACCAGGCGATGGTCGAAGGAGACGAGCTGCCGCCGATCGACGTCTACAAGGTCGACGGGAGCTACTACGTGATCGACGGCCACCACCGGGTGTCCGTGGCGCGCAACCTCGGCCGCGACGTCATCAACGCGCGCGTGGTCGACATTCGCACCCGCGCTCCGTTGGGGCCTGACGTCGACGCCGGCGCCCTGCTCAGGGCGGCCGAATACGCCGCCTTTCTCGAGACCACCCAGCTCCACCGCACGCGGCCCGAAGCCCGCTTCGAGTGCAGCCGGCTCGGGCGCTACGACGAGATCATCAAGCACATCCTGGGTCACGCCTATTTCCTGTCCCGTGAGCAGGGCAGGGAGGTGCGGCTCCAGGAGGCCGCGGCGAGCTGGTACGACCACGTGTACAAGCCGATCGCGGATGCGATACGCAACCATCGCGTGCTCGAACAGCGGCCCGGCTGGACGGAGGCGGACCTCTACGTCGAGATCACCCGCCGGTGGCTTGCCATGAGCGAGGAGGGAGACGTATCCGGGCCCGATCCGGCCATCGAGGCCTTGCTCCAGGAGCAGGCGCGGCGCTGGTGGCGGCGCCGTCGAGCGATCAAACTCACCCAGTGATCGCGATCATCTTCGGGCCGCCCGGGAGCGGCAAGGGCACGCAGGCCACCCGGCTCGAGAACGAGCTCTACGTCACGCACCTCTCGACGGGCGACATCCTGCGCGGCGAGGTGGCGCGACGGACGCCGGTCGGCAAGCAGGTCAAGCGCATCATTGCCGCCGGCGACCTGGTCCCCGACGACCTGATCGTCGACATCGTGCGCCAGCGCCTCCCCGAAGCCGAGGAAGGTCCTGGCGTGCTCCTCGACGGGTTCCCGCGCACCGTCACCCAGGCGGAGGCCCTCGACGCGATGCTGACGGGCGAGGGCCATCTCGTCAATTTCGTGCTGGCCCTGAGAGTGCCGGAGGAGGAGCTGGTGGACCGTATCCTCCACCGCGCCGTGCTCGAGGGGCGGCCGGACGACACCCGCGAGGCGGTCGCCGAGCGCATGCGCGAATACCGCAAGCTCACCTCTGCGGTGCTCGACTACTACCGGAAGCGCGGGGTCCGGATCGAGGAGGTCGACGGCATGGGGACGCCCGACCAGGTGTTCGAGCGCATCAGCGCCCAGCTGTCCTCGTAAACCAGATCAGGGCATCGCCGGGGCCGCCTGCCTGCGCCGGCTGATCGCGAGCATCGCCACGCAGACCAGCACGGACGCCGCGGCCATGGCGGGCATCGTCCAGAACACCGAGTGCAGCCCAGGGCCCAGCGCGGCGCCCGGCGTCGAAGCGCCAGGCGACACGAGGAGCAGGCCGAGCACCGATACCCCGACCGCGCCGCCGATCGTGCGGGCGAACTGGTTGAGGGCCGTCGTGGCGCCTCGCTCAGCCCACCCGACCGAGCTCTGGACGGTCACCAGCAGCGGCGTCTGCATCATCCCCATGCCGAACCCGAGCACGGCGGAGGCAGCCACGATGACCTGGACCGAAGGCGCGGTGGCGATCAGCACCGCGCCCGCCACGAGCGCGAGCGAGCCGGCGAAGGCCAGCGGCCATGGGCCGACGCGCATCAGGAGCCGGCCGGCGATCACCGACGCGATTGGCCATCCCAGGGACATCGGCGCCACCGAGGCGCCCGCCCAGTACGCGCTCAGCCCGAGCACGTCCTGCGTGTAGAGCGGGATGTAGGACGTCGCCGCCCACTGGAGGGTGCCGGCCGCCAGCGCAGCCAGGAGCGCAGGGCCGATCAACGGATGTCGCAGGAGCCGCAGCGGGACCGTCGGCCGGGCGGCGCGGCGCTCGACGTAAACGAACCAGGCGAGCAGACCAAGCGCCATCGTCACCAGTCGCCAGTCGACCCGGGAGGCGGCGCCACCGGCGCCCAGGCCGACGAGGGCCAGCGCGATGCCCGCGGTGAGCAGGAGCGCGCCGAGCCAGTCGATGTCGCCGGCGCCTCCCTCGGCGGGCCGGTCGTGGAACGACCAGATGAGCGCCAGCACTGCGATTCCCAGGGGTACGTTCACCTCGAAGATCCACCGCCAGCCGATCGTCGTCACGAAGACGGCCCCGATCAGAGGGCCGGTCAGCGCCGCGATGCCCCACATGGCGCTGAACAGCCCTTGCACGCGGGCACGCTGTTCCAGCGGGAACAGGTCTCCCACGGTCGTGATGACAACGGGCTGCAGACAGCCTGCGCCGACGCCCTGCAGCACACGAAAGACAACCAGCATCTGCATCGACGAAGACGTGCCGCACAAAGCTGATGCCCCGACGAACACGACCAGGCCGGCCATCAGCACGTTCTTGCGTCCGTAGATGTCCGCGAGGCGGCCCCACAGCGGAACGGTGGTCGTGCTGGTAAGCAGGTAGCCCGCGAAGACCCAGGGATAGAGCGAGATGCCGTGGAGCTCCTTGCCGATGGTGGGAAGGCCGGTCGCGACGATCGTCGCGTCCATCGCCGCGACGAGCATCGCCAGCATGAGCCCGGCGGTGATCCGCACGAGCTGGGGACTCCACTCCACCGAGGCCGGCCGGGGTGCGGGCGTGAGCGGCCTAGCCACCTACCTCGGGATCCGGCTTGAGGAACAGGGTCGCCAGCGGCGGCAGGGTCAACGTCAGGCTGTGCCTGTGACCGTGCATGCTCACCGGCACGGCCTCCAGGCCACCGAGGTTGCCCTGCCCGCTTCCTCCATACATCGGCGCGTCGCCGTTGAGCAGCTCTCTCCACCAGCCGGCCTGCGGAACGCCGATCTGATAGTTGTACCGAGGGACCGGGGTGAAGTTGAAGATCGCGACCACCACGTCCGAGGCGAGGCGGCCCCGCCGGATGAGGCTGACCACGCTCTGGTCGGCGTCTGTGCAATCGATCCAGGAGAACCCACCCGGCTCGAAGTCCATCTCGTGGAGCGCCTTCTCTTCCCGGAGGACCCGGTTGAGGTCGCCCACCCACAAGCGCATGCCGCCGTGCATCGGGTTGTCGAGCAGGTGCCAGTCGAGGCTCTGCTCGTGGTCCCATTCGCGCCACTGCCCAAACTCGCCGCCCATGAACAGCAGCTTCTTGCCAGGCTGCGCGTACATGTAGCCGTACAGGAGCCGCAGGTTGGCAAACTTCTGCCAGTCATCGCCGGGCATCTTCGCGAGCAACGAGCCCTTGCCGTGCACGACCTCGTCATGCGACAGGGGCAGCATGAAGTTCTCACCGAAGGCGTAGAGCATCCTGAAGGTCAGCTCCTGGTGGTGGAACTTGCGGTGTACCGGCTCCTGTGACATGTAGCCGAGCATGTCGTGCATCCAGCCCATGTCCCACTTCATGCCGAACCCCAGGCCGCCGACGTAGGTCGGGCGCGAAACCTGGGGCCACGAGGTCGATTCCTCGGCCACGGTCTGGACCTCGGGCTGCTCCTTGTACACCTCGATGTTGAAGCGGCGCAGGAAATCGACCGCTTCGAGGTTTTCGTTGCCGCCGAACTTGTTGGCGATCCACTCGCCGTGCTTGCGCGAGTAGTCGAGGTACAGCATCGAGGCCACCGCATCGACTCTCAGCCCGTCCGCGTGGTAGCGGTCGAGCCAGCACAGCGCGCTGCTCAAGAGGAAGCCCCTGACCTCGTTGCGGCCGTAGTTGAAGATCGAGCTGCCCCAGTCGGGATGTACGCCCAGGCGCGGGTCGGCGTGCTCGAACAGGTGAGTGCCGTCGAAGTTCTGCAGGCCGAACTCGTCCGCCGGGAAGTGCGACGGGACCCAGTCCAGGATCACGCCGATGCCATTCTGGTGCAGGTAGTCGACGAGGAACATGAAGTCCTGCGGCGTCCCGTACCGCGAGGTCGGTGCGAAGTAACCGGTGACCTGGTAGCCCCACGACCCATAGAAGGGGTGCTCCATCACCGGCATGAACTCCACGTGGGTGAATCCCATCCGGCTGACATAGTCGGCGAGGCGCGGGGCCAGCTCACGGTAAGTCAGCGAACGGTTCTGTTCCTCCGGCACCCGCATCCACGAGCCGATGTGCATCTCGTACACGGACCAGGGCGCTTGGCGCCCGTTGGACTCCCTGCGGTTGGACATCCAGCCGTCATCGCCCCACTGGTAGGAGAGGTCCCACACGATGGATGCCTGGCGCGGCGGCGCCTCCGAGAAGGCGGCGAACGGGTCGGCTTTGTCGGCGCCCGCGTGCGTGACGCGCGAGTGGACGTAGTACTTGTACAGGGCGCCGTGCTTGACGCCGGGGATGAAACCCTCCCAGATGCCCGACTGCTCGCGTGGGTACAGGCCGTTGGCGTTGTTGTCCCAGCGGTTGAAGTCTCCGATCACGCTCACGGAGTCCGCGTTCGGCGCCCAGACGGCGAAGTAGGTGCCGTCGGGCTGGGTCGAAACGTGGGCGCCGAGCTTGTCGAAGAGGTGGCTGTGCGTGCCCTCGTTGAAGAGATGAAGATCGAAGGGGCTGATCAGCGAACGCGCAATCACTGCGGCGAGACCAGATCGAGAATTCCACCAAGCGGGATGCGAACCCAGTCTGGTCGCAAGTTCAGCTCGTATCGGAGCTCGTACAGCGCCTTCTCCAGCAGCATCGTGGTCAATTCCAGCTCGAGGTCCTCCCGAGCCTGCGGAACATAGGATGCGCTTCCGGCGGTGGCCAGATAGCTCTTCAGGAAGGCCGCCGACACGCAGCCCACCCAGAAGCGCGCCCATTCCTGCAGCCCAGGCAGCCTTTCCGGAGCAATGTGGTCTGATCGTAATGCCGCGTGGCCCGCGTACGAGAACGAGCGCAGCATCCCGGCCACGTCGCGAAGGGCCAGGCGCTTCAAGCGGCGCTCGTAGAGCGTGCGGGTCGGCTCCCCTTCGAAGTCCACGATCACGAAGTCGTGACCGGTGTACAAGACCTGGCCGAGGTGATAGTCGCCGTGCACCCGGATCCTGGTCGTGGTCAGCCGGCGCGCCAGGAATGCGCGCAGGGTGGATGCGATGCTGGGCTCCAGGTCGAGCACGCGCCGGCCCTCCTCCCGCGCCTCCGCCGGCAGCTTGCCCATCTGGGTGCGCAGCAGGTCGGTCGACCGTATGGACAGGCCGCTCAGTGATTGGTAGATGGACCGCTGGTCCTGCTGCGAGATGCGCTCGGGGGCGAACGCCGGGTCGGCGGGGTCGGAGGCCAGGGCGGCGTGCAGCTCCGCCGTGCGCCGCCCCAGGATCCGCGCCGACTCAAGGTATCCCCCGATCGTCGTCGTCGCGATCTCGGGCAGCTCGCCCGCGGCCGCTTCGACGAGGCTGCGCGGCAGGACCGCCGGCTCGGCGCCGACCAGGTCGGGGGAGTTGAAGAAGTGTGCGAGCGTGTTGAGGGTGTACTGCCAGGCGTCGCCCTGGTTGGGAACGTAGCCCTGGATGATCGCGATTGTCACGGGCTCCCCGACGGGGCGCCTGTATTCGAGGCTCCCGGCGAGCGGGGCGATCTGGGTAAAAGTGGTCTTCTCGGTTAGGAACCGGCCGACCTCCAGCTCGGGGTTGACGCCCTCCTCGATCCGCCGGAAGACTTTCAGCATCAGGCGCTCTCCGAAGATCATCGAGTAGTTGCTCTGCTCGGCCACGGATACTTGCGCGTCGAGGCGGACCGTCTCGGCCCCGCGCAAGCGGGCGAACGCGCGGGTCGTCGAGCCGGCGAGCGTTCCCGTGTTGCCGGTCGCGCGCCGGCGGCGGGCGATGGCTCCAAGCAGTGCCTCCGCGAAGTTGGGCGGGCCGAGGGCGTCGTAGAGCAGGCCGCGCGCGCCGTCGTCGTGACCGGTGATCCACGCCACGGCCGAGTTCGGCCAGCGCTCGAGGATGTGCGGGGACTCGACGGCGCTGGCATAGGCCAGCGGCAGCATGTACAGCTCAGGGTCGCCCTCCCCGTAACCGATCTGCACGGTCGTGAGATACGCGACGCCGCCGGCGCCCGGGATGGCGACGACATCCGTGATCGTCGCCGACTTCAACCTGCGCGCCTTGCCCGCGAACCACCTGCGCTGACGGATGTAACCGATCAGCACGCTCTCCAACCGTTCCTTCGAGGCGCCGTCCAGCGCCGTCTCCCAGCCGCCCACGACGGGGACCTCGGGCACGGACGCCGGGACCGGGTGCGCGCCGTCGCTCTGCAGCTGCGGGGTGGGACGCGGCTGCATCGAGAACCAGTAGAAGGAATGCGGGCCGAGCGTCAAAAAGTAGGGGGGGTCTCCGATCACGGGCATCTCGTTGCCGCTGAAAAGCTCGACCGGGACGAGGCCCTTCCACCGGCTCAGGTCGAGCTCGACCGCCTGGAGGAACCGCGAGAGGTTGGCGATGCACAGGATCTGCTCCGATTCGTACGCGCGGACGTAAGCGAGCACCTTGCGGTTCTCCGGCCGGAGCAGCTCCAGCGTGCCGCGGCCAAACGCGCGGTGGCGTTTGCGCAGCGCGATCAGGCGCTTCATCCACGACAGCGTCGAGTGTGGGTTCCCCTGCTGGGCCTCGACGTTGACCGTCTCGTAGTGGTACTCGGGGTCCGTGATCACCGGGAGGTAGAGGCGTTGGCGGTTGGCGCGTGAGAACCCGGCGTTTCGGTCCGCGCTCCACTGCATCGGCGTGCGTACGCCGTTGCGGTCGCCGAGGAAGATGTTGTCTCCCATACCGATCTCGTCCCCGTAGTAGAGGACCGGGGTGCCGGGCAGCGAGAAGAGCAGCCCGTTCATCAGCTCGATGCGGCGCCGGTCGTTACCGAGGAGCGGGGCCAGACGGCGGCGGATCCCCAGGTTGAGCCGCGCCATGCGGTCCTGCGTGTACGCGCGGTACATGTAGTCGCGCTCCTCGTCGGTGACCATCTCGAGGGTCAGCTCGTCGTGATTGCGCAGGAAGAGCGCCCATTGCGCGCTCTCGGGAATGGCGGGGGTCTGCGCCAGGATGTCGACGATGGGGAAGCGATCCTCCATCCGGATCGACATGAACAGGCGAGGCATGAGAGGAAAGTGGAAGGACATGTTGCACTCGTCGCCCTGGCCAAAATAGGCGACCGAGTCCTCTGGCCACTGGTTCGCCTCGGCGAGCAGCATGCGGTTCGGATAGTTGCTGTCGACGTGGTGGCGCATCTCGCGCAGGAACGCGTGGGTGTCGGGCAGGTTCTCGCAGTTGGTCCCTTCGCGCTCGTACAGGTAGGGAATCGCGTCGAGGCGCACGCCGTCGATCCCGAGGTCGAGCCAGAAATCAAGCGCCTTGAGGACGGCCGCCTTGACCTTCGGGTTCTCGAAGTTCAGGTCCGGCTGATGGGAGTAGAACCGGTGCCAGTAATAGGCGCCGGCGACGTGATCCCAGGTCCAGTTCGAGACCTCGAAGTCCTTGAAGATGATGCGCGCGTCCTGGTACCTCTGGTTCGTGTCGCTCCACACGTAGAAGTTGCGGGCCGCGCTTCCCGGCCTCGCGCGGCGCGCGCGCTGGAACCACGGGTGCTGGTCCGAGGTGTGGTTGCACACCAGCTCGGTGATGACCCGGATGCCGCGTCGATGCGCCTCCTTGACGAACGCGCTCATGTCGCCAAGCGATCCGAACATAGGGTTGACGTCCGTGTAGTCGGCGATGTCGTAGCCGTCGTCCCGGAGCGGCGAGGGGTAGAACGGAAGCAGCCAGATCGCGTTGACGCCGAGATCCTGCAGATATGGCAGCTTCTCGAGCAGTCCCCGGAAGTCGCCGCTTCCATCGCCGTTGCTGTCGCTGAACGCGCGCACGTGCACCTCGTAGATGAGGGCGTCCTTGTACCAGAGCGGATCGTCCTCGAGGCGGAGGCTTTCGACCTTGCGACGCTTGATGGACCCCTGGATCATAGGAAGTACTCGAAATCGTGCTCGCGGCGGACCGGGCGGCGGAACCGGAAGATCTGCGCAGGCATGGAGTGGGGGTTGATCTCGACGAAGTTGCGCGGGCCGTTCCACAGGTAGCGCGCACCGCTCAACAGCTCGTGCGCCTGGTAAGGCCGCTCGGTCGCGATCCCGATCTCGCCCAGCGGCAAGGTCACCATGCCGTTCTGGGTGTGATGCGGGTCGACGTTGACCACGGTGAGGAGGACGTCGGCATGGTCGGACGTGCTCTTGGTGTAGGCCAGCAGCTGGTCGTTCTCGGTGGGGTGGAAGCGCAGGCCGCGGTCGGTCTGCAGGGCCGGGTTCTCGCGCCTGATCTCATTGATCAGGGTGATCAGCTCACGCAGGTTGTCCGGGTTCTCTCTGTCCCATGACCTGAGCTGGTACTTCTCTGAGTCCAGGTACTCCTCCGAGCCCTGCTCCCGCGCGCGGCCTTCGCAAAGCTCGAAGGCGGGGCCGTAGATTCCGTAGCTGGCGCCCAGGGTCGCCGCCAGCACGAGCCTCGCCGTGAAGGCGGGCCGGCCGCCGGTCTGCAGGTACTCGCTGAGGATGTCGGGAGTGTTGGGCCACAGGTTCGGCCGGAAGAACTCGCGGATCGGCGGCGTGGCAAGGTCCATGAAGTACTGGTAAAGCTCGGGCGCCGTGTTGCGCCAGGCGAAGTACGAGTAGGACTGGCTGAAGCCGAGCTTGGCCAGGCGGAACATCACCCTGGGTCGCGTGAAGGCCTCGGCCAGGAAGAGGACGTCCGGGTGTTCTCGCTTCACCTCGCCGATCAGCCACTCCCAGAAGGCGAATGGCTTGGTGTGCGGGTTGTCCACCCGGAAGATCCGAACCCCCTGGTCGACCCAGAACACGACGATCGAGAGCATCTCGGCCCACAGCTCGCGCCACTGCTCGGTCTCGAAGTCGAACGGAACGATGTCCTCGTATTTCTTGGGCGGGTTCTCCGCGTACTGGATCGTGCCGTCGGGCCGGTGCCTGAACCATTCCGGGTGCTCCTGCGTGTACGGATGGTCTGGCGAGCACTGGAACGCGATGTCGAGCGCCACGTCGAGGCCATGCTCGGCGGCGACACGGACCAGGCGCCGAAAGTCTTCCAGCGAGCCCAGGTCGGGGCTCACTGACTTGTGCCCGCCCAGCTCGGAGCCGATGGCCCAGGGGCTGCCCGGCTCGCCGGCCGCAGCCTTTCGGTTGTTGGCGCCCTTGCGCTGGGTGGTTCCGATCGGGTGGATGGGGGGCAGGTAAAGCACGTCGAACCCCATGCCGGAGATCTCGGGCAGGCGCCTCTCCACGTCGCGAAACGTCCCGTGGACGCCCGCCTCTCCGGCCGAGCGCGGGAACAGCTCGTACCACGCGCTGAACCGGGCCTTGACCGGCTCGACTTCGATGAGCAGCTCGCGGGGGTACCGCACGGCCAGGCTGCGGTCCGGGTAGCGCCCCATCAAGGTGGCCAGGCCCGGGTCCAGGGCTGCGGCCGCGGCGCCGCGTCCCTTGCGCAGCGATTCCGCGTGCGCGCGCAGGCTTGCCCCGTCGGCCGGATCGCTCGATCGCATGGCCGCCGCACCCACCATCCGCGCCCCGACCTCGAGCTCGGCCGCCAGGTCCTGGCCGGCTTCGACTCGCTTCGCGAACCGGCGCTTCCAGGTCTCGAAGTGATCGATCCAGCCCTCGACTGTGAAGGAATACCGCCCGAGCTCGGTCACCGTGAACTCGGCTCGCCAGCGGTCGTTCGGCAGGGCGGCCATGGGAACCTCGACCCAGGCCACAGCACCCGCGCGCCGGTAGAGCACGACCGCCGCGAGGGCGTCATGCCCGTCGGCGAAGACGTCGGCCTCCACGGCGACCGACTCGCCGGCGACCCGTTTGGCGGGGAAGCGGCCGGCATCGATCTCCGGCATGACCGATTCGATCACGACTCGGGCACGTCCGTCGGGCACGGCGCCCGGTGATGCCGGCGATTGGGCGGCCTGGCTGTCCAGCCGTCTCTTCACCGGTGCTCGGGCCACATGTCCATCGTGCCATGATTCGAGAGGTGCTGAGATCCGTTGACCCGGCCACGGGCCGGGAGCTCGCAACCTTCCCGGAGCTGGATGAGGCCGGCATCGACGCGGCTCTCGCCCGCGCGTGGGCGACCCGCCACCCCTGGCGTGACGGAGGACTCGAAGCGCGCGCAGAGCTCATGCGGTCGGTGGCCGGTGTGCTGCGCGCCGACAAGGCCCGCTTCGCCTCCCTCCTGACGGCGGAGATGGGCAAGCCGATCGTGGAAGCCGAAGCTGAGATCGAAAAATGCGCCTGGACGGCCACCTGGATTGCCGACAACGTCGCCAGGCTGCTCGCGGACGAGCCGGTCGAGAGCACCGCAACCCGCAGCTACGTGCGCTTCCAGCCCCTCGGGGTCGTGCTCGCGGTCATGCCGTGGAACTTCCCCTTCTGGCAGGCGTTCCGCGCTGCGCTGCCCGCCCTCAGCGCCGGCAACGTGATGCTGCTCAAACACTCGTCCAACGTCCCGCAATCGGCCCTGGCCATCGAGGAGGTCTTCCGCGAGGCGGGTGTCCCCGAAGGGGTTTTCCAGACCCTGCTGGTCGGTTCGGGCGCCGTGGACCGGATCATCGCCGACCACCGGGTCGCCGCCGTGACCCTCACCGGGTCCGACACCGCGGGCGCCCTGGTCGCAGCCACCGCCGGCAAGGCCCTCAAGAAAGCGGTTCTCGAGCTCGGCGGCTCGGACCCGTTCATCGTGCTGGCCGACGCGGACCTCAACGCAGCCGCCACGGTCGCGTGCCGCGCCCGCAACCAGAACAACGGGCAGAGCTGCATCGCCGCCAAGCGGTTCATCGTCGAGGAGGCCGTGGCCGGGGAGTTCGAGGACCGGTTCGCAGCCGCGGTGGCAGCCCTCAAGGTCGGCGATCCAATGGACCGGGGCAACCAGGTCGGCCCGCTCGCCCGCGGCGACCTGGTCGAGGATCTCGAGCGGCAGGTCAGCGAGTCGCTGCGCCTCGGGGCGCGCGCTCTCACGGGCGGGAAGCGGATCAAAGGCGATGGCTATTTCTTCGAGCCGACGGTCCTCACCAACGTGAGGCCGGGCATGCCTGCCTACCACGAGGAAACCTTCGGCCCAGTGGCCGCGGTGATCCGGGTCAAGGACCCCGAAGATGCGCTCCGCGTCGCCAACGACTCGGAGTTCGGGCTGGGCTCGAGCATATGGACCGCGGACGTCGCGAGGGCGCAGAAGCTGGCCGAGCGGATCGAGGCCGGGCAGGTCTTCGTGAACGGCATGGTCGCCTCGGATGCGAGACTGCCGTTCGGCGGGGTCAAGCGATCCGGCTACGGGCGCGAGCTCTCCGAATACGGGATCAAGGAGTTCACCAACATCCAGACGATCTGGGTGGGGCCGGCCAAGACCGACGGCGCCAAGGCGGCGCCGCCTCCTCGCTCGGAGTAGCGAGATGCGCGGTCTGCAACCGGGCGCTGGGCTCGACCGTCAGGCTGAGGGCGCGTCGAGGGGCTGAGCCGACACCGGGGTCACCGGGACGCCGGACATCTTCTTGCTCTTGAGGAAGGTCCGCGCCAGCACGGAGTAGCTCTGGCGCAGGGCCAAAGCGGGGTCGAGGCCGAGGCTCCGCGCCATCTCGGGGAGGATTGCCGCCGGGCCTTCGAGCTCGACGAACCAGCCGAATTCCAGGACGTCGAGCGTGGCCGCGACGCCGTCGAGCATCCACATCGCGCGGCGCTTGGGATAGGACCAGGCGACCTGGAAGCCGAGCTGGGTCAGCAGGTCGAGCGTCGCGTGGGCGTCCGGCACGGCGATCTCGGTCTCCTCGCGGATCTTGACTCGGCCCTCGAACCGCGCCGGACCTTTGGCGGTCAGGTATCCGCGCGGCCCGCCGTCGAGGACTCGAAGGCGCAACGTGGTCTGGCGAGTCGATTTGCCCGGTCCGTTGAGGCGGTAGTTCTCCTCGCGGTAGGTCCCCTCGAGATGAGCGCCGCGCTCTCGCAGCGTCGAGCGAAGCCTGGCGTGGTCGCGAGGGCCGGAAACGCGGAATTTGAGCTCGGACTCGACGCTCCGGTCACGGAGCGGACGTTGTCTTCGACGCCGGGTCATCGGTGGACGGAGGGTAACGCTTATCGCGTCGTCTGTTTCTTGATCTGGTACAGGGAGCTGACCACCGCGGTGCATTCGTCCTCGACGTAGTCGAGACCACCGGCCTGGGCGATGCGCCTGGCCTCTTCCGATCGGATGTCCAGCTGCAGCCACAACGCGCCCGCGCCCACCGCCACCGCCTGCCGCGCGATCCCAGGCGCATCCACCGCGGGTCGGAACACGTCCACGAGGTCGATCTTCTCGGGGACGTCCAGCAGCGAGCGGTAAACGCGCTCGCCGAAGAGTTCCTCGGCGAAGGGATTGATCGGGATGACGCGGAAGCCGCGGCGCTGCAGTCCCAACGGCACCGATCCTCCCGCCTTGTCGGGGTCTCGCGACGCGCCGACTACCGCGATCGTGGTTGCACGTTCAAGAAGCTCGTGGGAACCGCGTGCCATACCAAAGGCAAGTGGCTCACGGCCAGGGATATTCCCCGCTGCCGCCACGCGTGGAATCAACCCGCCTCACCAATAGGCCCTTGAGGCGCTCATTCGGAAACGCACGTCAGGCGGACGACGGAGATCACGCGGTCTGTGTTCTTCGAATACCTGGCGTACAGCTGGATCGTTTTCGGATGGGGAGTCGGTGGCGCGCAAGGGCGGATGGGAAGAACGAGTCAATGGCCGCCTGGCGCCTATGCCTCGGCGCGTTAAGCCGCTTCGGTCCTGGCCACCGCCGCAGGTTCGAGGGCAAACCCGAGCACCTCTTCCACCCGGCTTGCAAGATGGAACGTCATCGACTCGCGCACGCTCTGCGGCACGTCGTCGAGGTCCTTCTCGTTGCGCTTGGGGAGGATGACCTCTTTCAGGCCCATGCGGTGGGCGGCCAGCACCTTCTGCTTGACGCCCCCGATCGGCAGCACCAGGCCCTGCAGCGTCACCTCACCGGTCATGCCGACCGTGCTGCGCACCGGCCGTCCGGTGAGCAGGCTCACGATCGCCGTGGTCATCGTGACCCCGGCGGACGGGCCGTCCTTGGGCACGGCGCCCGCGGGCACGTGGATGTGGAAAGACTTGTTGGCGGCGGCGTCGTCGATCTTCAGCTCGTGCGCGTGTGAGCGCACGAACGACAGTGCGATCTGCGCGGACTCCTTCATCACGTCGCCCAGCTGCCCGGTCAGGATGAGCGAGCTGCCGTGAGCGTTGCCTTCGGTCGCGGTCGCTTCGACGAACAGCACGTCGCCGCCCGTGCCGGTCACGGCCAGGCCGGTGGCCACGCCGGCCACTGCGGTGCGCTCCGCGACCTCGTTGTCGAACTTCGGCTTGCCCAGAAACTCTCGCACACGGTCCGGTGTGATCGCGACCGGCGGGTCGAGCTCCGCCTTGGCGATCTTGGTCGCCACCTTGCGCGTGATCTTGCCCAGCTCGCGCTCGAGGTTGCGCACGCCCGCTTCGCGGGTGTGGTCGGTGATCACCTTCATGATCGCCTCGTCGGACACGGTGACCTCTTCGGGCTTGAGTCCGACCTGCTTGACCTGGCGGGGCAGCAGGTGGTCGCGCGCGATGGCGACCTTCTCCTCTTCGGTATATCCGTCGAGGCGGATCAGCTCCATGCGGTCGAGCAGCGGCGCGGGGATCGTCTCCGACACGTTGGCCGTCGGGATGAACAGCACCTCGGAGAGGTCGAGGTCGACCTCCAGGTAGTGGTCTCGGAAGGTGTGGTTCTGCGCCGGGTCGAGCACCTCGAGGAGGGCCGCCGACGGGTCGCCCCGCCAGTCGCTGCCCACCTTGTCGATCTCGTCCAGCATGATCACGGGGTTCTTCGTCCCGGCGTCCTTCAAGGCGCGAACGATGCGCCCGGGCAGTGCGCCGACATAGGTGCGGCGGTGGCCGCGGATGTCGGCCTCGTCGTGGATGCCGCCCAGCGACACGCGCGTGAACTTGCGACCGAGCGCCCTGGCGACCGACTCCCCGAGCGACGTCTTGCCGACACCGGGGGGGCCGACCAGGGTGATGATCGCGCCGGATCCGCGCCCGCCGAGCACTCCGAGGCCGCGCTCGCTGCGGAGCTTGCGGACTGCGAGGAACTCAATGATGCGGTCCTTGACGTCGGCGAGGCCGGTGTGGTCCTCGTCGAGGATGCGGCGCGCCTCGCCCAGGTCGAAGTTGTCCTCCGACCGCACGTTCCAGGGGATGTCCAGCATCCAGTCCAGGTAGGTGCGGATCCAGCCGTACTCGGGGTTCTGCTCGCTGGTGCGCTCCAGGCGGTCGAGCTCCCGGTTGACCTCGGTCAGCACCGTCTCGGGCATGACGGCCTTGGCCACCTTTTCGCGGTAGGTGGACACGACGTCGCTCTGCCCCTCGTTGAGCTGCTTCTTGATCGCCTCGAGCTGCTGGCGGAGCAAGAATTCGCGCTGCGTCTTCTCCATGCCCTCCGCGACGTCCGAGCGGATCTTCTCCTTGAGGGAGGCGTCCGCGAGGACGCCCTTGGTCCATTCGATCAGCCGCGTCAGGCGCTGCTCCAGGTCGACCGTGTCCAGGACCTCGAGCTTCTGCTCGAGGGAGAAGTCAGGCGAGTACCCGGCCAGGTCGGCAAGGTGCCCCGGGGTCTTGGCGGCGCGAAGGAACTGGACGACCTGCGGGACGCCCCGCGACTCGACCAGGTTCTCGAGCAAGGCGCGGTACTCACGGGCGAGCTCCACCGACGCCTCCGTAGGCGGCTCAGGTTCGAGGACCGGGTCCGCCTTGACCCACAGCGCCCCGCCGATATCGGCCTGACCGCTGCCCAGCCGGGCGCGGTACTCGCCCCGGATGATGAAGGCCTCGGCGCCGGTCGGCAGGTCCGCGGACTCGCCCAGGCGGCCGACGGTGCCGATAGCCCCGAACTTGCCGTCGATCCGCGGCACCAGGAGGATCATCCGGCTGCCCTGGCGGGCGGCCTCGATGGCGGCCTTCTGGTCGTCGCCCTCGACTGCAAGGGTGACGGTCATGTGGGGAAGGACGACTACGTCGTCCATCGGAAGGACGGGCAGGAGCTCTGACTTTGGTGTTGCCATCTGTATGAAGAACTTTTACCCAGGAAGGGCAATTCCCAATCGCGCTGGGACGGCGCACGAGCTCAGGCCCGGGTGACGCTCCCGGAGGACGCCCCGCGCCGGGAAACCGAGTCGATCACGACCGCCGCCAGGAGGACCAGGCCGGTCACGATGTACTGCCATTCCACGGACGAGATGCCCTGCAGGTACAGGCCGTTGTAGATGGCGGCGATGACCAGCCCGCCCAGGACACCGTGGAGGGGCTTACCCCTGCCACCGAAGAGGCTCGTACCGCCGATGACGGCCGCGGCGACGGCGTAGAGCACGTACTGCCCGCCCTGCAGGTTGTTGGACATCCCGCCCAGGAGTGAGGCGTACAGAAGGATCGCGACGCCCGCCGTGAGCGAGCAGAGGGCGAAGCCCACCGTGCGTACGAGCGAGACGTTGATGCCCGCCCTGCGGGCCGCCTCGGGATTGCCGCCGATCGCATAGACGTAGCGTCCGAACTTCGTGCGCTGGAGCAGGATGGTCCACACCCCGAGCACCGCCAGGACGATCGGGATCATCCAGGGCACTCCCTCCAGCGTCCCGATGTTGGCGCGGTTGGAGTTGCAGATGAAGACTACGACGATCGCCACCACGGCGATCAGCCCGATCTTGATCAGGGAAAGGCTCGCGGGCGGCGCGACGAGGCCACTCTTTCGCCGTCGGGAATCACTGAGCCAGATCGACAGGCCGAGCCCCAGGACCACGACCCCCGCCCCGATCCAGGAGATCGTAGGGTCGATCGTGCCCCACATGAGGTGGTAGATGACCTGCAGGTTGTCGCTCTGACCGGCCAGGTTCGGGTAGCCGGAAAACGGACCGAGCAGGAGGATCTTCAGGAAGATCCCGTTGGCGATCAGGAAGCCCGCCAGGGTGACGATGAACGACGGCAGTCGGAGCCGCGTGATGAGCGTGCCCTGGATCAGGCCGAACACCGTGCACGCTGCAAGCCCCGCGATGACGGCCGGGATCCAGTGCCAGTTGGTGGTGATGGGCTGGACCAGCTGGACGGTGATCGCGGCGCCGATGGCGCCCACGAACCCGACCGACAGGTCGATCTCGCCCAGGACGAGCGCGAACCCTTCGGCCATGGCCAGGACCATGAAGACAGCCGCCTGCTGAAACAGGTTCACCAGGTTGACCGGGGAGAGGAAGACGTGGTTCGGGCTGATCGCCCAGAACACCACGAAGATCGCGAACATGGCGCCGACCACCGGAAGCACGCCGCTTTCGCCGGCCCTGATGCGCGCGGCGTAACCGCGAACGTACTCCCCAAGCGTCTGCGCGACGACCTCGGGGGGTAGGTCGACCTGCGCCGCGGTGAGGTCCGCGGCGGGCTCGGGCGTGGTGCCCGCGGGTTCAGCTCTTGGCGCGCGTGCCACCGTTGCGGCTCATGCCTCCTGTGGTCATGTACTCGACGACGCTCTGTCGGTCAAAGGCTGAAGCGTTGTCCTGGATCACCATCCTGCCCAGGTACAGCACGGCGATCCGGTCGGCCACCTCGAACACGTCGTTGAGGTTGTGAGAGATCACCATCACCCCGAGGCCCCGGTCGCGCAGGCGCCTGACCAGGTCGAGGACCATCTTGGTCTGGTTCACGCCGAGGGCGGCTGTCGGCTCGTCGAGTATGACCAGCTTCGAGTTCCACATCACCGCCTTCGCCACGGCGACCGACTGGCGCTGGCCTCCCGAGAGCGAGCCCACCGGCTGGCGAATCGACTTGACGGTGGTGACGCGCAGGCTCGCCAGGGTCTCGTTGGCCGCACGTTCCATGCTGTCCTCGTCCAGCAGCCCGGTGCGAAGGCGCTCCCGGCCCAGGAACATGTTCTGGACGATGTCGAGGTTGTCCGCCAGGGCGAGGTCCTGGTAGACGGTCTCGATTCCGAGGTGAGCGGAATCTCTCGCGTTGCGCACGTGGACCGGCTGCCCCTGCCAGTACATCTGGCCGTGGTCCGCCTGGTAGATGCCGGAGATGCACTTGGTCAGCACGGACTTTCCGGCGCCGTTGTCGCCGCAGAGTGCGGTCACCTGCCCGGCGAACAGGTCGAGGTCGACGTGGTAGAGCGCCTGGACCGCACCGAAGTGCTTGTCCAGCTCTCGAACTTTCAGGAGCGGCTCTTTGGTCGCGACCGGCTGGGCGACTTGGGCCGTCATGTCACCGAGAATTATGTCGCGCGTCGCCGGGGAAAAGGTGACGCCGCCGCGAGGCGCGGCGGCGTCGGCAATTGTCGGTTAGGAGATGCCCGCAGCGGTGCAGGCGCTGGCGCCGGCCTTGCTGCAGAGCGTTGCGGAGTCGACGAACTTGTCAGCGATCACGGTCTTGGCCATGTTCGCCTTGTTGACCCAGATCGGGACCAGAAGCGACGCGGGCTGCTCGCTGCCGGTGACCCCTGACGGAGGAGAGGTTTTGCCGTTGACGAGCGCTGCCGGGGGGGTCAGGCCGGCCCGGAGCACGGTGGCCAGTGCCACGGCGTCCTGGGCTTCGAGGTAGACGGCCTTGTAGACGGATCCGCACTGGAAGTCGGTCAGGACGTTGACCATGCCGTCAAGGGTGGCATCCTGCCCGGTGGTCGGAATCGACTTGGCCGGGACGTTCTTGTTCTTGAGGACCTGCACCACGGCGTTGGCCAGGCCGTCGTTGGCCTCGATGGTGGCGTTGATCGCGGGGTTGGCCGTGAACGCCTGCTGGAAGATGGTGCCGCCGACGTCGTTCTTCCAGTCGGTGGCGACCTGGTCGCCGACGAGCTTCATGCCGGCGCTGTTGGTCTTGCCGACGGTTTCCTGCTTGACTTCTTCGCCCCAGACCACGGAGTTGTAGCCTTTCGCGAAGTCAACGGCGTTCGGGTCGGAGTTCTGACCGCCGTTCAGCGTGAACACCTGCGGGGTCTTGACGCCCCACGAGCTCACGCAATCCATGAAACCCTGCCCGATGAGCTTGCCCACCTGGACGTTGTCGAAGCTCACGTAGTAGGTGCTGGTGCCGGTGAACGTGGCGCGGTCGTAGCTGATGATCTTCACGCCGTGTGACTGCGCGTACGCCTGGATCTGTGATCCGACGCTGCTGTTCAGCGGGTCCATGATCAGCACGGTCGCCCCGGCCGTAATGTCCGCCTGGGCGATCGAGAGCTCCTGCGCTTCGACTCCCTGGGCGTTGTC
>DATITA010000021.1:0-11454 GCA_035468355.1 Candidatus Dormiibacterota bacterium
GCTCGAGGATCTCGACCACGCGGCCGCGTGTGCCAGTCTCCCCTCCTCCGTAGAGCCGGGCGGCGTAGAGCATGTTCTCCCAAGGACTCAGCTCCTTGAAAAAGGCCGCCTCGACCGACACGCGGTTCACATGGCGCCTCACCGCGATCGGCTCCGAGACGACGTCCCACCCGAACACCGCGGCGTGACCGGCGTCCGGTGTCAGGAGCGTGCCGAGGATGCGGATCAAGGTCGACTTCCCACTTCCATTCGGTCCGAGGATGCCTGTGACGCCGCCGGCTTCGACCGTGAGGTCCAGCTCGTGGAGCGCAACGCTGTCCTTCCAGTCGCGCCGCCACCAAGGCATGCCGGATTCGCGCTCCCGGCGTCGGAACGCTTTCCTGATCCCGTTGATCTCAATCGCTGCTGTAGACATCAAAATCTCCCGTTCAATTGCTCGTAACACGGCCCCGCTCGGACAAAAAGAAAAGGACCGTGGCGGTGCCCAACTACCGCACGGTCCTCGGCCGGTGACTCTTCTTGCTTCTGGGTTTCGGTTACCGGGCCACGTTCAACGTGCGGTCAGCAGGCAGGCTTCGCCTCGAAGGCGAAAGTCCTCGTCCTGGTGATGCCGCACATCTGCTCATTCCTCGATTGGACACACCCGGATGAGTGTGGAAACGCGCCTAGACTAAAGCCGCAGGGAGGCGATGTCAAGCCGCCTCCAGCTGGCCCAGTACGAAAGCCATCACGAAGGCCTCCTCGCGCCAGGATTCGTAGCGGCCGGACGGCCCCGCATGGCCTGTCATTTGCGTTTTCAGGATAAGCGGCCGCGCGCCGGCGCTCTGCGCGCGCAGCAGGGCCACCCATTTCGCAGGCTCCCAGTAGGAGACCCACGGATCCGTCCACCCTGCGGTGACCAGCATCGCCGGGTAGTCGGCCGGGTGAACGTTGTCGTATGGGGAGTAGCCCTTGATGTACCGGTAGTAGTCCGGGTCGGCCGGGTTGCCCCACTCCTCGTACTCGTTGACCGTCATCGGCAGCTTCTCGTCGAGCATCGTGGTCAGCGCGTCGACGAAGGGAACCTGCGCGACGGCGCACGCGAACAGGTCCGGCCGCATGTTCAGCACGGCTCCCATCAGCAGGCCGCCGGCGCTGCGTCCGCGGATGGCCAGGCGCTGCGGGTTGGTGTATCTCTGCTTGACCAGGTGCTCGGCGCAGGCGATGAAGTCGCTGAAAGAGTTGCGCTTGTGCAGATACTTGCCGGCCTCGTACCACTCACGACCCATCTCTCCCCCGCCCCGGATGTGCGCGATGGCGTACACGAACCCGCGGTCGAGCAAGCTCAGACGGGCCGGGTCAAACATGGGGTCGATTGAAATCTCGTAGGCGCCGTACCCGTAAAGCAGAGCGGGGTTGGAGCCGTCGAGCTGCAGCCCCTTTCGGTAGACCAGGGACATCGGGACGTGTACTCCGTCGGGAGCAAGCGCCCACAGTCGCTCGGTCACGTAGTCGGCGACGTCGTAGCCGCCCCGCACCGGCTGCTGCTTGACGATCGTCCGCACGCGCGTGCGCATGTCGTAGTCGACCGCAGAGAAGGGCGCGGTCAGCGACGTGTAGAAGAACCGCATGACGTGGCTGTCGTAGCTCGGGCTCGAGCCTGGGAACGCCGTGTACGTGGCGTCGGGTTGCTCGACGACGTGCATGTCGCCGCTGCGGCAGTCGAGAACCTCGAGGCGCTGCAGGCCGTCCGACCTCTGGCCAAGCACGACACGGTCCCGGTGCACGTCGGTGAAGTTAAGCCGCACGCCGGGGCGCTCGGCCACCACCACGGTCCAGGACGAGCGTCCGGGCGAGGTGACCGGCGCCGCCATCATGCGGAAGTTGCTTGCCCCGTCGTTGGTGAGGATCAGGAAGCGGTCCTCCTGGTGGTCGACCGAATATTCGACTCCGGCCCGGCGGGGCTCGATCACCACGGGTACAGCCTCTGGATCGCCGGCGGAGACAAAGCGCCACTCGCTGGTCTCCTGGCTTCCGCTGCTGAACAGGATGTAGCGCTCGCTCTTGGTCAGCTCGACCGTCACCTCGAACCGCTCGTCGTCCTCCTGCACCACGACCACGTCCTGCTCAGGCTGCGTTCCGATCCTGTGCCGCCATACCTGGTAAGGGCGCATGGAGGCATCCGGCTTGACGTAGAAGAACGTGAGACTGTCCGCCGCCCACGCGGATCCGTAGTAGACCCCCGTGATCGTGTCCTCGATGTCTTCGCGACGCGTGAGGTCGCGAAATCGCAGCACGTGCAGCTCGGACCCGTCGATGTCCGCTGTGTAGGCGACGAGATTCTCATCCGGGCTGCGCTCCACGTAGCCCAGGTCGAAATAGTCGTGCCCTGTGGCGAGCTCGTTCGCGTCGAGCACCACCTCCTCCGCCGCATCCATCGAACCACGCCGGCGACAGTAAATCTCGTAATCGAGGCCCTCGACCGTGCGCGTGTAGCTCCACCAACCCTTGAAGAACGTCGGAGCCGAGCTGTCAGTCTCCTGCACGCGGCCGACGATCTCGTGATACAGCGCCTCCTGGAGGGTCGCCGTGGGGGCCATCACCGCGTCGGTGTAGGCGTTCTCCGCCTCCAGGTACGACCGCACGTCGGCGTCCAGCCTGTCGCGCAGCCAGTAGTAGGGGTCGACCCGGCGGTCGCCGTGGGCCTCGAGGTGTCGCGGCCGGCGCGCGGCGGCCGGGGCACCGGGGATCCGGGTGTGGGCGCTCATGCTTCAGATCGTGGCAGGTCGTTACCCCGGGCCGAATTCGAACGTCATGTACTGCATGGTCCTCAGAGGGTGCTTGACCGGCCTGGCGGCGGCGTGTCTTTTCAGCTGCGGCTCCATGGCGGCCCCGGCCGCCCCCCTGACGCACGTCGTGGGCGAGGCCGACGCCGGCACGACCGTGCAGGCGCGAATCGGCGACGCCATCGAGGTCAAGCTGGTCGAGAGCTTCCCTTTGCCAGGTTCGTCTCTCCTGTGGGACGTCAGCAGCTCCGCCCCCACGGTGCTGGCGGCCGGCAAGGTCACGCGGGATCCCGCCGAGCGGCCCCGCATCGGCCAGGTCGCCTACACCGCGGAGTTCAGCGCCAGGGGTCAGGGCCGGGCACAGCTGATCGCCCGAGGCTCCACGACCTGCGAGGCGATGACCAAGGAGGGCTGCCCCAACCGCGACTTCACGATCACCGTCGACGTCTCGTAGGCCCTGGTCTCTCGAGGCGTTTCCCCGGAGCCGGTCATCTCGCGCTCAACCGGCCTTTCCCGGCCGGGCTCCGCCAAGCTCGAATGCCTTCTTCAACATCCTCTTGACCTGGGGCCGCGCCGCGTCGGCAGGCGTTCGCAGCGTGATGGAGCGCATGTCCTTGCCGCCACCCGCGAGCAGCCCGCTCCCGTCGTCGAGCTCTCGGCCGCGGTAGAAGAACAGGTGCGAGTGGCCGGGATAAGTGCCGATCCCGACCACGTTCGACCCGTCGACGGCGTAGCGGGCGATCTTCCACATGAACGTCGCTGAGCGCGGCGCCTCGCCCTGGTAGGCGATCTCGACCGCGCCCGGGGCGATCGCTTTCACGGCGCGTCGCGCAGCCTGCAGCGTGGGCCGCACACCGGGGGGCACCTCTCTCAGGTGGTCGGCGACGGACCGGGACGCCCCGGCCTTCGTCTCAGCCTTCCTGGCCGCTGCGGCCCCCGGCGATGGCGCCGAGGATCAGGAGCGGCTCGGCGCCCGAAGCGACCTCGTCCGGGAGTGGCGCATCCGGCGCGATGTCGGACAGGTCCTCCTCGCAGGCGAAGAATCTCAAAAGCGGCCGGCGCTTCTTGGTCACCGCGTCCCTGATCGTTCCTCGCAGGGCCGGGTAACGCGCCTCGAGCGCGTCGAGGACCGTCAGCTGCGTGACGGGGCCCCCGACCTCGAGCTCGACGATCCGGCCGGAGGCGGCCAGGACCTGGAGGTTGGCCGGGAGGGCGACCTTGATCACGGAATCGTCTGTACCTGCACCGACAGCACCGCGGGGAGGTCGCGCACGATCGGCTCCCAGGAGTCGCCATCGTCGGCCGACGCGTACACCTGGCCGCCGCTGGTGCCGAAGTACACGCCGCACGGATCGAGCTGGTCGGTCGCTAGGGCGTCGCGCAGCACGTTGACGTAGCAGTCTTTCTGGGGAAGCCCTTTGGTCAGCGCCTCCCACTCGTTGCCGCCGGTGCGGCTGCGATACACGCGCAGCTTGCCTTCGGGGACGTAATGAAGCGAGTCGCTGGTGATGGGGATGACGTAGACGGTGTCGGGCTCGTTGGCGTGCACGTCGATCACGAAGCCAAAATCGGACGGCAGGTTCCCGCTGATCTCATGCCATGAGTCCGCCCCGTCGTCCGTTCTCATCACGTCCCAATGCTTCTGCATGAACAGCACGTTGGGGCGCGAAGGGTGCATGGCGATGCGATGCACGCAGTGGCCCACTTCGGCGTCGGGGTCGGGGATGTGATTGGAACGGAGGCCCTGGTTCACGGGCTTCCAGGACTTGCCTTCGTCGTCGGTGCGGAAGACTCCGGCCGCCGAGATGGCGGCGTACAAGCGGTCCGGTTTGGTGGGATCGATGACCAGCGTGTGCAGGCAAAGCCCGCCCGCGCCCGGCGTCCAGGAGGGGCCGGTCTTCTGCTTACGGAGGCCAGGAAGCTCGTTCCACGACTGGCCGGCGTCAGTGGACTTGAAAAGCGCCGCGTCCTCGACCCCCGCGTAGACCGTGTCGGGATCGGTGAGCGACGGCTCCAGATGCCACACACGCTTGAACTCCCACGGATGCGGCGACCCGTCGTACCAGGTGTGGGTGCCGGGAGCGCCGTCGTACTGGAACTGGTTGCCCACCGTCTCCCAGGTCTTACCCCCGTCGTTCGAGCGGTGCATCACCTGTCCGAACCAGGCGCTCGATTGCGACGCATAGAGGCGGTCCGGGTCTGCCGGCGAACCGTTGACGTGAAAGATCTCCCAGCCTGCGAAGTGAGGCCCGGCGACCTCCCACCGCTTGCGGTTCGCGTCCGCGCTGAGGATGAAAGCCCCTTTGCGCGTTCCCACCAGTACCCGAACTTGGCTCATTGTCTACCACCCTCCACGAGGCGCCCCGAATGCCAGCCGCCCCTTTCCTCGGATTCTAGCTGCGACCGGCGAGCCGGCGGAGACTCCGCATCATGCCGAGACACTCGTGGGCGGAGGCCGCCACCTGTTAGTCCATTTGGAACTAACTGAGGCTGGTTGCCCTACGGGTCAGCGCGGACTGTCAGAACCACGTTCCCGGTCTTCTGCTCCGTTTCGACGTACCTGGTCGCCTCGACCACGTCCTCCAGCGGGTAGGTCCGGTCGATGACCGGTCGGTACTCGCCGGACTCGATAAGCCCCTTGAGGAACTGGACGTCCTGCTTGCTCTGCCGAGGCGGGAGCTGGAAGAGCACCTTCTTGGATCCGAACCGCGCGGTCCACATGGCCAGGACGAGGTTCGCGAAACCGTCGGTTGGCAGGTAGATGCCGCCCGGCTCCAGGGAGTCGCGGCACCGCTTGAACGAGTGCTTGCCGACCGCGTCGAAGATGACGTGGTAGGTCTGGCCGTTCTTGGTGAAATCCTCTCGTGTGTAGTCGATCACCCGGTCCGCCCCGAGCGATCTCACCAGCTCGAGGTTCTTCGTGCTGCAGACGGCGGTGACGTCGGCGCCGAAATGCCTTGCCAGCTGCACTCCGGCGGTGCCGATGGCTCCGGATGCACCGTAGATCAGGATCCGGCGCCCCTTGCGCAGATCTGCCTGTTTCAGGCACGTCAGGGCGTTGAGGGCGCCGTCGAACGCGGGCGCGGCCTGCTCGAAGCTCAGACCGGCGGGCATCGGCACGATACGCGTGGTCTCCCGCATGCACATGAGCTCCGCGTGTGCGCCAAACCTCAGCCCACTGGCGCCGAAGACGCGGTCGCCCATAGCGAACTCCGTGACCGCCGCGCCTGTTGCCTCGACCTCGCCGGCGAACTCGCTGCCGAGGATCCGCCGCCTCGGCCCCCGAACGCCGGACATCATCCGGCTGAGGAGCGATACTGCGGGCCCCGACTTCACATTGGCTTCACGCGTATGGACGTCCAGCCGATTGACCGTGGTCGCGTACACCCTGATGAGCACCTCGTCCTCTCCGGGAACGGGCGATTCCACGTCCTCGAGCCGGAGGACGTCCGGTGGCCCGTATTGGTCGTAGACAACCGCTCTCATCGGAGTCTCGCCATTCTCAGGCTCCTCACACCGTGATGACGACTTTCCCGCGAGCGTGCCCTGTCTCCAGATACCTCATGCCATGGGGCGCCTCGCTCAGCGGATAGGTCCTGTCGATGAACGGTGTTATCTTCCCGGCCTCAAGGAGCTTTTGCAGAACCACGAGGTCTTCATGGTTGGGCGAAGCCACGAATACAGCGACCTTTCGGCTCCCGCCCAGGGAAGCCAGACGCACCCTGAGCAGGTGACCCAAAGGTCCGATCCACCGGTTCGTGCTCGGCCCACCGATGGCGACGAGGGTTGCGTTTGGATTCAGAACGCGGCGCAGCTGCGACCAGGGCCGGTTCCCTGCTATGTCGACCATCAGGTCGTAGCGTGGCCCACCCTCGGTGAAATCCTCTCGGGTGTAGTCGAGGACCCTGTCAGCTCCCATCGAGCGCACCATGTCGACATTCCCCGTGCTGCAGACGCCCGTCACCTCCGCCCCGAACGACTTGGCAATCTGCACAGCAAAAGGCCCGACGCCCCCCGACGCTCCGTTGATCAAGACCTTCTGCCCAGCCTGAACGTGACCCTGATCGCGGAGACCCTGCAGCGCGGTGAGCGCCGCCAATGGAGTTGCGGCGGCCTGTTCGAAAGATAGGTCCGCCGGCTTCCGCACGAAGCTCTTCTGTTCACCCCACGCGTACTCGGCCAACGAGCCGCGACATGAACCGAACACCTCGTCGCCAGGCTGAAACTGCGTCACACCGTTGCCAAGCGCCTCAACCGTGCCCGCCACATCCGATCCTGGAATTCTTTGCTTTGGCTTTCGCAGCCCGAAAGCCATCCGCGCGATCAACGGCTCGCCTCTCATGAAGTGCCAGTCGGCGGCGTTGAGGGAGGCGGCCCGGACACGCACCAGGACCCCATCGTCCGGGACGGCCGGCTTTTCGATTTCCTCGAGCTTCAGGACATCGGGTGAGCCGTAAGCGTCCTGGACGATCGCCTTCATGCGTTTGCCCGCTCCCTGTTGTGCGCTATCGCTGCGGCACTGCCCGCCACGTAAAGCATGGCGGGAACGAATCCGATGGCAAAGGCGCCCCCACTAAGTGACCCGGCTTGATTGAGAGCGACGTTGCAGGTGTTTGCTGAGGCTGTGGCGCGGCTCGGCTGCACCGCCTGGCCGCGGCATGTGGAGAATTGTCGCAGTTACATCCAGCGCTGGCGGTCGCGGTAGATCTCCACGACCGGGTCGCTGGGGTGTTGGCGACGGTATTCGCGAAACCGCGCAAGCAAGCGCCTGTAGCGGCGATTCGACGACTGCAGCTTGCGGTGCGGAATCTCGAGGAGAAAATTCTCAACCTTCCAGATGTTTGTCTGGGCCAGACGCCAGTCGTACCGGCCCAAGACGCGCAGATCCACTAGTTGGTAGCCGGTAATTCGGCCGGTGAAGTCTACGTACGGATCGAAGTAGCTCCACACCAGATCGCGAATGCCGCGGAACACCGGTTTGCGGCCGTGCAGGCCCGCATCCCGGGACCGGGCCACCGCGCCCCACCGACCTCGGTGGCGAAACACATAGATCACATGGTCCACCCCGTCTTTGGACTCGAAGCTGACAACAAGCGGCGGATAGCCGTGCTGCTCCAGAATCACTGCAGCGACGAGCGCCGCCTCCAAACAGTGAGCGCTCTTTTGGCGGACGACCTGGCGAAAGGATCGGAGAGTGTCCCCGTGCCGCTCCCAGTTGTAGGGCAGCCTGCGCAGGAACTGTTGGACCTGTTCAGGGGTGCGGTGTCGCAGGATGATTCGCCGCTCCTCGCGGGTGAAGACATCCGGCGCCAGGGGCGGCTGGATCATAGGACGAGTATTTTGCAACGGCCGGTCGCGATCCTTTCCGCTGCCTGCGCGCAGGTTCGCCAGCACTGGAGAGCCCTGGGTCTTGCGACCGGGGCTTTTTTGGTGTTCAAAACTGGCGTTTGTGGGCCGAGGGCGGACTGTAAGCCGGGTTCTGTGTCCCTTTCGAGACGGTGACCATCTGTCTGGGACGCCGGTCTCCCGGCGCCTCTAGCGACCGATACCCGAGGACTCGGCGAGCCGCCGTGATCGCCCTCCTATTTGGTCTTGCTCCGGGCGGGGTTTACCTGGCCGGCCGGTCACCCGGCCGCCGGTGGGCTCTTACCCCACCTTTTCACCCTTACCCGACTGCAGCTCTCCGGAGATCGTTGCAGCCCGGCGGTAATTTTCTGTGGCACTTTCCTTCGGGTCGCCCCGACTGGGAGTTACCCAGCGCCCTGCTCTGTGGAGCCCGGACTTTCCTCCAACGCTATTTACTTCGCCGGCGGTCACCCGTCCGCCTCGGCCCGGAGTGATTCTACCCACGGGGACCCTGCTTCTTAACCGGTCCGGCGAAGCGGTACTGCCACGATGCCGCAACCAGGGCATCCCTCCGTAATCCGTGCTGCTTCTCGGCGATGTCGAGCTCTCTGGGCAAGGTGGTCTCCACGAAGGCCGGATCGTCCGTGTTCACCGTCAGCGGAATGCCCGCGGCGGCGAGCTTCGCGTAGTCAGGCTTGAGGCCGACATGAGCGTTGCTGGACGGGCACACGCATAGGCAGATGGAGCGTGCCGCCAGCAAGCGGATCAGCTCGGGATCCGCTGCCGCCGCAACCCCGTGGGCCACCCGAGTCGCGCCCAGCACCTCGACCGCTTCTCTTACCACCTCGGGGCCGCCCACCTGCCCGGCGTGGGGCATGAATCCGAGGCCGGCTCCTCGGGCGCGTTCGATCAGGGGGGCGATCGGCACAGCTGAGATGGACTCGTCGCCCACCAGGCCGATCCCGACCACGGCCTCCGTGCGAAGCGCGATCTCCAGCGCTCGCTCGCTGTCCGCACGCGGCGCCCCGCGGTCCATCTCCACCAGCCATGCGATCTCGATGCCGAACTCCTCTTCAGCGCGCCGCCTGCCGCTGGTCACGCCGTCGATCCAGCCATCGCCCGGATGCAGGCCGGGGTTGAAGCTGATCTCGGCGTAGCTGATGCCCTGCTCCGACATCGACCGGGCGTGTTCGAGGATGACCCGCTCGAAGTCCTCATTCGTCGTCATGGCGCGGCACACCACGCCATAGACCGAAAGGAATTCAGCGAGCGTCGAGTACTCGTACGGGGGCGGCGCAGGCAGGCCGTGTGCCGAAGCCAGGGCAATCGCCGTCTGGCGGCGCACCGTCCCCTCCAGGTGAACGTGGAGCTCCGCCAGTCGAGCGGTCATGCCACTACCCCGTCGACCTGGACCTTTTCATGTGATCGTCGATCGCCATGTTGGCCAGCGCGTCGGCGCCCTTGTTCTTCTCGCGCTCCACGTGCTTGACATCGACCTCGCCGAAGGTGCGCATCAGCTCGGTCGCCTTCCGGCACAGGGCCTGCAACTCGGGTTTCTTGATCTTGTAGCGTCCCGACACCTGCTCCACCACGAGCTTGGAGTCGAGGTAGAGCTCGAGGCGGTCTGGCTTCCACTCGGCGACGGCTTTGAGGCCTTCGATCAGCGCGTGGTACTCCGCCTCGTTGTTGGTAGTCACGCCCAGCCATCGGTGCAGGCCGCGCAGCCGCATGCCCCGCTCGTCTTCGATCACTACCCCCAGTCCGGCCGGCCCCGGGTTGCCACGCGACGCGCCGTCGGTAAAGACACGAAGCGTCTGCTTCAGCTCAGCACCAGGATGCGGCCGCAGTTCTCGCAGTGGACGATGTCGTCGGAGCCCTTGCGAAGGAGCTGCAGACCTGACGACGTGACGGTGACCCGGCACGCCTGGCACTGGTTGCCGACCACCGCCGCGACGGGGGGATGCATTCGCATGCGCGTGTAGGCCGCCTGGGCCACCGGCGGCACCTGCGACCAGGTGTCGTCCCGCTCGGCCTCCACCTCGGCGAGCTCCGCGCGCCACGCGCCGAGCTCCTCCTTCAAGTCCGGCTCCTCGGAGGCGGATCTCTGGCGGGTCTCGGCCAGCTGCGCCGTCGCAACACGCACCGCTTCGTCCGCCGAGTCTGCGTCTTCCATGAGATGAAGCTCGGCGTCCTCCTCCTCGGCGAAGCGGGCCTTCATGTGCTGCACCTCTTCCGACATCTGCATCAGTTCGGTCGGGTTCCGGATGCGACCGCTCATCAGCTCCTTCTCGCGGGACCGGAGCTTGGTGCGGTGCGCTTCTCTTTCGCGGTCGGAGTCGCGCAGCCTGGCCGCCATGACCTCCTGGGCGGCGAGCGCCTGTGCCAGGGCCTCCTCGAGCTCGACCACCTCCGGATCCGAGGCGAGCCGGGACTCGACACGCTCGATGTCGTCACGCAGCGCCCGCTCGCGTTCGACCAGCCGTTGGTGGAGGAACAGCAGCTGCGCCGGCTTCACTGGCTCTTCAGTTCCCGGCTCACTCGAGGACGACCAGCACCTGGCCCTCTTTGACCACGTCGGCTTCCTTGACGCGGATCTCCACGACGGTGCCGGCCCGTGGCGCGGTCACCGAGATCTCCATCTTCATCGACTCCAGGATCAGCAGCACGTCTTCTTCGGCGACGGTCGCCCCGGTCTCGGTCGTGATCTTCCAGACCGTGCCCACCAGCTCTGCTTTGACCTCGGTCATCGGGCGCTCCTCGAGTGCGCCGGTCGCGGCTGGGCGTCGAGACCGAGCAGGCCGCGGGCTTCCGCTGCGGTTGCCACCGGCCGTCCCAGGTCGCCCGCGAGGCGCGCTGCCTTCTCGACCAGATCGCCGTTGCTTTTCGCCATCCTCCCCTCCTCCACGTAAAAGTTGTCCTCCAGTCCGACGCGGACGTTGCCACCCATCGTGAGTGCAGCCGCCACGAGCGGCCACTGGTTCAAACCGATGCCGATCACCTGCCAGTGAGACTGCGGCGGAAGCGAATCGACCTGATTGACGAGCTGGCGGGTGGTGCCGGGAATGCCGCCGAGCACTCCCATGATGAGGCTGAACTGATATGGGGGTTTCAAAACGCCCAGGTCGATGAGCGGTCGCGTGTTGGCCACGTGTCCCGCGTCGAAGCACTCCATCTCAGGCCTCACGCCTGCCGCGTTCATGGCCTCGAGAAAGAACCGGATGTCCTTGAACGGGTTGGCGAACACGTGGTCGTGATAGAAGGCTTTCTTCTTCTCCGAGTAGATCGCGTAGTTCATCGACCCCATGTTCAAGGCGGCCATCTCGGGGCGAAGCTCACTGATGTG
>DATITA010000022.1:0-16451 GCA_035468355.1 Candidatus Dormiibacterota bacterium
GGCGCCGAACCCTCGCGGCCGACGCGGTCGCAAAGGCCGCGTCGAGGTCCTGGGTCGCCTCGACCTGGAGCGCCAGCCGGTCGCGCTCCGCAATGGCCTGCTCGACCGATCCACCGTACTTGCGCTTGATCGCGTCGAGCACGGACAGACGGGACTCGATCGACTCGAGGCGGCGGGGGTCGGAGTCGAGCATCTCGCTGTGCCGGCGTATTTCCGCGGCGATATCGGACGCCTCCTCCGCGATCGAATCCAGCCGCGCCGCCTGGGCGGCCAGGCGTGGATCGAGCTCGGCCGCCGAACGGATGGCCGCGGCGGCCCTGCTGATCCCGTCGTCGTGCAGCGCACCCAGGGCCTGTTCGCCCAGCTCGGCCAACCGCGCAGCGTGCCTCACGGCCAGGCGCTCGGCGGCCAGCGACTGGTCTTCGCCGGCCTGGAGCTCGGCGGTCCGAAGCTCCTCCAGCTGCCAGCGCAGGTACTCCTGTTCCCTCTGCCCGCGGGAGCGGAGCTGCTCGAGGTCGCGGACCGCGTTGTCCGCCCCGACCCAGGAGCCGTGCGCCGCGCCGACCGCAGCGCGGAGCTCCAGCTCACCTCCGTACGCGTCCAGCAAGTCCGTCTGGGTGTCCGTGTCCAGCAGCGCATGGTGCTCATGCTGGCCGTGCAGCGCCACCAGGCTGCGCCCGAGCTCGCGGAGCTGACCCGGCGTCGCCGTGCGGCCGTCGATGCGCGCCGCGCTCTTCCTGCCGATCTCCCGCTGCAGCACGAGCGCGGTCGTCCCGGACTCGAACACTCCCTCCACGCTTGCTTTGTCGGCGCCGTGGCGGACATGCTCCGCCCCGCCGCGCGCACCCAGCACGAGGCTCAGCGCGTCGACGATCAGCGACTTCCCGCTGCCCGTCTCGCCCGTCAAAAGGTTGAGCCCGGGCCCGAACCGGACGCGGGATTCCGCGACCAGAGCGAGGTCGCGAACGTTCAGCTCTTTCAGCAAGTCACTTCATGGGGACGAGCGGCCGCCCCCAGCCGAGCTTGTCGCCCAGGCGCTGGTAGAAGCCCTCGGGCGGGTTGAACCGAACCACCTTGAGCCGGCGAGGATGCGAGCCGCAGCGAACAGAGTCCCCTGTCTTCACCTCTCGCCCACGCCGGCCGCCGTCGATGCGCATGTCGGCGGGTCCGCGCACCACCGCCAGGGTGATGTCCTGGCCGGGAGGGAACACGATCGGACGCACCGTGAGCGCAAAGGGATTCATGGGCACCAGGAGCAAGTCTCTCAAGGTCGGCTCGAGAATCGGGCCGCCGCTGGCAAGGGCGTATGCGGTCGAGCCGGTTGCGGTCGCGACGATGACGCCGTCGGCGTCGATCACGCCGACCGCATGGCCGGCGACGTCGATCTCGAGGCGGAGCATCCTAGCCTGGCCCGAGTGGTCGATCACGACCTCGTTCAGCCCGATGGCCCTGGTGAGGCTGCGCCCCCCCCGGCTCAGCGTGACCTGCAGCATGGTGCGTTCCTCGATCCGGTACTCGCCCTGGGCGAACCGGCCCAGGCTCGTCTCCAGCTGGTCGGCTTCGAGCTCGGTGAGAAAGCCCAGGCGCCCGAGGTTCACGCCGAGGATGGGGATGCCCCGGGGCGCCGCAAGACGAGCGCCAGAAAGGAACGTGCCGTCGCCGCCGAGAGTGATCAAGAGCGTTGTGCCGGTGAGCCGCCCGGCGAGAGCGCTCACGGGACCGTCCCGCTGCGCCTCCCAGACATCGGCGTCGTGGCTCTTCAACCAGGCCACGGCGCGATCGATCACCTCCTGCTCTGCCCTCTGGCCGCGGAGGATGCAGACCTTCACGGCCGCACAGGCCTGAGGTGCGCGAAGATTTCGCGGTTGCCCTCAGCGCCCGCCACCTCGGAAGGAGCGGTGGCCAGCACGGTGTAGCCGTTGCCTTCACACCACTCGCAAAAGCGCGCCAGGGCAGCCTCGACCGCGGAGGGGTCGCGGACAATCCCGCCCTTACCCACCTCGGACCGGCCGACCTCGAACTGTGGCTTGAAAAGCGCAACTACCTCTGCCCCGGGGGCCGCGCGGAGGACCGCCGGCAGCACTTTGTCCAGGCTGATGAACGAGACGTCGATCACGACCAGCTGAACGCGTTCCGGAAAAGGCCCCATCTCACGAGCGTTGACGCGCTCGATCACGACCACGCGCGGATCCTGCCTGATGCGCCAGTGAAGGAGGCCACGCCCGACGTCGAGCGCAAACACCCGGGTCGCCCCTCGCCGCAAGAGGATGTCGGTGAAGCCGCCAGTGGAGGCGCCGATGTCGGCGCAAACCTTGCCCGAGGGTTCGACGCCGAACCGGTCGAGCGCCGGGCCGAGCTTCAAGGCGCCACGGCTCGCGTAATCGGGCCCGGACTCGACCGAGATCGAAGCGCCTTCGCTCACGCTGCGGTCGGGTCGCCGCACGGTCTCTCCGGCGACGCGCACCTTGCCGGCGAGGATGAGCGCCTGCGCCCGCTCGCGAGATTCGGCAAGGCCGCTCTGCGTCACGAGCACATCGAGACGTGGCACTGGCGTTACAGGATCATCCCGACCGCAATGCCGAGGACCGCGCCCACGAGCACCTCGACAGGCGTGTGTCCGAGCAGCTCGCGCAGCTTCTGCTCCTGCACCCCGCGCATGTGGAACAGGTCCTCGACCAGGCGGTTCAGGATCTCGGCCTGGCGGCCGGCGGCCCGGCGCACCCCGGTCGCGTCGTACATCACCACGATCGAGAAGATAAGGGCGATGGCGAACGCCGCGGAAGAAACACCCGAATATTTACCGACCCCGGCGGCCAGGCCCATGACGATCGCGCTGTGGCTGCTGGGCATGCCTCCGGTCTCGGCGAGAACCCGGAGGTTGAGCCTGCGCTGGCGGACCGAGGTGTAGACCACCTTGGTGACCTGAGCGATGGTCCACGCCACCAGCGGCGCGAGCAGGTACCTCACTCGGCCAATGATCGTGTGATCTGCTCGGCGCGCGCTTTCAACTCGTCCAGCCGAGTCGAGGCGCCGGCGAGCAGCCGGACGGCCTTCTGATGGGCGGCCACGAGCTCTTCGAGCGGGGCGGTGCCGGTCGCCAGCTGGGCGATGGTCAGCTCGAGGTCGGCCAGCAGTTCCTCGAAGGCGGGGGCGGCCGTTTCGGCTCGGCTCATGGCGCCGTGGCCGCGACCCGCCCGAGGATGCCGTTGACGAATCGGCCGGCCTCGTCACCGGAGAACGTCTTGGCGAGCTCGATCGACTCGTTGATTGCGGCCTTGGTGGGGACGCGCCGGTCAATGGCGATCTCGTAGACCGCGATGCGCAGGATGATGCGGTCGACCTTGGCCATCTGCTCCAGCTTCCAGTGCTCGGACGCTTCGCTCAGGATCTGGTCGAGCTTCTCACGGTTTGCGTTCACACCGCGGACGAGTTGAGCGGCGAACACGGCGACGTCTGGGGATGCGGCGCCCTCGGCCGCGTGATACTGCAAAACCTCGTCGACGTCATCGTCCGAACCTTCGAGCTGAAACAGCACCTTGAGGGCCAGCTCCCTGGCCTGGTGCCTCTTCCCCACGCGGTCTAGTTTGCGAAGGCGACGCTGGACACGAAGACGTTCACCTCGCCGACCTCCAGGCCGAGCATTCGCTCCGTCGCCTCGACGACGTTGCCCTGTACCGCGCCGGCCACCTCGGCAAGCTTGGCGTCGGATTCGACGGTGATGAAGACCTCGAGGTGAATCGAGCGGTCAGCCTCGATGTGCACACGCACCCCGCGATGGGCGCTCTGGCGCCGTACGAAATCGCCGAAATGGCGCGCCGCCGTCTCGTCCATGCCCTGCACGCCCTCCACCTCGCACGCCGCAAGCGCGGCGATGCTGGCGATGACCTCGTTGGCCACCCGGACCGACCCCAGCGAGCCGTTCTCACTCATCAGTCGTGATGCTACCCGTTGGGGCGGGCGTTACGCCCTCTCCATGTAGGTCTGCGTGCGGGTGTCGACCCGGATCAAGTCGCCGGACTGGATGAAAAGAGGCACCTGGATCTTGGCCCCGGTTTCCAGGGTGGCCGGCTTCGTACCGCCCGAGACGGTGTCGCCCTTGAACCCCGGGTCGGTGGACAGCACCTTGAGCTCGACGTTGATCGGCAGCTCGACGCCGATCAGCCGGTCCTGGTACCGCTGCAGGAACACGACGCTTCCCTCCTTGAGCAACGGCAGCACGGATTCCAGCATGTCCTCGTCGACCGGGACCTGGTCGTACGTGCGCGAGTCCATGAAGTGGTGGTGCGTCCCGTCGGAGTAGAGGTAGGTCGCCTCGTTGCTGTCGATGCGCACCGTCTTGAACTTGTCGCCGCTGCGGAAGCTCTGCTCGAAGATTGAGCCGGTCATCACGTTGCGCAGCTTGGCCTTGATGACCGCGCCGGCGCGCGCGAGCTTGATGTGCTCGACGGTGACGATGGACAGCAGCTGACCGTCCATCTCGAACATCGTGCCGTTCCGAAAGTCGTTGGTTGAAATCACAGTCCGGTCAGATACTCCATCGCCAGCTCGTACCCGCTGAAGCCCAGGCCCGTGATCACCCCTCGCGCCGCCCGAGCCGTCACGCTCTTCGTGCGGAACTCCTCCCGCGCGTGGATGTTGGAGATGTGGACTTCGACGGCCGGCACGGCGAGCGCCTGAAGGCAATCGTAGAGCGCCACCGAGTAGTGAGACAGCGCGCCGGGGTTGATCACGATACCGGCTGAGCCCGGGGCCTCCTTCTGGAGGAAGTCGATGATCTCCCCCTCGTGATTGCTCTGGAACACGCTCACCTGTACTCCGAGCATGCGCGCCTTGGCGCGCACGATCTTGAGGAGATCCGCCATCGAGCGCGTGCCGTAAATCTCCGGCTCACGCTTGCCCAGCAGGTTCAAGTTGGGGCCGTTCACGACCACGATCTTCTTCATGCCAGCGCCTTCGTGACCACACGCCGGACCAGCGCGCCTGGCACGGCGTGGCCGATCTCCGCATGGCCCATACGCCGGGGCAACACCCAGGCGACCTTGCCGCGGCGCGCCTTCTTGTCCAGCGAGATCGCGGCCAGGACTCGCTTCGGGTCGACGCGCGGGGCGCGGGGCGGCAGCCCGTAGGCGGTGAGCAGCTCGTCCTGGGTCTCCACGAGACGCTTGCCGCAAAGGTCCATGGCGACCGCCAGACGCGCAGCCACGCGCATGCCGAACGCAACCGCCCTGCCGTGCGACACTCGAAAGCCGCTGGCAGATTCCAGCGCGTGGCCGGCGGTGTGGCCGTAGTTGAGGATCGCGCGCGGTCCCTTCTCGCGCTCATCCTTCGCGACCACGAGAGCTTTGGCCGCCACGCAGCGGAAGACCACTCGCTCCAGCAAGGCCTTGTCGCCGGCGGCCAGCCGGTCGCGTTCCTTCTGCAGCAACAACAGCAGGCCTCGATCCATGGCGACGGCGTACTTTACTACCTCGGCGAAGGCGTCTCGGTAGCTGGTCACGGGCAGCGTGTCGATGGAGGCGAGGTCCGAGATCACCGCCGAGGGCTGCCAGAAGGCCCCGATCGCATTCTTCGAACGCGAGCCGTTGACCGCCGTCTTGCCGCCGATGCTGGAGTCGACCATAGCCAAGAGCGTGGTCGGCACTCCGATCAGGCGAACCCCTCGCTGCCAGACGGCGGCAGCCAGGCCGGCAAGGTCGCCGACGGTCCCTCCGCCCACGGCGATCACACATCCCCCGCGGTCGATGCGCTGGCGCTCGAGAAACGCCAGCACCTCGTGCAGCTGGGCCATGGACTTCGAGCGCTCGCCGGCCGGAACTACGTGGATGGCGGTCTTGAGGCCCGACCTCTTCACGGCCTTGGCGACGACCTTCACCGCCCAAGGGCGCACGTTGGTGTCGGTGATGATCGCGACACCGGTGGGCTCCAGGCGCGTGACGGCCGCGCGCAGCTCCCGCTGCAGGTTGGTCCCGATGACCACCGGGTAGCTGCCGGACGCCGAGTCCAGGATCAGTCGGACCAAATCTCGAGGATCTCCGAAGCAACGACGTCGGGCGGTCGGTCGCCGTCGACCACGTGGACCGCCTCGCGGTAACGAGGTAGGCGGGCGTGGAGCAGCGCCTCCAGCTCGTCGCGTGAGCGCCCCGCGGCCAGCGGGCGGCTGGTCGTGCCGCTGGTTCGCTGCCAGACGGTATCGAACTCGCAGTCGAGGAAGACGGTGACGGAACGCTCGGCGATGAGGCGCCAGTTCTCGTCGTCCAGCGGCGCGCCGCCGCCGAGCGCGACGACTGCGCCGGGCATGAGGACGGTGGGCAGGAGGCGCGACTCCAGCGCTCGAAACGCGGCCTCCCCACGGGTCGCGAAGAGCTCGGAGATCGTCATCCCGGCCTCGCTCTCGATCAGCAGGTCGAGATCGTGGAACACGGCCCCGGCGCGCTGGGCGACCAGCACTCCAACCGCGGACTTGCCGGAGCCCATGAAACCGATCAGCGTCAGCGTTGGCCTCAGAGCGTCAGAGGCCGCTTGGGTTGGCCGGAACGGGCGAACCAGCCGGCACCCCGCCGCCGCGCCGCTTCTCGGACTGCACGAAGACCTGGTCGCGGAACGTGCCAGGGTTGGGCAGGTGGTCGAGGATTTCGGCGCCCTGCGCCCCGGCCGCGTCGATCTCCACGCGGCCGTAGCCCAGCATGCGGCCGAAGACCGACTGCTTCGTTGTGCAGTCCTGCACCCGGTCGATCGGGATCACCTTCTCTTGCCGGCCGAAAATGCCGGTCTCGATCTTGATGCGCTGATCGGTGAGCGTGTAAGCGGTCGATTGCCAGCGGACCCAGACCACGATCAGCCAAAGGCCGGCGAAGGCGACCACGGCGAGGGTCAAGAAGGTCCGGAAGTGCACCGGCAGCTGCCAGGACGTGTAGTTGCCCAGCAGGATCGTGAAGTCCGCCCACAGCACGACGATGACCAGGACGGCAGGCACGATCAGACTGCGGATGAAGGTGATCCAGTGCGGATGCGCCTTGAGGACCAGGTTCTCGCCCGGAAGCAGGTTGCTCATCGCCGACTATTCTGCGCCACCGCCCTTACGGCAACTGGAACAGGGTGATGATGGCCCCGGCGGCCAGGTACGGGCCATATGCGATGGTGCCCTTCATCGAACGGCGCCAGATGATGATCGCGACTGAGACCACGCCGGCCAAGAAAACGCCGTAGAAGAGCGCCTGGACGGTGGGCAGCGGGCCCAGCAGGAGGCCCATGAATAGCGCCAGCTTGACGTCTCCGAAGCCCAGCGCCTCGGCTTTGAAGATGGCGGCGCCGACGACGGCGATGAGCAGGAACAGCAAGCCTGCCGCCAGCCCGGCGGCGAGGCCGGCCCACCACGGTCTGCCGAACAGGCTGACCACCAGGGCCAAGACCATTGACGGGAACATCACCCGGTCGAGGATCAAGCGGTGCTCGAAGTCGAAGAAGATCACCTGCACGAGCACCAGGACGAACAGGCTCCGGAGGGCCAGCAGCGGAAACGGAGAGACGCGAAGGGCGAACGCCGCGAACAGGGTCGCGCTCAGGACGACCGGCCCGTAGACCTGCCAGGGCAGGCTCCCCGGCTCGAGCTCTTCGAGACGGGCCAGTCGCACCGAGCCCCAGCGAACGACCCATCCGGCGGCGGCGCCGAGGATCCCCCAGCCGAGCGCCAGCAGGATCGTCACGGCTCCAGAGTCTGGCGCATCGCATCGAGCGGCGCCGGCCGGCCCGTCCAAAGCTCGAAAGACAGGGCGCCCTGGGCGAGCAGGATCCCCCAGCCGTCGGCCGTGGCCAAGCCCAGCGAGCGCGCCTTGCGCACCAGAGGTGTTCCGCCCTTCACGTACACGAGGTCGATCACGGCTCCCGCCTTAGGCAGTGCGTTGGGGCGAAGGGGCATCTCCTCGCGACGTCCCAGCGGGGTGGCGTTGAGCAGCAGGTCCGCGGACCGTGCCCGTGCCGCGAGCTCCGGATCATCCCAGCCCAGAACCCTGCCCGGCACATCCGCGTCCTCCGGATGGCGGACCGCGAACGTAAGGTGGGCGCCCTCGAGGCAAACGGCTGCGGCGCGCGCCGCACCGCCCGCGCCCAGGATCACCACGTTGGCCCCCCGAGGCTCGACGCCCAGGTCGGCAACCGCGGCGCGGATCGCCGCCACGTCGGTGTTGAAGCCACCCAGCCGGCCATCCCGGTTCACGATCGTGTTCACCGCGCGAGAGCGCATCGCTTCCGGATGGAGAGTGTCGAGATGATTCATCACCGTCTGCTTGTGAGGGATGGTGACGTTCGCGCCCCCGACATCCCGGCCCCGAAGCATCGTCGTCGCGGCCGGAACCGCATCGGAGGCCAGGTCGAGGACCTCGTAGGTCCAGTCGAGTCCTAGGGCCCGGAAGCCGGCGTTGTGCATGGCCGGGCTCTTGGAGTAGGAGATTCCCTGCCCGAGCAAGAAGACTTTCAGCTTCCGCTCACGCCGTACTTCTGGATGTCGCGGTTGAAATCCGATTCGTTCGTCTCGAAATGGGTCACGCCCTGCCGGTCGGCGAAGTAGAACAGGTAGTCGGTCTTGGGTGGGTTGATGCAGGCGAGCAGAGCCGCCTTGCCCGGGTTGCTGATCGGTCCCGGCGGGAGCCCCGCGTGCGTGCGTGTGTTGTACGGCGAGTTCAGCGTCAGCTCGGCCGCGGTCGGCTCCGGCGACAGCCTGCCCAGCGCGTAAAGAAGCGTCGCGTCGACTCCAAGAGACATGCCGTCCTTGAGCCGGTTGTAATACACGCTGCACACATTCCCCCGATCGCTCGGGTTGGTGGCGTTGGCTTCGCGGTCGACCATCGAGGCGAGGATGACGATCGCCTGAACCGACTCGGCCGGCCGGCCTGCGGTCGCTTGCGCGATCTGGGCTTGAAGGTCGGAGGAAAAGACGACGCCGAACTCGTCGAGCTGCTGTTTGATCAGGCCGCGAACCCCGCCGGCGGGATCGATCTGGTACGTGTCCGGGAACAGGTAGCCCTCGTTTGGGAAGTCACCGCTCGCGGGCTGCTTGGGTAGAAAGCCGTAGGTCGCGGCCCAGCCAGGGTCTTTGGCGGCCTCGAGGTAGTCCGTCGCCGTGAACAAGTTCGGCGCCGTCCCGAGCTTTTTCGACTCGACCGTCTTCGCCTCCTCGCGGAGGGGAAAGCCCTCGGGAAACGTGATGACCTGTTCGGCCGGATTGCTGTGCTGGAGGGCGCTCACGATCTGCGCAAGGCTCATGTTGGATTTGAGCACGAACGATCCGGCTTCGAACCGCGGAGCGGCGTTGGTCAGCCGCGTATAGAAGTCGAACGCCACCGCGCTGCGGATCAGGTGCAGGTCGAAGAGGTTGGTCCCGATGTCCGCGGGAGTCTCACCCTGGTCGACCTTGAATGCCACCGTGTGGCTGGAGTTCGACATCGGAGTGTTCACGTTGAAGTTCCACCAATCCATCGCCTTCGAAGTGCCGAAGCCGAGCAGGGCGAGAATGATCACGAGGGCGATGAGCCGCTTCAATCGACTTTGTCCTGTTCGAGCGCTGCCATGACCCGGGTGAACTCGTCGCCGGCGACGGTCTCGAGTCCGCCCGCGGCTTCGCGCAGCAGGAGCACCTGGTTCGGATCGCCGGCGTCCTCGACCAGGTAGTAGGCGGTTCCGTCGAGGTCGAATGCGTCATGCATCGTGAAGCGCCTCTCGAGCCCGGTCTCGTCCACCAGCGTTATGACCTGCGCCGCTTCGGGCCGTTCAGCGGGCACGCTTTTGATCCAGGTGAGACTGCAGCAGCATCGTGGCAGCGACCCTGTCGACGGTCTCGCGCCTTTTCGCGCGCCGCACACCGCCCTCCAGCAGCGAGCGTTCGGCTGCCACGGTGGTCAGGCGTTCGTCGACCAGCTCGACGGGTAGGCCGGACGCCTTGCGGATTCCGTCTGCGAGCTCGCGCGCGGCCTTGGCTTCGGGTCCATACGAGCCGTCCATCCGCCTCGGCATGCCCACCACGATTCGACTCGCGCCCTGCTCCGAGGCGATGTCCGCCAGGCGAGAGGCCAGGCTTTCCGCCGGAGCCGCATCAATCGTCGTCAGCGCCTGCGCGATCGTCCCCGTCGGATCGCTGACGGCGATTCCGAGCCTTTTGGTGCCGGGATCGACGGCGAGCGTCCGCACTAAGGCGACGGCGAGGCGGATGGCGGCGCGGTCGCCGCGGTCGACGGAGCCGGTGCTCCGGACTCGACCACATAGTGAAGCGAGATGCGGCTCGCCAAGAGCGGCATGAGCGGCAGCGACATGGGTTGTTCTTTGATCGCCACCGAGCGGATCGGCAGCGTCTGCAGGTAGAACCTGGCCTGGGTCAGCGGCCGGCCCACGATATGGGAACGGATCATCGCCTCGTCCAGCGTTGGGGCGATGTATGCCGAGGCGCTGCCGACGAACGTCATGTTGCCGCCCGCCGTGTCGCTCAGGATCCGGTAGGTGGCCTGGATCGGACTTTCCGTCAGCAGCTGCTGGTTGCTCGGCACACGCTGCGACAGGTACGCCTGGTAGGCCTTCTTCACGTCGGTGTCGACGTAGAAGTCGCCCTCACCCACGACCGTCATGGTGCCGCTGAAGCTCGGGACCTTGTCATTGGGCTGGTGGTCGGTCGTGTACTGGGGCGGTCCGTAGATGATCGTCGGGCTCAGCGTCTCGCCGGCTTGCCCGGCGGTCGCGAGCTGCTGCGCGATGCTCTGGTGAAGCTCCTGCTCCAGCTGCGCGCGGCCGGCGTCGAAGTCGGCCTCGCTCATCTGGGGGGTGGATGAGGCATCGGTCCCCCCACCGGTGGCCTGCGGGTTGTCGACCGTCAGGCAGGAATACGGATTGTCAGGCTTCCCATTGCTGTCCACGAACGCCTGGTATCCCGCTATCGTGTCGCCGCCGACGTTGCCTGCAGATCCACCCGTGACCGCTTGGATATTGACTCCTGGGACGGTGCCCGGGGTTCCACCGGACTTCCACGGGACGGTGACGCCGCCTGAAGTCTGAGCAAACATGATTCCGTTGCTGTTGATCAATCGCTGCCCATTGTTGATGATCAGTCCAGCCCCAGCGCCGAAGGGCTTTTGGCATCCGTTCGTGTAAGTCACCTGGCCGGTCGCGGGCGCCAGCGGCACGGTGATCGAGCCGGTCGTCTTGAAGCCTTGCGAGTTGGACACTGAGATTTTGACTACCCGCACGTGGATCGGCGGCTTGCCGGGCTGAGCCTGAATCTCCACGTCGTTCTCGGCAAACGGCTGCGCCTGCGCGACGAGCGTGACCGAGGCGGACGGCACGAACACGGCCGCGGCGAAAAGGCCGACCACGAGCAGGGTGGCGGCGGTCACGTAAAGAAGGACGCGGCCGGGCCTCAGCTCGGTCGCGGTCTTCGTGAGGAGCCTGGTCGGCGCGGCGATCCCGACGTGCGTGGTCGCCTCGGTTCGAGCGCGCTGCCACCACTTCTTGACCGGCGGTTGCGCCTCCGGCTCGGAAGGGATTCCCTCGCCGAGCGGGCCCACCGCGCCGAAAACCGGGAACCCGCTCTCGGCAGCCATCTTCTGCACGGCCGGGTCGTCGCAGACCACGGTCACTCGCTTGCCCAACCGGGCCGCGTAGTTGCGCAGCAGCTGGAAGTTGAAGCGGCTCTGCCCGATGCGCGAACGCATAGGCAGGACGAGCATCGTGTCCTCGCCGTGGTAGCGGCGAAGCCGCTCTACGAGCTCCGGAATCTCTTCTTCGGTCTCTACGTATATGGGGTTTGTTGCCATGGCGTCTAGAAGTCTCCTAGGAGTCTGCTCAAGCTTTTATACCGCTTAGGACCCGTCTCATGACCGTATTGACGGTGTCGCGCTCCTCGGCTTCGGTGCGAAGAGCGTGGTTCGCAAGGCCCATCGGGGCGATGTCCCGCGGCGTCGAAAGCTGGCCGGTGGAGTCCGAAACGTTCCGCACGTCGGCGGGAACCAGGTGCCGGATGCGCGGCTCGCGCGGGAACGGAAGGCCCGCGGCCCAGTTGTTCTTGACCATCTCGAGGGTCAGCTCCGGAAGCAGGCTGCCACCGCCGCACAGGAAGATGTTGGTCGGCAGCCGCTCGCCGCGCGAGAGCTCCTTCACGCTCAGTGCCAGGCCCTGCAGCAGCACCTCGGCGTCGGCGCTCAACAGCTCCGAAACCTGGCGGTGCTGATCAGCTGACAGCAGGCCTTCGGAATGCCGCAGCTTGCGGGCCTCGGCCTCCTCGTAGCTCAAGCCGAATGCTAGGGCGAGCCTGCGTGTGAAGGCGCGCCCGCCGAGGTTGAACATGCGCGTGCCCTCGACTCCGCCGTCGCGGATGAGCGCGACGTCGGTCGTGCCACCACCCACGTCCACGAAGATCCCGCCCTCGGCCCACGTCTCCTCGCTGGCGCATGCGCGGGCGAGCGCGTACGGCTGCGCGACCGCACCCGCAAGCTCGAGGTCGAGCTCTCGCACCACCGTCTCGATGGCGTCGATGTGCGTCATCGGCGCGAAGGTGTTGAAGACGGTGACCTCGATGTTCTTCCCGGTGAAGCCCACGGGATTGGTGACCGGATACCCGTCCACGCGGACGTTGGTGATCGAGGAGTGCACGAGCCGGGCTTCGAGCTGGCCGTAGCTGCGCTCCAGTTCGAGGAGGTGCTGCGCCTCGCGCAGGGCCCGCCGCTGAACCATCTGGAGCATGGTCGAGATCTCGCTCGACCGCACGCGGGACTTCGAGTTCTCTCGCGGGTAGGCGATCGCCGACGAGAAGCCCTTTATGAGCTCGCCGGCAATGCCGACCACGACCTGGCCGGGCACCGTCTTCGCCATGTCCTCGGCGGCCTCGAGGGCGCGGTTGCAGGACTGGATCACCGACTCGAGGTCGGCGATCGCTCCACCGGACATGGCGGCGGGGCCCTGAGGCTCGCGGCCGACGCCCAGCACCTCGCCGTCCGGTCCGTCACGCCTGACTACCAGCACCTTGATGAGGTCGGTCCCGATGTCCAGGACCGTGAAGTGCCGGTAGTACTCGCTGCGCTTGCGCAGGAACTTGAACTTGGTCAACCCAGGGCTTCCCCGAGCAGCCTGTACGCCTCGTCCACGGGCACTGTGAGCTTGCCGCGCGCGAAATGCGGCGGCTGCTTGCCCCCCTTTCCGAGGAGGTCTTTGAGGCGGTTGGCATCGAACTGAGTGGTCAGGTCCTTGGACACCTTGATAACAAACATCTCGCCGGCGACAACGGTTACGACGCCCGACTTGACGAACTCGAGGTACCGGTCGGCATATCCCGCAAGCTCATCAAGGTTAGATGCATCGACCGTTTCGGTCACGTAGGCCACCTTGCCGTGCTTGACGGATACGCCGTCGCCGCCCCCGAGTCTGGCCTTTTGCAGCTGTTCGCGGAGCCTGTCGCGCTCTCGCTCGGTCTCCTTCAACTGGGCCCGCAAGGCCTGCAGGCGCCCCGGCACCAATTCGGGGCTGGCGTTGAAGGAGCGGGCCATCTCGGACAGCAGTTCGCGATCACGGCGCACGAGCTCGTCAGCCGCCTCGCCCACGACCACGTCGATTCGCCGCAGCCCGGATCCGATGCTCGATTCGGAGACGATCACCGCGGTGCCGATGTCGGCGGTGTTCTGGACGTGCGTTCCGCCACAGAGCTCGCAGGTCCAGTCACCGAAGCACACGACTCGCACGACGTCGCCGTACTTCTCCTCGAACAGGTGCATGGCGCCCTGCGCCACCGCCTCCTTGTACGGCTTCTGACTGTCGTGAAAGGGCAGCCCCGCGCGAACCTTTGCCATCACGCGGCGGTTGATCTTGTCCAGCTCCTCTTTGGTGATGGCGCGATTGAGCGGGATATCGAAGGTGGTGTGGTCAGGACCGACCCACGACCCTTTCTGCACGACGTTCTCGCCGAGCGTCTCGCGCAGGGCCTTATGCACCAGGTGCGTGGCCGAGTGGTGACGCGCGATCTGCGCGCGCCGGCGCCCGTCGACGTTGGCGCTGGCCGTGTCCCCCACCTTCACCTCGCCCGCCACCACGGTGCCGAGGTGGGCGATCACGCCCTCAACAGGCTTTTGTGTGTCCTCCACCCGGACCCGCCCGCTTGAGGTCGTGATGGTTCCGGTATCACCCACCTGCCCTCCAGACTCGGCATAGAACGGCGAGCGCTGGAGGAAAACCTCGACGGAGTCGCCCTCATTCGCGACGTCCACCAACCGGCCGTCGTGGCGCAGGGCGATGACCTCGCTCGCGGTGAGGAGCTCGCGGTAGCCGGTGAAATCGGACTTCGGAAGGTCGGCGGCCGCCGCCCCCCGCTGCTTGATGGCGCTTCGCGAGCGTTCACGCTGCGCGGACATCTCTTGCTTGAAACCGTCTTCATCGACGGCCAGACCGCGCTCGGTCGCCAGCTCCTTGGTCAGCTCGACGGGGAAGCCGTAAGTGTCGTGCAGCTTGAATGCATCTGCGCCGGCGATCGTTTTATCGTGCTTGCCCGCGATCTTTTCGAAGACGTCGAGACCCTGGTCGAGGGTACGTTGAAAGCGTCCCGATTCCCCGCTCACCACGTCGGTGACCAGGCCCAGCCGCGCCGTGATATCCGGGTATGGCTCCTCGAAGATCGCAGCCGTCACCGGGATGGCGTCCACGAGCGGGCGCTTCATCCCGAGCTTACGGGCGTGAACGAGCGCGCGCCTGATCACGCGCCGAAGCACATACCCACGGCCTTCGTTCGACGGCGTGACGCCGTCAGCAACGAGAAATGTCATCGCCCGCAGGTGATCGGTCACGATGCGCTCCGACCTCAGGTCGCGAGACGCGCTGTGCTCGCGGACGAACCCGATGATCGGCGCGTACAGGTCGGTGTCGAAGACGTCCTGCACGCCTTGAAGGGCGGCCGACATCCGCTCCAATCCGCTGCCGGTGTCGATCGCTGGCTTCGGGAGGGGATCCAGCGTGCCGTCATCCCTCTGGTCGTACTGCGGAAAGACCAGGTTCCAGATCTCCAGGTACCGTTCGCAGTGGTCGGGCAGGCAGTCGGCCTGGCCGCACCCGACCTCGGGACCCAGGTCGAAGAAGATTTCCGAGTCGGGACCGCAAGGTCCACGTCCGAGCCCCCACCAGTTGCTCTCGACCCTGTGCATGCGGTCTGCCGGGAACCCCACGGTTTCGGTCCAGAGCCTGTAGGCCTCGTCATCGCGAGGGTGCACGGTGATGCGCAGGCGATTCACAGCCAGGCCGAAGGTCTGGTGGACCAGCTCCCATGCGAGAGGGATGGCGGTCTCTTTGAAGTACGCCCCAGTCGGCGCGAAGTTGCCCATCATCTCGAACATCGTCGTGTGGGTGCGATCCCCCACCTCGTCGATGTCGACCGTCCGGAAGCACTTCTGAACCGACGCGAGCCGGGGCGCGGGCGGTTGGCTAAAGCCCAGGTAGTAGGGCTGAAGCGGCTGCATTCCGGCCGAGATGAAGAGCGTGCTCGGGTCCCCATGCGGCACCAGGGGTGCGCTGGGGATCACCAGATGCTCCCGACTCGCGAAATGCTCTAGAAAACGTCTGCGGATCTCGTTCCCGGTCACGGGGCGGAACTCAGTTTAGGGGGCGAGCCGCTCCAGGCGCCAAGCGGCGCCCTGGCGGCGGACGTACCGCAGCCGGTCGTGCAGGCGGTCTTCGCGGCTTTCCCAGAACTCGAGCCAGCGCGGACGCAGCGCGTATCCGCCCCAGTCGGTGGGCAGCGGAAGGTCCGTCGGGTGGCTCGCCCCCAGCTCCGCCGCCGCCCTCTCGAGCAGGGCTCGCGACGGGATGACCCGGCTCTGCCGCGAGGCCAGCGCGGACAGCCGGGCGCCGCGCGGCCGGCTCCTGAAGTAAGCGAGCGAGCGCTGCCGGGTCAGCCGGCGGACGGTTCCCGAGACCCGGACCTGGTGCCGGGTCGCGGACCAATGGAAGACGATCGCGGCCCGGGCGTCATCGGCCAGGTCGCGACCCTTGCGGCTCTCGTAGTTCGAGTAGAAGATGAAGGCTCCTTCCTCGATGCCTTTGAAGAGGACCATGCGCGCCGACGGGCCAGGCCGGCCCGACGTGGCGAGCGCCATGGCGTCGGGTTGGGGCACGCCCGCCGATACGGCCTCCCGGTACCAGCGCCGGAACAGGACCAGCGGGTCCGCAGGCACTCTCGACTCCAGCAGCGCCACCCTAGCCCTCGCTCATCAGGCGCCGCCTTCCTCTGGTACGTGCTTGCGAAGCTGCTCCAAGGCGGCACGCTGGAGGCGCGACACATGCATCTGGCTGATCCCGAGTCGCCGGGCGATCTCCGACTGCGACATCTGGTCGTAGAACCGCATGGCCATGATGGCGCGCTCTCGAGGAGTCAGGTGCACCATGGCGCGGTTGAGCACGTCGCGCATCTCGACTCGGTCGAGCTCGGGGTCAAGGTCCCC
>DATITA010000023.1:0-6244 GCA_035468355.1 Candidatus Dormiibacterota bacterium
TGGCACCTTCGAATCGGGCAGTGGATGGTGGCCAACAACCGGCTGCCGTCCACCGACATCTTCACCTACACCGTGCCGACGCACGTCTGGACCGACCACGAGTACCTCACCGAGGTCCTGATGTGGCTCACCTACAGCACCGTTGGGCTGGGCGTGCTCTGCGTTGCTTTCGGCCTGATCACCTGGGCCGGCTTCTTGCTCATCTACCGGCAGGTGCGCAGGCAGCCGTTCGTCATCGTCGGGGTCGGGTTGGCCGCCGGCGCCATCGCGGGGGCGCCGATCTGGGGTCCCCGATCGCAGATGATCACGTTTGCGCTGAGCTGCCTCCAGCTGTACTGGCTGCAGGGATACCTGAGCGGGCGCAGCCGGGCGCTCACCTATTTCCCTCTCGTCATGGTGCTGTGGGCCAATATGCACGGCGGCTGGGTAATCGCCTTTGCCTGGTTCGCGGCGGCCATCGGGGCGGAGCTCGTGGGATGGGCCTGGAACCGTTCCAACCCGGCGCACCGCATGCACCTGCGCTTCCTCTTGATCATCTCGGCCGCGTCGGCGGTGGCGGTCGCCGCGACCCCTCATTTCCTGAGCCTGTACCCGTACCCCTTCCAGACCGAGGGCAGCGTCGCCCAGCAGAAGTTGATCGTGGAGTGGTTCTCGCCGGACTTCCACCAGGTCTACCTGCGGCCCTTCGAGGCCATGTTCTTCTTGCTGATCGCGGGCTTCGCACTGAAGCGCCCTTCGCTGTACGAGTTCTTCCTCACTGCGCTCGCCCTCGGGCTTGCTCTGCAGTCGGTGCGCAACGTCGTGTTGTTCGTCGCCGCGGCCACGCCCGTTTTGATCAACACGTACTCGGCGGCGTGGAGCGATTTCGCCCGCGCACGCAAATGGGACCTCTCGCTACCCCCACGACCCATCTTCGCGCTGGTCACGGCGGCGATGCTGCTCGTCATCGTGGGCGCGACGGCGCTGCACGTCTCCGACTCGATCAGCCCATCGACGCAGCACAACCTGGACGCGTCCAGCTACCCGAGCGGCGCGGCCGACTGGCTCGCCCAGCACCCGGAGGTCGGCACGCGCATGTACAACCAGTACGGCTGGGGCGGCTACCTCGCTTACCGGTTTTACCCTCAGCCGAACCGCAAGGTGTTCATCTTCGGCGAGGCCGCGCTCATGGGTGACCCGCTACTCAACCAGTACGAGGAGGTGCAGACCCTGAGGCCGGACTGGCAGCAGGTGCTGGACCAGTGGAAGGTCGACTACATCGTGTACAACCGGAGTGAGGCGCTCGCCAACGTGCTTGCGACGCAACCGGGATGGAAGCTCGTCTACGCGGATTCGGTGGCCGTGATCTACGTCAGGGCGACCTAGTAAAGCTTCCAGATCTTGAAGTTCGGGGTGTCGTAGGCGGCCGCCCCGAGGGCGGCGGGCGGCGGCGTGGGAAGGTCGGCCGTCCAGACCACGTACCTGATGTGGTTGTCGCTGATGAACTGCTGCACGTCGGCCTTCCCGGTCAGCACGTTCAACGTCGTCTGCGTCTTGTCCAGGTAGTCGAACGTCTCGTCGTAATGGCCGACGTAGACGGTGTCCGGGCTGTAGGCCGGCACGTAGAGTCCGACTCCCGGCATCGACAGGACCCTGCCCTGCGGCTCGTCCCCCAACCAGGTCAGCCCGTTGTACTCGGCGGTGGTGACGGTGTACTGGCCCTGCGCCGCCACGGCCAGCGGCGCCAGCACCAAAAAGGCGCTGCCCATGGCGGCGAACGCCACGTACGAGAAAGGAATCAGGCGGCGGGCCCGGGCGCTGCGCAGCCGCGGGAGGATCAGCTCGTACATCCCGCGGGCGGCGAGCACGTCCAGGGGGAGGTAGATGCCGTCGAGGAACCTGCGGCGCAGGTCGCCGGCGGGGTTGGGCAAGTAGAGGATGGCGGCGATCAGCAACAGCCAGGACAGGAGAAAGAGGTCTTCGCGGCTCCGCCTGCGCAGCGCGCCCGGGATGCCCGTCAGCGCGAGCAGCAGCTGGGGCGCGAGCGCGAAGAACAGGCTGATCGACTCGGGCGGCAGCGCGTTCTTGGAGTGGAAGGTCCAGCGCTGGACCTCCGGGTTGCCGATGAAGGCGACGTACGAATAGAGGATGTAAGGCGCAGGGATGGCGAAGGCGAGAACGGCCGCCACCCAGCCACGCCTGGACGCCGGACGCAGCACAAGGGCGAGCGCCACCGCACCTCCCATGAGGATCGGCATCTGCGGGTGGATCGACGCCTGGCCCAACCAGGCGGCGCCGGCCAGCACGGCCAGGCGCAGGCTGCCACCCTGGATCGCCTTCAGGGTCAGGCCGACCGCCAGCGCGGCGAACACCCCGGACCACGCGAAATGTGGCAGCGCCAGGACCGAATAAAAGGCGGTCAGCTCGGGCATGCGCCAGTCCAAGGTGTCCGTCTGGTGACCGAAGATCACGGGCTGTCCCAGCGCCTGGATCACGTATCCCATTCCAAGCCCGACGGCGCAGAAGAAGAAGGCGAACCGGCGGGCAGAGGGGTCCTTTATGAAATGGCCGACGAAGAACCAGGCGGCGCCCATCAGCGCGAATGCCGCGGCGATCCTCGCGAGGTGAAAGACGACGATCAACGGAAGGTGCAGGAGTGCGGCGACGTGGCCCAGCAAGATCCAGAACAGGAACAGGAATGCGGCCGGGCTCGTCTCGGTCGTGTAGCGGTTCTCCCACGCCCAGGCCCCCTCCCATCCCTGCCGCATCTTGGCCAGGTACGTGTTGGCGTCGTCTCCCAAGAAGAAGAAGCCCATGAAGACGTGGCCGGTGGGTTGGACTGCGTACGCGTAGACGTAGGGCACCGCGGTCACCGCAGCGAGGGCGAGGCCTGTGAGCAGTGGCAGGCGCCACGCCTGCCAGCGCGAGTGGGGGCCAGAGCCCTTCTCGGCCGGTACCTCTCGACTGAGTGGTGGAGGCGCCGGCTCCCTCATCTCCGCAGGCTCAACCGCAGCACCGTCCACAGCGCGCGCCGGATCTCGCCCTGCGAGACCTTGGAGGCGCCGGCGACACGGTCTTCGAAGCGGATCGGCACCTCGACCACCGGGAATCCAAGGCGCATGGCCCGGCTCACCATCTCGATCTGGAATGAGTATCCCTGGGAGACGACCTGGTCGAGACCGACCTGCGCGAGCAGCTCGCGGGTGTAGCACCGGTAGCCTGACGTGCAGTCATGCGTGCGCAGCCCCAGGAGGATCCGGCAGTACGTGTTCGCGGCCCACGAGAGCAGCCAGCGATGCGCCGGCCAGCCCACGATCTCGCCGCCTTTGATGTAGCGCGAGCCGATCGCCAGCCCACCGCACCCGCGCGCCGCCTCCACGATGGCGTCAAGATCTTGCGGCCGGTGCGAGCCGTCCGCGTCCATCTCGACGAACAGCGCCGAACCGTCCGCAAGGCCGATTCGAAATGCATCTTCATACGCGCTGCCCAGCCCGAGCTTGCGCTGGCGATGAAGCACGCGGACGCCGGAGTCGGCGGCGGCGAGACCGTCGGCCAGCTCGCCGGTCCCGTCGGGCGACGCGTCGTCGACGATCAGCACGTCGTGCCCGAGGTGACGCACGCCGGCCACGACCTGCTCGAGGTTGGACCGCTCGTTGAAGGTCGGCAGCACCACGAGGACCTCGGTGGGCGCCGACCGCCGCGCGGTAAGGCTCCCTCCGACGCTCAACTCTTGAACCTGACCCTGAGCACGTGCTTGAACATGTCGATCGAGCTGCGCATGGCGCTCACCTTGGTCGGAGCGGAGTTACGCCAGACGACCGGCACCTCGACGATCTCGATGCCTTTTCTTCGAGCCCGGTAGAGCACCTCGGGGTCGTAGCCGAAGCCATCCGTGCTCAGCGCGGCGAAGACGTCGTGGGCGACGTCGGCGCGGAAGAGCTTGAATCCGCATTGCGTGTCCCAGATCCCCGGCAGGAGCACCGCCTGGACGAGGAGGTTGAACGTCTTGCCCATGAGCACGCGGTAAAAGGGCTGCGAGATCTCGACGCGTGAGCCCCGCAGGGCCCTGGAGGCGATGGCTACGCCAGCGCCGGTCGCCAGCGCTGCCTCCAGGTGGTCGAGCTCTTCGATCGGGGTCGAGAGATCCGCGTCCGTGACCAGGACCTGCGCGCCTTGGGCCACCGCTACGCCCACGGCGAGCGCACGACCTTTGCCGCGGTTGTGAGGCAGCACTTCGAGGCGCACCACCGGGTTCCGCTCGGCGGCCGCCTCCATCACCATGCGCGTGCCGTCAGTGCTGCCGTCGTCCACCAGCACGATCTCGTACGAAACCTTCCTGGCGTCCAGGTAGCGCTCGACCTGCTCGATCGTGCGCGGCAGCCTCTGCTCCTCGTTGTAGCAGGGGATGACGACGCTGAGCCTGGGCGGATCGCCGGCCACGCGTCGGAATGCTACTTGGCCGAGAGCATGACCTTGATGGCGTAAACGGGCAAGACGGCCATCCTCCTGATGCGCCATGGCTGGTGGACGAGCCTGTGCAGCCACTCGAGACCTGCCCGTCTCATCGACGCCGGCGCCCGCGGCACTCTCCCGGTCAGGTAATCGAACGCGCCGCCCACGCCCATCGCGACCGCGACGTCCATCCGATCTTTCGTACGGTCGATCCACTTCTCCTGGTTGGGTGCGCCGTAAGCGACAAGCAGGACCTGGGTCCCATGCTCGCGAATGAACCGCACAGACTCGTCGTCGTCGCTCGGGGCCGGCGAGCCGGAGTGTGAGGCGACGAGAAGCGAGGGATGGCGAGCCCTGAGGCCCGCGGCCAGCTCATCTGCGACTCCGGGCCCCGCGCCGAGCAGAAAGAGGCGGAAGCCACGCCGCGCGCACATCGAGGCGAGCAAGGGCAGCATGTCGGTTCCGGCCACCGGTTTGCGAAGCGCGCAGCCCTGCCGCCGCGCCGCCCAGACGACCCCCGTCCCATCCGCCAGGCACAGGTCAGCCGACTCGAGAACCCGGGCGAACTCCGGGTCCTGCCGCGCGCGCATGACGAACTCGGGGTTCACGGTGGCGACGAGGTGATGGCCGCCTCCGGCGGCGAACGCTTCGATCCGTGCGAGCGCCGAGGTCATGTCCAGGCAGTCGACCCGGACCCCAAGAATCCGGGTCTGCTCAAGACGGCTCACTGCCCGTCACTGGTAACGGGACGATCCAGGGGCGCGGAAGTCCGAGAATCACGGCTCGACATCGACCGTGGTGATGCGGGTTGATTTCATGGTCGGCCCGAGGTTCGCGATGAAAAGCTTAAGCGTCTCTCCGCCGCCGACCCGCACCCGAGCCCAGGTGTAGCGGTCATCGAGGGAGTGGACAGTCGACGTACGCTCCGTCACCGCAGTGTCATAGCCCGCCAGCTTCAGCGCGGCGATCACCCGCGAGTTGAACTGGCCTGAGGGGTAAGCGAAGTCGACCACCGGATGCCCGACCAGCTGCTCGAGCCAGCGCTTGGACTGCACGACCTGGAATGTCACCGAGGCTAGAGACGAACGTGCCAGATCGGCATGGTCGACCGTGTGCGAGGCAATCTCGATCCCGCCACCGTCCATCTCGAGGATCTGGTCGCTAGTGACGTATCGCGGCTGGCCGACAAGGCTACTGACGATGTAGGCGACCGCCTTGAAGCGGTGGGCTGCAAGGATCGGAAACGCGGTCGTGTAGAGGTCTTTGTAACCATCGTCGAGAGTTATCACGACGGGCTTGGTCGGCAGTGGGCGTACGCCCGAGAAATACGCGCGCACGTCGTTGAAATCCACCGGGTGATATCCGTTCGCCTCCAGCCAGTCCATCTGTGATTGGAAGGCCTGGGGTGACACGGAGAGCCTGTACCCGAGCATGTCGGTGCGAGTCGATGGCGGCTTGCGTATGTAGTGATACATCAGGATCGGGAGGTCGATCTCGCGAGCGCCGAGAGCGATGACATCGTGACGCGAGACGAAATATTCGCGACCCGCCGGGACCACCTGGGCGACCTCGATCGGAGCGGCCACGACATCCCGTGACGCCGGCGTGACCTGGGCTGGCGCCATCGAATCGTTGAGCTGGAGGAGGCAGGCCGCAGCGAGAACCAGGATCAAAGCGGCCGTGGCCCGGCCGATCGCAATCCGCACGGTCGATAGCTTAAGGTCGTTCACCGGATGACATCCAACCCGAAGGCCCGGACCGTGGCCGTCGACATCAACCCCGCGACGCGGGCCGTCCGCACCGGCACCGAGGT
>DATITA010000024.1:0-77849 GCA_035468355.1 Candidatus Dormiibacterota bacterium
GACCGTGATCATCGCCATGATGAGGATCGGAACCAACAGAGAAAGGGGTATGTACGAGTCGCACTGCGACCCTGTGCACCGGCTCGCGGCAACACGGAGCAAGTGATAGGCGCCGAGCACAAGGAGAGCGAGAACCGCCCAGAGCCTGGTCGACGGCGCGACCTCTAGGTCTTGGGCATGAGGGCCTGGACCTCGGTCATCATGCGGCGCTGCAAGAGGAAAGAGGCGCCGTAGACCGCCCCGGCCAGCGCAGCGCCGACCAGCACCGCCACGGTCGCGTGGAGCAAAGATGGCTCGATCGGCGCCAGCGCGACCGCGTCGTCGCCGATCACCGCGCCAAGAGCGAGCCCGAGCGGCGTCATCAGGGGAAGCAGCTGCAGCCGTTTCATGACCGGTGGCACCGGCGGCTCCACCCGCCCGACCATGCGCTGTCCCATCACCCCCACCGACCGGACGTGGCGAAGGTTGGGTGTGACGGTCAGGACGACGTTGACCTGGTTGCCCGGCACCTGCTTGAGGCGCGCCGGCGGGACCAGGTACTGCTCGACGCCGCCGCGGGTCTGGACCATCATCATGCCCAGTCCCATCGAGGTGCTGACCGAGCTTGCGCCGACCAGCTGGCCCTGGACGAGCCTGGCCTCAGCCTTCCGATCCTTGAGGGCGAGCATGAAGCCCGGGGCCACGAAGCTCGCGAGCAGCGCGATCGGGAGCACCCATGCGATGGAGGCCGCGATCGCATCCGCCCAGCCGTACACAGGCGGCACGAATGCGAGCAGGACCGCGATGACCATCACGCAGATCACCGCCGCCGCCACCGAGATGTAGCCGACGCGCAGGACCAGCTCAGGCGCGTACCCCTGGAGCATCCCGCCCGACTGGACGAACCGCTCGCGCTGTTTGCGGGTCGCGCCGGCGGCGTTGGACCCAGCCGGCTTGGGCTGAACCTTGCGCATCTGCTGGCGAACTTGCCTGACCTGTTTCTTACCCATCCCCTTTCCTCAGATCGGGAGTGTATCCGGCGGCGCGTAGGTGATGCGGGAATCGGCGACTCGCGCGAAGGGCGTGATGGTGTGCCGCGCGGGCTGGGTCTTGCTGGTGATGTGGCGCACCTCGACACCCCGGGCCGTGAGCGCGTCCGAGATCAAAGATCGGTGGCAGCGCCACGGCACCGCCTCGGCGCACATGATCGCGACCTCCTCGCCGCGGTTGCAAAAGCTCGACAACCTGTCGATGCCCTGCCAGAACTCGGACGTCTGCATGTAGTCGGCATAACCGCGAAAACCAACGTTGCGCCAGTGCGTGTTGATCGAATCCGCCCTCGGTTTGCGAAGACCGCCCAGCTCGGGCATGTGCACGTACTCAACGCGATGAGCCGGCAGCGAGCGCTCAAGGGCAGCTTTGACGAAATATGGCATCCGACGCGACGCCGGCACGGTCCGCACGTCGACCAGCAGCCCGACTTGGTGGTGGTGCAGCAGCTCGACCAGCTCGTCGAGCGAGCGGGTGGAATGCCCGATGGTGAGGATGCGGCGCAATTAGCTGCGGTGGGAGGGATCGACCGCGGGCACCAGCACCCGCTTCACGTACTGCACGCCGTCGACCTGGAACGACCCCGAGAAAAGAAACGCCGGCTCGTAGAAGCTGTGATCACCGGCCGCGACCAGGGTGTAGACGAGCTCGGCGCTGGTCAGCTGGACGTTGACCGGCGCCACCGCGTCAGCCGCCGGCGGTGGTGAGGACGCGAGGGCGGCGCGCACCGCCTGGTCGCCGGTGATGATCGGATAGGAGGCCGAGGCGAGGCTGACCGGCAGCGGTCCCGCCACCAGGACGGGGCGCGTGCCGTTGAGGTCGACCTCCAGGCCGTAGGAGTTTCCGGCGCCGTCGACGAGGTTGGCCGGCCCGTATCCGGGCGCTTCGAACTGGCGGAGGAAGTGGACTTTCAGCTGGTCGGCTGGGCCGTCGACGCTGGTCGTGAACGGCCACTGCGGCGCGAGGCTGTGCTCGGCGAGAAACAGCTGGGCGATGTCGGCCGGCTGCGCCCCAGCGGCCGAAACTCCCGGCAGCGAGGCGTCGGTGAGAATGAAGTACGCCGGCTCCTGCGCCGGCGCCTGGACCGTGCCGCGGACGGTCAACGTGTAGTCGGATGCGGTGTACAGGCCGAGCTGCCCGGCGGGCCGGCGCTCGAGCGCGGCGCCGAGCGAGGCGGCGAACTGATCGGCGGAGGTGATGGACGGCTCCGAGTAGCGGAACACAGGGGCTGCTCCGATCGAGACGTCGAGCCGGCCCGTCCAGGTCAGCTTGACCGGGCCCAGGTACCTGGTGGCGGCGGGTGTAGGGGCGGTCTGGTTGTAAGAGGGCCCCTGGTCAGCGCCGGCGCGCGCGAACACAGGCGAGGGGAGACGGCCAAACGAAACCACCGACCCGGCGGCGGATCTCCCCGCCTCTCCGTTCAGGGCGAGAGGGGCCGACGAGGTGGCGGCGCCTCCACGCCCCAGACCGCTCAAGTTGAACACGCCGACCCCGATCAGCACGACCAGCACCGCCGCGACGGACGCCAGCGGAACCGCCGGCACCGCCCGGATGCCCTGGACCAGGCCCGCGAGCGCGTCGCTCAAGCGGGTGGTGAACGGCCGGCGCGATTGCATGCGCAGCCACAGGTCGTCCTCGAACCCGGGACGCGGCCTCGTAGTCCCGAAGGCGTCGTCGAGCCGGCGCTGAAGCGCCTGCAGCTCGAGCTCGTCTTCCGGCTCGCTCATCGGGTCCTCACACCTCCTCCTTCTGAACCGAATCCTTCAACGCCTTCAGGGCCCTGTGGTACAGCATCTTGGCCGCGTCCTCGCTGCAGCTCATCAGGGTGCCGACCTCTTCGAAGCTGAGCCCGGAATGTCGCAGCGATATCGCATCGCGCTGGCGCTCGGGCAGGCGCGACACGTGTTCGAGCAGCGCCCGATACCTGATCCGCTCCTCCGCCTCTGCCGCCGGGTCCTCCTCCGCCTGCGGCTGGTGCTCGATCGTCCGGCGCAGGCGCTCGCGGCGGCCGTGGGCTCGAAAGTGATCGAGCGTGGCGTTGCGCGCGATGCGAAACAGCCATGCCGCCGGGGTCGTGTTTCGGGCCTCGAAGCGCGCGTAGGCCTGGTAGGCGTTCATGAACACCTGAGCCGTGATGTCCTCGGCGTCGGCCGGCGTCGCGACCTGGGACCGGATGTACGCGTAGATGCGACCGAGATAGTCCCGGTACAGGTCTTCGAAGGGCGCCCGGTCGGCGAGCACGGCCGGTTCATGGTAGGTGCGCGGACCGACTGGGGCACATTTGAGGCAACGCCGGCCGAGGCGCGCCTGTAACGGATCAGGACCTGAGGGCTGCGCCGACCTCCACGGGACGGTTGCTGAAGATCGAGTCAGGCTTGCAATACTTGCACCACGCGATCGCAGCCTCGTCGTCGACCGGCCAGACGGCGACCGCTCCACCCGCGGCGTGCACCTCTTTGACCAGCTCGGGATCGGTCGCGCCCCAGTGTGGAGAGTAGACATCGGCCCCGGCCTCGCGCATCATCGCCGCCGGGCGCAGCGGCCGCGCCCCCTCCAGGATGCCCAGCTGCAGCTTCGGCTCCATCTCGCGGAGGATGCGGATCGAGGGGTGGTGAAAGGAGATGACGGCGCATTCCTGGACCGCGCCGAGCTGGCGGAGCATGGCGAGGAGCTTCTCCTCGAGACCGGTGTACTGGAAAGGTATCTGCTTGATCTCGATCACGAGTCCGACCCTGCCGAGCGCCAGCTCGACGACCTCCTGGAGCAGAGGGATACGCTCGCCCTGGCCGGCGTCCAGCTTGCGCAGGTCTGAAGCCGTGTGGTCGCGGACGAGGCCGGTGCCACTGGTCGTGCGTTCGAGCGTGTGATCGTGGATGACGACCAGCCGGCCGTCAGACGACAGGTGCACGTCGCACTCGACGAGGTCGCAGCCCGCCTCGATGGCGGAGCTGAATGAGCGCAGCGTGTTCTCAGGATTCGTCGCAGGGTTGCCGCGATGGCCGCCGAGCAGCGGGCGGCCGTCATCGTGCGCGGCCTCGTATCGAGCGCGGATGGAATGAGTCAAATCGCCGAGCAGTCTAACTGCGCGCGGTCGTCAATCCGGCGCCAACGCCGCCCATCAACTTGTTCCGAGGACATTGAGCAATTGCTTTCGATGGTCGGCGTTTGTTCGCTGATCGCTAACAAAGAACTCATCCTCTCTTGTCTATAGTGCAGGGGTGGCGACAGCTCGGCCCCGGACCATCGCGGAGCTTCGCGCCAGTGGGCACCAGCACGAGACGGTCAAGCAGGAGATGCGTCGCAACCTCATCGCGCGGCTGCGCTCGGGGGAGCCACTGCTCGCGGGCATCGTCGGGTACGACGATACGGTGCTGCCGCAGCTCGCCAACGCGGTCATTTCGGGCCACGACGTCATCATTCTCGGCGAGCGCGGTCAGGCCAAGAGCCGCATCATGCGTTCGCTCGTCTCCCTGCTTGACGAACGCGTGCCCGCGATCGCGGGCTGCGAGGTCAACGACCACCCTTACGCGCCGATCTGCCGCCGCTGCCTCGATCTGCTGGAGAAGCACGGAGACTCTGTCGAGATAGCCTGGATCGAGCGCGACCGGCGCTACGGCGAGAAGCTGGCCACCCCTGACATCTCGATCGCCGACCTCATCGGCGAGGTCGACCCGATCAAGGTTGCGGAGGGCCGTTACCTGTCCGACGAGCTGACCATCCACTATGGCCTGCTGCCGCGCACGAACCGCGGGATCTTCGGCATCAACGAGCTGCCCGACCTTGCCGAGCGTATCCAGGTCGGCCTACTCAACATCATGGAAGAAAAGGACGTGCAGATCCGCGGCTATCGCGTGCGGCTGCCGCTCGACCTGTTCGTGATCGCGAGCGCCAACCCCGAGGATTACACGTCACGTGGCCGCATCATCACCCCGCTCAAAGACCGCTTCGGGTCGCAGGTGCGCACTCACTATCCGCTGACCATCGGCGAAGAGATGCAGATCATGGAGTCGGAGAGGCATCCCGTCCCCGCGGACTTCGAGCTCGTCTTCCCGTCTTTTATGAAGGAGATCGTCGCCGAGCTCACGCACCTCGCACGGCGCAGCCCCCACATCTCACAGTCGTCAGGCGTCTCGGTGCGCATGTCCATCGCAAACTTCGAGAACCTCGCTAGCAATGCGGTGCGGCGCGCGGCCCGGTTGGGCGAGTCCCTCGCCGTCCCTCGCATCACCGACCTCGCATTCCTCGCGTCATCGACCGCGGGTCGCGTCGAGATCGAAGCACTCGACGAAGGGAAGGAGGAGCAGGTGCTGGCGCGCCTCGAGCGCGGCGCGGTGAGCGCCGTGTTCAGCCGGCATTTCTCGGCCGCGCAGTTCGAGAGCATCGTGTCGCGGTTCGAAGAGGGCAGCATGCTCGAGGTCGGCGAGGGCATCGCCGCGCGCACGTACACGCGAGCGATCGGCGACCTTCCCGAGCTTGCCAGCGCATTGAAGAAACTCGGCCTACCCGACCGCCCCGAGGTTCGCGCCTCGGTCATCGAGTTCCTTCTCGAGGGGCTGCACCTGAACAAGCGCCTCAACAAAGACGAAGTGGACGGTAAGGCTGTTTATCGCCGCTGAAAGCAACACCCGGGGTCCCCACGAAATCGAAGATTTCGTGGGGTGGGAAGACGAGGTCGATGGGAAGGCGATCTACCGGCGCTAGCGTTCGCCCGGTACCCGGCGAAACCTCAGCTCTGTGACGAGTAGATCCAGGCGAAGCCGATCACGATGATGGCGACGAGCGCGAACACCAGGAGCTCTACCCTGATCGCGATTCCCACCAACCTGCGGGCACGGCGCGTGCGAGTGCCGCACCGCTCGCAGTAGGAGGCATCCGGTTCGAGGTTCGAACCGCACCTTTCGCACGCAGCCATTACCTGGGCCACCGCGGTTGAGTATGTACTGTTGAGGTGATGGAACTCCACGAGGAGATGTCGGCCGCCGACGCTGTGCTGCTGATGAGCTCCGTGCCGGAGCACATCAGCGACCTGGCCTACGGGCTGGACGAGGCCCGGCTGCGCTACCGACACGGGCCCGCGTTCCCGACGCTCGGCTCGCTGATTGCACACCTGCTCGATTCCGGCACCAAGGTCGATGGTCTCTTGCGGCGAACGCACCTGGAAGGCAAGAGCACCGCCGACGTTCGCGCGACCATCGACCCCGTGCACGACCAGGTTCTCGACCGCCCCCTGCAGGAGGCGCTCGAAGACTTTGCCCGTGTGCGCCGGCGGACCGTGGATTTGCTGCACGGCTGGGGCAAGGTCGAGTGGGAGCGAACGATCACGGACCCCCGGGGCGGAGAGGTCAGCCTGCTCGACGTGTGCCGCCTCGTAGCACGGCACGAAATGAGCCACATCGGGCAGCTTCGCAACCTCACCGCTCTTTTGCCCGAGCCTGAGGACCTCGGCCCAGTCCCCCCGATCATCCGGTAGGACGACAATTCGCCCATGGCCGACAACGTCGAGGAGACTCAACCGCCCGAGCAGTCGGGGCCGCCGTCGGATCGGCCCGCCAGAGCCGGCCGGTCCAAGCGCAAGCGCAAGTCCGGAGGCGGGGGTGGAGGCCGCTCGGCCCAGTACTGGATGATCGTCAGCTCGCCCGACAACTTTCGCAAGACGCGCGAGCACGCATACAGCATCCAGGGGCTGAAGAGTCGACACCGCCGGCGAGTCGAGACGATGCACGTCGGTGACCGGGTGCTCTACTACATCACAGGGCGGATGGCCTTTGCCGCGACCGTCACGGTGGGATCGCCCATGTATGAGGACCACACCCCGATCTGGAGGTCGACGCGCCGCGACGAGGACTACCCGTGGCGCGTTCACATCAGGCCCGACTTCGTGCTCGACGAGGCCGACTGGGTCCCCGCCAAAGACCTCGCGTACCGCCTCGACTACGTCCGCAAGTGGCCGCCCGAGCACTGGACGCTGGCTTTCCAGGGGCACATCCACGCGCTGCCCAAAAACGACTTTGCGATCGTCGAGGACGAGATCGCTCGCAGCGCCAGGCGCCGTAAGCCACTGGCCGGCTAGCCGCGCCGGCGTGGCCACGCTCAGGAAGCTCTACACGTTTCATTTTCAGAGCGAGCGCAGGGAGCGCCTGTTCCTGGCATCTCTCGGATTCCTCGCGACCTTTGGCATCGTGCGCGCACTCACGCACATGATTCGCGCCGGCGTGGGGCCGTTCCACAACGTGACCTCAGGCGGCTTGCACATCCATCACCTGGTCTGGGGCATCCTGATCCTGCTCCTGGTGGGCTACGTGTGGCTCATCGAGGAGGGCGTCGGCTCGGGCTGGACGGCGAGCCTGACGGCGATTGCGTTCGGCATCGGCGCCGCCCTGACACTGGACGAGTTCGCCCTGTGGCTCAACTTGCAGGACGTCTACTGGCAGGGCGCAGGTCGCGAAAGCATCGACGCGGTCGTCGTCTTCGCCGCTGTGCTCTCGGCCGGGATCTGGGGCGGCCCATTCGTGGGGGCCTTGGCCACCCACCTCTGGCGCCGAGCCAAAGCGACATGAACGTGTCACAAATCCGCCCTCGGCGGTGCTTGATCTGTAGTGAGCATGAATCTCGGGGTGAGGCGCGTGTCCGGCGTCAGGTCTGACGACGAGTCGTTTGACGCACTTTTCACCGCCGAATATGCGCGCGTGGTGCGCATCGCCAACCGCGTGCTGGCCGACCCGAACGAGGCGGAGGACGTAGCCCAGGAGGTCTTTGTCGACTTCCATCGACTGCACTCGGCCAGCGCCCAGTACGCGCCGGCGTGGCTGCACCGGGCAGCCGCCCACTCGGCGCTGAACCGTCTGCGCGGGGCCAAGCGCCGGCAGCGGCGCGAGGTCGCGCAGGCGGTCCAGGAGGGCGACCGCACCCTCGACCCACAAAAGCAGCTCGAGGTCGACGAGGACCGCCGCCGGGTGCGGCAGGGTCTGGCGCGGCTGGCGCCGAAACCGGCCGCCGTGCTCGTGCTCAGGGCCAGCGGGCTCAGCTACGCGGAAGTCGCGCAGGCGCTCGGCGTCGGCATCGGTCAGGTCGGAACTTTGTTGAGACGCGCGGAAACAAGCCTGCGCAAGGAGGTCACTCGTGGCACATCTGAATGACGGAACACTGCGCCGGATGATCGATGATCCGGACGCCAGGACTGGGGCGGACGCCCGCCACCTGGAGACCTGCGCCGAGTGCAAGTCTCGATTTGAGGTCGCCTCGAAGGACGCCTTGGCCATCTCGAGCCTGCTCGCGGTGCCCGACGCCAACGTCAACGTCGCGCGGGCGCTTCAGCTCGTGCGCTCCGCGCCCGAGGCTCAGCCGCGCTTCGGTTTCCGCCTCCCGGTTGCAAGGCCCGGCTCCCGGCCCTTCGTCGTCGGCCTCGCGGCCGCAGCGGTCGCGGTCGCTCTGCTCGTCGTGGTCGTGGCCCAGGGTGGCGTCGTGTTCGCCCCGAGCTCGGTGACACCGGTGCCGGTGACCCTCGCCGACATGGAGGCGCTGTCTCAGCTCAGCAGCTATGGCACGGTCACTTGGACCCAGAAGCCGCAGGTCCAGGTCGCCACGAGCGCCACGGAGGCGGCCACCGTGTCCGGCCTCCAGGCTCCGAAGGTCGCAAGCCTGCCGCGGGGTGTGTCGTCCGACATCACCTACGTCGCGATGTCCCAGGCCAAGGCGGAGTTCACCCTCAGCGCAGCCAAGGCCGCCGCGGCCGCGGCAAGCACAGGCAAGGCGCTGCCCAAGATGCCCGCGGGCATGGACGGCGTGAAGCTGACCGTCACCGTCGGCCCGGCCGTCGGCGAGGTCTACGGCAAGCTCAGTGCGCCTAAAGGCTCGGATGTGAGCCAGGCGAACCTGCCCGAGCTCATCGTGGGCAAGTCTTCGGCCCCCACGGCCACCTCCAGCTCATCCCAGGTCACCGTCAAGCAGCTGGAGCGCTACCTGCTCACGCTGCCCGGCATCTCACCCGAGCTCGCCGCCGCGATCAAGGCGATCGGTGACCCCAGCACCACCCTTCCCATCCCGGTCCCCATCCAGTACGCGACCTCGTCGAAAGTCAAGGTCCAGGGCGTCCAGGGCCTTGCCCTGGGGGACAACACTGGAGTCGGCTCGGGCGTCATCTGGGTCAAGAACGGCGTCGTGTACGCGGTCGCAGGGACGATCAAGCAGTCGGACGCGATCGACATCGCCAATAACCTGAATTAGCTGTCGGCCGTTAGCCTGAATCAGTGGCTGACGCAGCAGTAGAAAGCAGGGCGGCCGCCTCCGATGGGGCGGTCGCCGGCTCACCCGCGATCAGGACAGTCGAGCTCTCGAAGAGCTTCGGGCACACAGTCGCGGTGGCGGGCCTCACCATGACGGTGCCCCGCGGGGAGGTGTTCGGGTTCCTCGGCCCCAACGGGGCCGGCAAGACCACCTCGGTCAAGCTGCTGCTCGGCCTCCTCAAGCCGACCTCCGGTCAGGCCTGGCTGCTCGGCCGCCCCATCGGAGACCTTGCGACGCGCCGCCGGATCGGCTATCTGCCCGAGCTGTTCCGCTACCAGGCGTGGCTCTCGGCGCGAGAGGTGCTCGCCCTCCACTGCGAGCTGGCCCCGCTGCCTCGCTCCAGCTGGGACGACGAGATCTCCACCGCGCTCGAGACCGTCGGCCTGACCGAGCGCGCCCGCGACCGGGTCGGCACCTTCTCCAAGGGCATGCAGCAGCGCCTGGGCCTGGGCGCGGCGCTCCTCGGCGAACCCGAGCTGGTGTTCCTCGACGAGCCAACCTCCGCGCTCGACCCCGTCGGCCGTCACGACGTGCGCCAGATCATCCGCGGGCTCGCGTCGCGCGGCTCTGCCGTCTTCCTCAACTCGCACCTGCTCAGCGAAGTCGAGCAGGTCTGCGACCGGGTGGCGGTCGTCGACCACGGCCGCGTCATCGCCTCCGGCACGATGGACGAGCTGTTGAGCGGGACCGCCGTGCGCGTGCGCGTCACCGGCCTCGCCCAGGCGGACAGGAACAAGCTGTCCGACTTCGGGAACGTCGACGACGAGGGCGACCAGATGACATTCACCAACCTGGGCGCCGACCGTGTGCCAGACCTGGTTTCTCAAATCGTCGCGATGGGCGGGCGAATTTACGAGGTGGCGCCTCGACACCAGACGCTCGAGGACCGCTTCCTCCAGCTGCTCGACGCGGAGGACGACAAGTAGTGCCGCCCATCCTGGTGATCGCGCGGCTGACCATTCAGGAAGCTGCTCGACGGCGCCTGCTGCTCGCCCTGCTCGTACTCACCCTGATCGTGGTCGGCTTCTCCGGTTGGGGCTTCCACAAGATCACCACCGTGACCCGCAGCGATGGGAGCCCGCTCCCGGCTGTGCAGGTGGCGCTGATCACCTCGCAGCTCCTGATCGTGGTCGTCTTCATGTACAGCGGAGTGCTCGCGCTCAGCGCAGCAGTCGTGGCGGGACCGCTCATCTCGAGCGAGGTGGAAAGCGGGCTCTTGCTGTCGATGCTCGCTCGGCCGCTGCGGCGCAGCGAGGTCGTGATCGGCAAGTGGCTCGGTCTCGCCATCCTGGTCGCGGCCTATGCCGCCGGCTCCGCGTTCCTGGAGCTCGCGGCCGTGGACTGGGCGACCGGCTACCTCCCGCCGCACCCGGTCCAGCTTGTGATCTACGTCGGGGCGGAGGGATTGGTCCTGCTCTCGCTCGGCCTGGCGCTATCAACTCGTCTGTCCGGGATCACCGGCGGGGTGATCGCGCTGGTCGCGTGGCTGATGGGCTGGATCGGCGGTGTGGTCGGCGACATCGGCGCCGGCCTCCAAAACCAGGCGGTCGAGAACGTCGGCGTGGTCAGCCACCTGCTCTTGCCGAGCGACGGGCTGTGGCGCGGCGCCATCTACGCCATGGAGCCGGATACCCTGCTGGCGACGCTGCGCGCCGCCGGCACAGTCGCGCGCGCCAACCCGTTCGCCGCGGTGGACCCCCCATCGACCGCTTTTCTGCTCTGGGTCATCGTGTGGTTCGCGCTGATGCTGGGCCTGAGCATCTGGAGCTTCAGGACCCGGGAGATCTAAGGGTCCCGCGGCGTAGGACATCCCTCGCGCGAAGCGCCTTAAGGACGCACCTTACTGATTGCTCACCCGCGCCTTCTGAGCCCAGGGCGGAGCTGTAGGCCGGATTTACTCCGGCCGTCCCCAGGCAATCTCTTCAAGGCGCCTCCCATCGTGCTGTGGGAGAGGAGGGGGTCCCGCGGGGGAGGACACCTGTCCTCACCCGCGCCTCATCAGGGGTAGAGGCCGCGTTCCCGGGTCGCGCCCGCCACCCTCGACACCGCCTGCACGTAGGCGGCCATGCGCATGTCGAGCTTGCGCTCGAGCTTGGTCTTGAGCACCTCGCCGAAGGCGCGTGAGAGGATCGCCTTCAACTTCTGGTTCACCTCGTGCTCCGACCAGAAAAAGGACTGCAGGTCCTGGACCCATTCGAAGTACGAGACCGTGACCCCGCCCGCGTTGGCGAGGATGTCAGGCACCACGAAGATGTCGCGCTCCCGGAAGATTGCGTCCGCCTCCGGGGTCGTCGGCCCGTTGGCGCCCTCGACGATCAGCGTGGCCTTGACGTCGCGAGCATTGCGCGAGGTCAGCTGGTTGCCGATGGCGGCCGGGACGAGGAGGTCGCAGTCGAGGGTGAGGATGTCCTGGTTGCTGATCGCCTGCGCCCCTGGGAACCCATTCAAGGTCTTCTCTCGCGCCCGGTATTCGAGCACGCGCTTGATCGAAAGCCCGAGCGGGTTGTAGATGCCGCCGTAATCCTCTGAGACGGCGATCACCGTGCACCCCGCCTCTTCAAGCAGCTTCGCGCTGATGCTGCCGACGTTGCCAAAGCCCTGCACGACCACGCGCGTCTGGTGCGGGTTGCGGTCCAGGTGCTCCAGCGCCGCCATCGCGCAAATGGTCACGCCGCGACCGGTGGCCTCGATGCGGCCGAGCGAGCCGCCCACCTCGATCGGCTTGCCCGTGACCGAAGCGGGCGCCGAGAAGCCGAGGTGCATCGACAGCGTGTCCATGATCCACGCCATGGTCTGACCGTTGGTGTTGACGTCCGGCGCCGGGATGTCGCGGTCCGCTCCGATGAGGATCGAGATCTCGGTGGCGAAACGCCGCGTCATGTGCTCGAGCTCGTTGAGCGAGAGCTCGCTGGGGTTGACGATGATGCCGCCTTTTGCGCCGCCGAACGGGATGTTGACGACCGCGCACTTCCACGTCATCCACATCGCCAGGGCCTTGACCTCGTTGAGGGAGACGTCGGGGTGATACCGGATGCCGCCCTTGGCCGGGCCGCGGTTGATGTTGTGCTGCACCCGGTAGCCGGTGAACATCCGCAGGTGGCCCGTATCCATCTTCACGGGGAAGTTGCAGGTGAACTCCCGCTGGACCTCGCGCAGCACCTCCCGCAGCCAGGGCTCGAGCTTGATGATCTCGGCGGCCTCATCGAACTGCGACTGGGCGGTGCGCCATTCATCAGCTTCGACGACAGGTTTGAGCTGTGCTGCGCTCACATCAACACAGATGATCGCGGATATTCGGCCCCGGGGTCACAAATAACGTTGATGCACGCGGGGAGGCCCGACTTGAAAGCGCGCTCGAGGGCCGGCCTGATCTCTTCCGGCCGATCCACCATCTCACCGTGGCCCCCCAGGGACTCCACGATCCTGTCGTACCTCGTCCGGTGGCCGAGGTCGGCCGCGATGCTGGTCCCTAGCATGCTCTGCATGGGGTGCTTCTCGAGCGCCCAGATGCCGTTGTTGCCGACCACGCAGACGACCGGGATCCGGTGGCGGACCATGGTGTCGAACTCCATCGCCGAGAACCCGAAGGCGCCGTCCCCCGAGAGCAGGATGACCTGCCGTTGCGGGTGGGCAAGCTTGGCGGCCAGGGCGTAGCCGGGGCCGGAACCGAGGCAGCCGAAAGGCCCGGGGTCGATCCACAGCCCCGGCTTCTGCCTCTCGATCAAGCGGCCGGCGAACGAGACGAAGTCCCCGCCGTCGCCCACGATGATCGCGTCTGGGTCGCTGAATCGGTCCACCTCTGCGATCAGCCGCGCAGGATGGACGGGCGAGGAGTCCGAGCGCACCATCGTTTCGTCGCGCCGGCGCGATGCCGCCTCTGCCTCACGCAGCCTGCCGAGCCACTCGGGCCGCTCGGCGCCACCGCCGACGGCGTTTGCGAGCGCGCCCAACGCCGCCTTCAGGTCGCCGTAGATCGAGACCTCTCCGGCTCGGTGCTTGCGGTGGCTGTCCACGTCGATGAAGATCAGGCGCGCGTCTTCGGCGAAAACCGGCGGCTGGCCGAAGTTCAAGCGGAAGTCCAGGAGCGCCCCGACCACCACGATCACGTCCGCCTCACCCAGGGCCGGCCCCCGCGCGCGGGGAAAGAACAGGGGGTGTGCGGGCGGCAGCGCCCCGCGCGCCATCCCGTTTACCGTCAGCGGAAGTTGCGCGGTCTCGACCAGGGCTTTCAGCTCGTCCTCGGCATGGGCCCACCACACGCTGCCGCCCGCGATCACGGCGGGTCGATGCGCGCCCCCGATGAGTCGCGCCGCGCGGGCCACCAGGTCCGGGTCGGGCGAGGCACCGAGGTCGGGGGTGAGGTGCTCTGTCGCCTCGCGCAGGTCGGCGGCACCGAAGAACACATCGAGCGGGATGTCCATGAAGACCGGCCCGGTGCGAGCGCTCAAGGCGGTTCGAACGCATTCGGCCGCCGTGGCGTAAGCATCTTCCGCATCGGTCAGAGTCACCGCTTTCTTGGTGATGCTCTTGACGACCTCGACATGGTCCATCTCCTGGAGTGAGCCCATGCCCCAACGCGCCTGCGGCGCGCGGCCTCCGATCACGAAGAGCGGGCTGTCGCCGGACTGCGCCTGCGCGAGCGCCGACGTCGCATTGGTCACCCCGGGCCCGGCGGTCACGGCCGCGACGCCGCACTGCCTCGTCACCTTCGCCCAACCCTCGGCGGCGAACGCGGCGGACTGCTCGTGGCGCACGTCGATGATCCGGATACCGTGCGCCTCGGCTCCCATGAGGATGGGCCAGATGTGACCGCCGTTCAGCGTGAAGAGGTGACTGACCCCTGCGCGCTTGAGCGCCAGCGCGATCAGCTCGCCGGCGTTGGCTGAATCGGCCACTACTGCGCGATCGCGAAAGGCATGGCCGGCGTGTTGAAAGCAGCCTGGGGAGGGCCGTCGCGACCGATGACGATCACCCCGCCCTCGGCCTTGAGCACGCGACCGAGCATTTCGACGGCGCCGTGCGCCACCTTCTCTGCTTCCAGCCCGTGCTCCAGCTCGACCACCATCAGGCGGGCCAGGCCCAACCGGATGAATGCTTCGCCCTTGCCGGTCCCGCAGACCGCGCCGAACCGATCGTCGGCGTAGAAGCCCGCACCCGGTATCGGCGAATCGCCGATGCGCCCGGGCAGCTTGCCCGTGACGCCGCCGGTCGACACGGCCACCGCCAAACGACCGTCCGAATCGCGCGCCACCGCACCGACGGTGTCGGCGCCGTGGAGGAGCTCCTGGCGCTTGCGGTCGGTGACGAAGATCGAGGGGTCGCACATCTCGAGCCCGTTCTCGCGGGCGAACCGTGACGCGCCGTCGGCCACCAGCAGCACGTGGCGGCCGTCTAGCATGACCGCGAGCGCAAGGTCGATGGGATGGCGGACGTCGCGCAGGCCCGCCGCGCCGCCGGCGGCCAGGTCAGCGCCGCGCATGACTCCAGCGTCGAGCTCGACCACCCCGTCCCGGTTCAGGCACGCACCGATTCCCGCATTGAGCAGCGGCTCGTCCTCCATGTGGCGCACGGCGGCCACTGCGGCGTCGAGGGCGCCGTCGCGGATCCGTGCCCAGCCCGCGTCGCGGGCGCGCTCCACGGCGGCCTGCCGCGAGGCGCGCTCCGACTCTGGGATCGGGCCGGCGCCTCCGTGAACGATCAGCGCCGCCTGCGCCATCTCTGGGAGCGGTCTACAGCGCTTGCGGCACGGGCCAGTCTGACCGCCGTTCGACAAAGCGGCGTTCGGCGACGCGCCTGTCGAACGGGTAGAGCACGCGACGGCCGGCGGCTGCGCGAACCGGGTCGCGCCGCTCGGCGAACCGCCGCTCGACACCGGAGCGCCGTCCGCCTTCGCGCCTCTCAGGCCCGCGCGGCATCAGATTTGCATCCACCCTCTTCCTCCGGTCGAGATGCTATCTCACGCGGCGGTCGATCGCATCGAGCTTCTCGTCGAGGCGGCGCTCCGCCTGCCTCCGCTCCAGCTCGTCGCCCGGGCCCAGGTCGACGAACCGCGCGTACCGCGCCAGCCGCGGGTGCACCTCGCCGACCCGGCGGAACATCTCCTGGGCGACCCAGCGGTAGTCGGGGTGCCCCTGCGGCGTCGTCCGCAGCTCGCACAGGTGATAGATCTCGCGCAGGTTGGCGCGGAAGTACCCGCGAACTCGCAAGGCCAGCGGGACGGCGTATTGGGCGAGGGCAGGGCCAAGCTCGCGCTCCAGCGTCGCGTGGGCTTTCGCGGCGGCTTCAACCGCCGCGTCGAACGCGCTGCCCAACCCCAGCTCGCGAAGGCCCGGCGCAGTGTCGTAGCCCAGCGCGACGCCGAGCAGCTGCCGGTCCTGCGAGAGCATGCGGTGGCGGTGGAGATCGCGGTACGCGGCGAAGTTGGCGACGATCTCAAACGTGTAGGTCGCGTGCTCGAGCGCCCGCGGAGCTCGTTGGCGGCGGTTGGCGCGGTCGGCCAGCAGCGCCTCCAGGACGGCCGCGGGATCACCGACCTGCTCCAGCAGCCCGCCGTCGGAATGCGGGAAAAGCGCAGCGGCCACGACTTTGCGCTCCGCGTCGGGATCCGACTCGACCAGGCGCACACTCGGACCGCCGGCCGATCGCCGCCCTGCTCCTCTCTCGGCCAGGCCCTTCATCGCGGCGTTGACTCGCTCCATGCGTTCGGTCGAGGGCCGGCCGTAGCGGTCATCGAGCGCGCGCTTGACGAACGAGGGGATGACCAGCGCCAGTTCCCGGTGCAGCTCGGTCGCGAGGCTGCGGCACTCGGGCAGGTCGTGGGCCGCCATCTTGGTGATGAGGTACTCGAACGCGCGCCCGTTGCCGAAGAGCCCCAGATTGGTCAGCGTGCCGGCCGGCAGGAGCCCGCGCAGGAGGTCGAGCGCCTTGGCCCTGGTGGCGGACTTCCAGGCCCTGTCGGTCTCACTCGGCTCGAGTGGGAAGCGCTCCCTGATCGCGAGCGTGGCGGGCTCGATGAGGCCGCCGTAGGCTGCAAAAAGCGCATCCGCGGCCGGCTCGTATGCAGGATGGGCGAGCTCCGGCCCGCGGTAGTACAGGTGGCGGCCGTCCGCGCCCGGCCGGTCGAAGCGCACGTAGCGGGTCGACTTCTCCAGCGGCGACAGGCCGATGCGGCTGTCCTCGAGCGCCTTGGCGGCGAGGGTCGAGGTGCGCTCCACCGCGACATGCGCGCCGGCCAGCTCGGCCACCGAGTCGTCGCCGTATCCCACGAGCACGCGCTCGTAGAACTCCTCGGCGCGACGGACGGCGACCATGTCGTCCTCTCCTGCCGGCGCACCAGCGAGCTGCTGGAAGCCGGAGTCGGGCTCGTTGATGAACTCGTCGAGCAGCACGCGGCGCAGGCTCTTCTCGGTCCTCGAGTAGCGCGAGAACAAAGCGCCCTTGACCACCTCCGGCAGGTTGCGAAGGGCGAAGACAGGACGGTCCAGGTTGGTGAAGTACCGCTTCAGAACCGCGGCTTCGGCGGCGGTGAACTCGTGCTCTGCCAAGGCCTCCTATCCTATCCCCGGCACAACATCTTGGGGCTTCGTCTTGCGCATCCCCACGATATGGAACAGGCAGGGCCGAGTTATCCCCGACTTCTCCCCAGCCCTGTTAAGAACGGCCTGCGAAATGACGATCCGCCCATTGCTCTAGCCTCGATTCAGCATGGTTGACGAGGACGACATCGACTGGGCCGGCCGCTGGCGCCGCGTGGTCGAGGACCGGGCCACCCTGGCCGGAACACATGCCGACCCGGGCTACTGGGACCGCCGCGCGATGAGCTTCGCCCGCTCGACCCACACGCGGAGCGACGAGTTCCTGGCCGTGCTCGATCCCTTCCTGTCGCCCCGCAAGACCCTCATCGATGCCGGGGCGGGGACGGGCCGGCATGCGTCGCCGCTGGCGGCCCGGGTGGAGTGGGTGACCGCGGTCGAGCCGTCGGAAGGGATGCGCGCGATGATCGCGCCACGCGACAACATGACAGTCGTTGCGAGCACGTGGGAGGACGCGGAGGTCGCGCCGGCCGACCTCGTGATCTGCAGCCATGTCCTTTACGGCGTGGCGGACCCGGCGCCCTTCATCGCCAAGCTCGAAAGATCCGCGCGCGAGCGCGTCTTCGTGATGCTGCGCGAGAGCGACCTCCCGCACCCGGCGCGAATCATCCGGACCAGGCTGGCCGGCAGCGCCGGACCGAGGCTGCCGCGCTTCAGCGAGCTGTTCATGCTGCTGCTGCAGATGGGCATTGCGGCGGACGTCACCTTCCTGAGCTACCCGATCACTACCCGCTACTCAGACCTGGAGGAGGCCCTCGCCGACTGTCGCGCGCTGTACGGCAAGGGATGGGAGGAGGCGGCCGGAACGTCGATCCTCCAGGAGATCCTGCGTCGAGAGCAGGATGAGCTCGTGTTCGACGGCGGCACGGCTATCTCGGGAGTGGCGCATTGGCGACCCAGGAACTGAGATTGAGGCCGGTGAGGCCCGCCGACCGCGAACGGGTGATCGAGCTGACGCGCGACATCTGGGACGGCCACGACTACCTGCCGCGGGTCTTTGATGAATGGGTCGGCAAAACCGGCGCGGCGTTCCAGGCGGCCGAGTCCGATGGCGTGGTGGTGGGGCTGCAGCGACTGCGGCCTTATGCGCCTGGGCTGATCTGGTACGAGGGTCTGCGCGTGGCCAGCACTCATCGCCGGCAGGGGATTGCCAGGGAGATGCTGGAGTCGGCGGTCGCCGAGGCGAAGGAGCAAGGCTTTCGCGAGATGCGGCTCGGGACAGCCAACCCCGACGCGCTCAAGCTCTTCGAGTCGATTGGCTTTCGCCGCCTCATCGACGTCCGCTGGTGGCGCGGCCAGCGGATGGAGGGTGGTGAGTCCGCGCGGATGCCCGAGCCCGCCGAATCGGCGAAATTGTGGCCTGCTGTCGCCGGCAGCGCGGGGCTTGAGCTGTATAGAGGCGTTTCGGCGGACTTCAACGGCGCGCGCGACCTCGGCCCGGAGGAGCTCACCCGGCTGGCGCAACAGGGGATGCTGCGAAGCGGGCCGGGCGGGCGCGCGATCGCGGGATTGCGCGAACCCTGGGGAGACAACCTCGCAGTCGCCTTCATCGCGGGCTCTGGTGGTGTGCTGCGGGACCTGCTGATGGCGCTGCGGTTCGAGGCCGACGCCGACGGGCTCGACCATGTCACGATCTCGGTGCCTCGGGGGCACCCGGCCGCCGAGGACCTCCACGCCACCGGATACGATTTGGCCAATGTCGAGGACAACGCCTACATCTACGGCTTGCGTCTCAGTGGACCGTGACGGTCGGACGGGGACCAGGCCAGAGGCCCGTTGGCCGGCACGGTCCACTAGTTGACACGGCGCTATGTGATCGTCGGCAACGGCATCGCCGGCCAGACCTGCGCCGAGGATCTGCGCAAGGCTGACGCCGACGCCACCATCGTCATGATCGCCGCGGAGCGACACCCCCTGTACAACCGGGTCGCGCTGCCTCGCTACCTGCGCGGCCAGGTCAGGCGCGAGAAGGTCTTCATGCGGTCCGTCGAGGACTACGCCAAGCAAAACCTGGACATCCACTTCGAGACGTGGGCCACGGAAATCGACACGCGCGCGAAGGTAGTGCGCACCAACCGCGGTCAGGAGTTCGGCTACGACGCCATCCTGGTGGCAACAGGCGGACGACCGAAGCCTCCGCCGTGGCCGGGGTCTGACCAGGTGTCTGCCTGCATCGGCTTCCAGACGATGGATGACACCGACGCGATCATCGAGAAGGCGGACGCGGCCGAGCGCGTGCTCGTTATGGGAGGCAGCTTCATTGGGTACGAGCTCGCCGAGGGAGTCAGCTTTCGCCACAAGTCCAAGCTCACCTGGATCATGCGTGGACCATGGTTCCTCCGGTACGTGCTCGACGCCGAGGGCGGCCAGCTGTGCCGGCAGATGGGCGAGGCGCAAGGCGTGGAGTTCATCACCTCGGACGAGGTTCAGAAGTTCAGCCGCAGCGACGGGAGGTTCACTGCTGAGACCGTCAACGGCCGCAAAGTCGAGTTCGACCTCCTCACCTACGGCGTCGGGCTCGACTACTACACCGAGCCGGTGGCCGGCACAGGTGCGGAGCTGAAAAAGGGAATCGTCACCGACGCCAAGCTCCGGACCTCCGCGCCGGACGTATATGCGGCCGGAGACGTCGCTGTCTTTTATGACCTGATGGTCGAGCGCCACAACCAGATGGGAACCTGGGACAACGCCGAGGCCCACGGGCGCGTGGCGGCGCGCAACATGGCCGGAGGCAACGAGGATTTCTTCGACGTCCCGACCTACACGACCACCATGTTCGGGTCGACGCTCGCGGTGATGGGCGTCACGCCAGACGTGCAGCCGGACCTGGAGTCGGTGCGCACGTTCAGCTTCGAGGAGAAGTTCTATCGCAAGCTCTTCTTCAAGGACGACCGGCTGGTCGGCGCGATCATGATCGGGCCGCCCAAGGGGCGAAAGAAGCTGATCGAGATCATGCGGGCGCGCCAGAAGATCGAACGGCCCAAGCAGGAGCTCCTCGACCCCAACAACCTGAAGGACTGAATCACCCCCTCCCTTCCCACAGCAGTCGTATGCTTTTGCTCAGGAAGAATGACGTTCGCCTTCAGCGAAGCAGCGGTCACCGTACGAAGGGCCCTTGGCGCCGTCCTGCGGCAGCGTCGAGAGGCCACGCTGCGCACCCTCACCGAGGTGGTCGGCGAAGCCGGCCTTTCTCCAGCCCACCTCTCCGAGGTCGAGCGCGGGCGCAAAGAGGTGTCAACCGAGCGCCTGCTGGCCGTCGCCCATGCCCTGGGCGTGCCGCCGGCTGACATCTACGCCGACCTGGCGCGCCTCCTCGGGGCCGACTCGGAGCGGCCGGCCTGGCCTGACGACCCGCCCGTCAAGCTCCGGCTCGCGACCGCCTCGCTGCCCCTGGAGGCGCTGCGCAGCGTCGCAGACTTCAGCGCCTACCTGGCGATGGCCAACCCACCGCCGAAACCCAAGGGGCGGATCGGCTTTGACCCCCCACGCAGATAGGAGGTTGTTCAATTGATCCCGATAGTGATCGCCAACGATGGACGCGGCGAGAGGGCCTACGACATCTACTCCCGGCTGCTCAAGGACGGGGTGGTTTTCGTGCGAGGAGTGATCGACGACGACATGGCGGCCACGGTCACGGCGCAGCTCCTGTTTCTCGAGAACGAGGCGCCGAAGCACGATATCCAGCTCTACATCAACAGCCCCGGCGGATCGTTGACCGCGGCGCTTTCGATCTACGACGCGATGCAGTACGTCGCGCCGAAGGTCGCGACCCTGTGCACCGGTCTGGCTGCAAGCGGCGGGTCCATCCTCCTCGCCGGGGGCGCGCCGGGCATGCGCATGTCGCTGCCCCATGCGCAGATCCTCATCCACCAGCCGTTCACGCAGGGCATCCAGGGCCAGGCCACCGACATTCAGATCCACGCCCAGGAGATCCTGCGGCAGCGCGACCAGATCGCCCGCATCTACGCCAAGCACTGCGGCCGGCCGCTCGAGGACGTCGAACGAGCGATGGAGCGCGACTTCTTCATGACTCCGGAGCAGGCCAAGGAGTGGGGGCTGGTCGACCTCATCGTCGAGAAGAACCCGCACGTGGCCGGCGTCGTTTGAGAGTCATAGTCCTCGGCGGCACCAGGTTCATCGGACGGGCCATCGTTGACGAGCTCGCCGGCTCCGGCCACGAGGTGCTCATCGTCCACCGAGGGCAGCTGGAGCCGGACGACATGCCGCCGGTGCGGCACCTGCACGCCGAGCGCGCAGAGCTCGTCAAGCACAGGTCCGAGCTCGATGCGTTCCACCCCGACGCCGCGATCGACTGCCGTGCCCTGACTCGCGCCGATGCGGAGACGGCGATCGGAGCGATGCCCAAAGGTGTCCGCTTGATCGTGATCTCGAGCGTCGACGTCTACCGGGCTTTCGGCGCCCTCAACGACGACCGCGAAACGGACCCGGTTCCCCTCGACGAGGAATCATCCGTCCGGCCGAACCGCTATCCCTATCGCGGCAAGGTGCCGGGCATGGAGCAGTACGACAAGCTCGACGTCGAGGACGTCTACCTCGCGGCGGGTGCCACCTCGTTTCGGCTCCCGATGGTGTACGGCGAGCACGACTACCAGAAACGCGAGGAGTTCATCCTGCGGCGCGTGAGGGCCGGGCGAGCGCGCATCCCGTTCGGCTCGGGCCAGTGGCTCACGTGCCGCGGATACGTGCGTGACATCGCGCGCGGCGTGCGCCTTGCGCTCCAAACGCCCGCGGCCATCGGGCAGGTGATGAACCTATGCGAGGATCGGACCTACTCGATGGGGATGTGGTCGAGGATGATCCTCGACGCCGCGGGGTCGAGCGCCGAGCTCGTGCGGGTGCCTGACGATCTCCTTCCCGAGGACCTCAAACCAACCGGAACGATGACGCAGCACATCCTGGCGAGCGCCGGCAAGGCCCGCACGATGCTCGGCTGGACCACATCCGATCCGCTGGAATCGCTGCGCACCACGGTGGCGTGGCACCTGGCGAATCCACCCGATGACGCGGACGCAGACTTCGCGCCCGACGACCTGGCGCTGGCTCACGTGGACGGCTGAAAGCAGCTCGATCGATCTGCGCCCGCCAACCGCGCCGCCGCGCGTAAGCTTGCTCCCAGATGACGCGGCCGTACCGCCCTTTCGATCCGTTCGAGCGCGGAGGCCCGTTCGAGCGGGGCCGAGAGATTCGCATCCCGCGCCCTCCGCGCAGGTTCTGGATCGGCGCCGGCCTTTTCGGCTTGGCGATCCTCATCTTCATCTTCGCCAGCCCGGTCGTCTGGTTCTTCACCGAGCTCCAGTGGTACGACTCGCTCGGCTACAAGGACGTCTTCTCGACCCGGCTCGTCCTCGAAACGGTGCTGTTCGGGGGCAGCTTCGCGCTTGCATTCGTGTACCTGATCGCCAACGTGCTCATCGCGCTGCGAGTGCGTTCGGGCCCCGGCCTCCGCGCAGTGGGGATACGGAAATCGAGCATCCGCAGCGCGACCGGCGGCATCGGCCTGGTTGGCGCGGCCCTGGTGGCGCTCATCCTCTCCGGCGGGGCGCAGTCCCAGTGGCAGGCGCTGGCGCTCTTCCAGCACTCATCCCCCACGGGCGTCACGGATCCGGTCCTGGGCCAGGACATCTCCTTTTACCTGCTGACGCTTCCCTTCCTGCACTCGGTCGCGAGCTGGGCGCTGGGCCTCGGATTCCTTGCCACCCTTTTGACCGCGGCGCTGTATTCATGGCGAGGCGACACTTTCGCCTTCAACTTCAGTCCGCTTGCCATCGCGCACCTCTCGGGCCTGCTCGCCCTCTTTGCACTCGCGCTCTCGGCCTGGATCTGGCTCGGCCGCTACGACCTGCTTTACGCCCACAACAGCAGCGTCGTGTGGGGAGCGGCGTACACCGACGTGAATGCGCGACTCCCCCTCTATACGTTCCAGGCCGGCGCCGGCATCGTGCTGGCGGGCGCGCTGGCGGTGAACGCGTGGATCCGCCGCTTCTGGTTGCCGGTCGCCGCGGCGGGCATCTGGGTCGCGATGCTGATCATCGGCCAGGCGTACCCCGCGATCATCCAAAGCTTCTTCGTAACCCCCAGCGCGCAGACTTACGAGCTGCCTTACATCACTCGCGAGCTGGCAGCGACTCGCGCCGCGTACGGCCTCTCCAACGTGACGGTCAGCAATTTCACCGGCGACCAGCCGTTGACTGCGCAGGACGTCCAGAACGACCAGGTCACCGTCAATAACCTGCGTCTGTGGGACTACGCGCCCCTGATCGACACGTACCAGCAGCAGCAAACGATCCGGACCTACTACACGTTCTTCGACATCGACCTGGACCGCTACGTCCTCTCCGGCGTTTACAAGCAGTTGGAGATCAGCGCACGCGAGTTCGACTTCGGCAAGCTGCAAGCGTCAGCTCAGCAGTGGGTCAACGAGCACCTGGTGTATACACACGGCTACGGCGTGGCCGCAAGCCCGGTCAACGCGGTGGTGGGTGAAGGCCTGCCCGATTACGTGGTGGGCAACATCCCTCCAGCGGGTTCTCTCGCCGTCACGAAGCCGGGGATCTATTTCGGCGAGCTGACCAACACCTACGTGCTCGCGCATTCCAACACCAAGGAGTTCGACTATCCCGCGGGCAGCCAGGATGCATACACGACCTACACGGGCACCCGCGGCGTTGGGATGACTCCGCTCAACAAGGCGCTCTGGTCGCTGAAGTTGGGCGACTTCAACCTGCTCGTGTCGAGCCAGGTGAACGACCAGACGCTCATGCTCTACCGCCGCAACATCGTTGCACGCGCCTCGGACATGGCCCCGTTCCTCACTTTCGACCAGGACCCTTACATCGTGGTGGTCAACGGCAGGCTTTACTGGATTCTCGACGCGTACACGACCGGGTCGACCTACCCATATGCACAGACGCAGACCTTCCAGCCCAACGGCATCAGCCCCACCGACATCAACTACGTCCGCAACTCCGTGAAGGTCGTCATCGACGCGTATGAGGGCACCACTGACTTCTACATCATCGACCCGAAGGACCCGATCATCCGCGCGTACTCGGCCACCTTCCCGGGCATGTTCAAGCCGATCGCCAGCATGCCGGCCGGTCTGCGCGCGCATTTGCGGGTTCCGGAGGACCTGTTCAACATGCAGGTCAGGACCTACGCCACGTACCACATCACCGACCCCAAGGTCTTTTTCTCCCGCGAGGACGTCTGGGACGTGCCGACGGCGCAGTCGTCTCCCGGCAGCGTCGCGACGCCCGTCCAGCCCTATTACGTGCTGTTCCGCCTGCCGGGTGAGCAGAACCCCGAGTTTCTCCTGATCATGCCCTTCACGCCGCTAGGCAAGCAGAACATGGTCTCGTGGCTGGCGGTCCGGAACGATGGCGCGAACTACGGTCAGTACGTGTCGTACGTGCTGCCCAAGGACAAGGTGATCTTCGGACCTCAGCAGGTCGCCAACCGCATCAACGAGAACACCCAGATCTCCACCGACTTCACGCTGTTTCACCAGGCCGGCTCTCAGGTGCAGCAGGGCAACCTGCTAGTGGTCCCGATCGGCAACTCCTTCCTGTATTTCGAGCCCATCTACCTGAGGGCCAACCAGGCGTCGAGCCTGCCCGAGCTCAAAAAGGTCATCCTCGCGGACCAGACGCAGGTCGTGTACACCGACACGCTGCAACACGCGATCGACCAGTTGGTCGGTACCAGCACGGCTCCGCCACCGACCAACCAGCCTCCGGTCACGATCACTCCGGCGGTGATCGTGCAGATCACCGACCTCGTGACCCAGTCCAACCAGCACTATGCAGCGGCATACCAGGCGCTTGCGTCGGGCGACCTTGCCACGTTCGCTTCGGAGATGAAGACGGTCGGGCAGCTCCTGGCGAAGCTGCAGGCGTTGACGGGCACCAGCTCCGCGCCCGTCACCGCCTCGCCGTCGCCGCACAAGACGGCGTCTCCGACCCCTTAGCCCGTGCGCAGGGGCACGAACAGGACCGGGAACAGCGATCGATACGTGACGTCCTCCGCGGCGCGCGTGTACAGGCGCAGGTCCTGGGGCTGGTCCGGGCCCGTTCCGACCGGTATGACGAGCCGCCCCGCATCGGCCAGCTGGTCGATCAGTGCCGGTGGCACCTCGCTCGCGGCGCAGGCGACCAGGATCGCGGGGTAGGGGGCCGAGGGCGCCCAGCCCAGGCTCCCGTCGCCGAGGATGACCTCGACGTTGTCGTAACCGAGGCGTTTCAAGGTCGCGGCGGCATGCTCAGCCAGCAAGGGCTCGCGCTCGATGGTTATCACCCTGAGGCACAGCCGGCTCAGCACGGCCGCCTGGTAGCCGGACCCGGCTCCGACCTCCAGGGCTACGTCGCCGGGCTGTGGCGCCGCCGCCTGCGTCATAAGCGCGACGACTAGGGGCTGCGAGATGGTCTGGCCGCACTCGATGCCGAGCGCGCGGTCCTCGTAAGCATGGCCCTTGAGCCTCAGCGGCACGAACTCCTCGCGCGGCACGTCCGCCATCGCCTGCAGCACCCCCGCGTCGGTGACACCGTGGGGACGCAACTGCTCCGTGACCATCCTCTGGGCCTGGGTAGCCAATCGATGCTCTCCGGCTCGAGAGTACAATTTCGCCGTCTCTTTGGCGTCGTCCGCTCAGCACTCCGTCCCGCAAAAATGGCGCCGTCCGGTAAGGCAGCGCTCGCGCCTGGTCAGACGTTCAGGCCCCGCTCACGCACGCGTGGCGTTCGCCCACCCCTCGGAGCAAGAGTTCGCCCGCTTCCTGGACTACTACCGCATCCGCTGGGTCTACGAGCCGATGTCATTTCCCATCTCGTGGGAAGAAGACGCGCGAGTATCCGAGATGTTCACGCCCGACTTCTATCTTCCCGAGCACGACCTGTATATCGAGCTGACGACGATGAAGCAGTCCCTGGTGACGCCGAAGAACAGGAAGCTTCGGTTGGTCCGTGAGCTTTATCCGGAGATCAACGTCCGCCTCCTGTACCGCAAGGACTACCAGCAGCTCCTGGCCAAGGCCGGCTACGGAGCGGTCGAGGTGCAGAACCTTCGGAAGCAGGACATCGCCGACATTCTCATCTCGCCCACCGAGCTCGACACGCGCGTTCGCGCCCTGGGCCGCAAGATCTCGCGCGAGTACCGCGGTCAGTCGCTGGTGCTCGTGGGAGTGCTCAAGGGCGTGACCTTCTTCCTCGCCGACCTGGCCCGGCAGATCAAGGTGCCTTTCGTCATCGATTACCTCGACCTTCAGCGCTACGCCGGCGCGCAACCGCACCAGCGGGTCCGCATCGCGCGCGACATCGACTACGCCATCGGAGGCCGGCACGTGCTGTTGGTCGAGGACATCGTGAACACCGGGCTCACGCTGGACTACGTGCTCGGTGAGCTGCGCAGGCGCAATCCAGCCTCGCTCGAGGTGGTGACCCTGCTCGACCGACCGCTTCGCCGCCTGGTTGAGGTTCCCATCCGGTACGTGGGCTTCCAGATCCCCAACGACTACGTCGTCGGTTACGGCCTCGACTATCGCGAGCTGTACCGCAACCTCCCATTCGTCTGCACGCTCAGGGCCAGCGTGTACGACATCCCCACCGACGTCGCGCCGGGCGCGCCTGCGCCCGCGAGCTGAGCGCGGAAACCGCCGGCGCCCGGCTGGCGCGCCTGGTGGCCTGGATGGAAGGCCGCGAGTTCTCGGAGCTGATCGACTCGGGTCTTCTCCGGCAGATCGAGGAGATCGCGGTCGACGGCCACCGCCGGCTTCACGACAGGGCCGGCCGGGTTTGGTCCAGGCCGGCGGCCTACCGCTGGCTTCGCTACGAGGACCCGGCGCCGGTGGAGCGCCTTGCCGAGGGCGTGCGGAAGCTGCGGAGCAGAGGTGTGAAGCTCGACGCCGAAGCTGTGGACAAAGCCTGCGTTATGGCGTCCAGAATGGGGTTTTCGAATTGACAGGCCGGGTGTGGAGCGCCTGTGGAAAACACATGCCCCAAGCGACCTTCCTGTGTACCCTGAAGTGCCCTATGCGTTTTTCGGTTTCCATCCCGGGTTGCCCCGGACCTTCCACCTACTCGACGTTCGGTATCCTCAGGTTTACCGTACTAAGCCGCTTGGGGCGACGCGAAAGTTAACAGGCGGTAATGAGCGGCGTCAACGTCAATAAATTTCGGACTGCCAGGCAAAGGTTTGTGGGTTGACACCGCACCGACGGAGCGGTTATCGGGCCACTTCTAAAATGGTTGGCGAAGGAGTGCTGATATGCGCGAAGTCGTCATCGTAGAAGCCGTCCGGACCCCTATCGGCCGCCGCAATGGAAAGCTCAAGGACGTCCATCCAGTCGTCCTCGGGTCGCTGGTCCTCAAGGAGATAATCAAGCGCGCAGGGATCGAGCCCGGTGAGGTCGAGGACGTCGTGTTCGGCTGCGTCACCCAGGTCGGCGAGCAAAGCCTGAACATCGCTCGCAACGCATGGCTTACGGCAGGCTTCCCGGTCACGACACCCGCGACCACCGTAGACAGACAGTGCGGCTCCAGCCAGCAGGCGATCCACTTCGCGGCCAACCTCATCCAGTCGGGGGTATGTGACGTCACCATCGCGGGCGGCGTGGAGTCGATGAGCCGAGTGCCGATGGGGTCGAACGCCGTGTCGCCTGGAACACCGTTTCCGCCTGAGCTCATGGAGCTCTACGACCTCGTGCCCCAGGGGATCTCCGCGGAGCTGATCGCGCGCAAGTACCACGTCTCGCGGCGTGAGATGGATGAGTTTGGCGTGCGGAGCCATCACCGCGCCCACGAGGCGACCGAGAAGGGCTACTTCAAATCACAGCTGATGCCGGTGGAGGTTTCCGTCGACGGCAACGGCCACCACGAGATGTTCAGCCGCGACGAGGGCATCCGCTCCGGCGCAAGCTACGAGACGACCTCGGCGCTGCAGCCTGCGTTCAACGCCGAGCACTCGATCACGGCCGGCAACTCGAGCCAGATCTCGGACGGCGCGGCGGCGGTGCTGCTGATGTCGCTCGAGAAGGCCAAGCAGCTTGGCCTCCGGCCGCGCGCGCGTATCCGCGCGCAGGCGGTGGTTGGCACCGACCCGGTGCTGATGCTCGAAGGCCCCATTCCCGGCACCGCGGCGGTCTTGAAGCGGGCGGGACTCGACCTGAAGAGCATCGACCTGTTCGAGGTCAACGAGGCGTTCGCGTCGGTGGTGCTGGCCTGGCAGAAAGAGACGGGCGCCGACATGGACAAGACCAACGTCAACGGCGGCGCGATCGCAGTCGGACATCCCCTGGGAGCCTCAGGCGCCCTGTTGATGAACCGCCTCCTCTACGAGCTCGAGCGCCGCGACCTTCGGTACGGCCTCGAAACCATGTGTTGCGGCGGCGGCATCGGCACCGCGACCATCATCGATCGCGTGGTCGAATGAGCACCTTCGACTCCGTCAAGGACATCCGGCCTCACCTGATCCGCAAGGGGATCGCAGCGAGGGTCGTCAACGGCGAGCGGGTCACCATGGCGGTCGTCGACCTGGAGCCCGGCGCGCAGCTCCCCGAGCACCATCACGAGAACGAGCAGCTGGGCTTCGTGATCTCAGGCGTGATCACGATGCGCATCGGAGGCGACCAGCAGGAGCTTCATGCCGGCGACACGTACTCCATCCGGAGCAACATCCCACACGACGCGGTCGCAGGCCCGCAAGGGTGCACGGTCGCCGACGTGTTCGCGCCCATCCGCGCGGACTGGGAGCAGCTGAAGCGAGCCGAGCCGTCTAAGCCGAGCTGGCCGTAGAAGACGCGCCGGGCCGCGCCCGGAACACCCGACCTAGCTGCGGGGCCTCCGCCTGCGTGAGAGCGGCCGCGAAAGGGAGGGGGATGCGAGGCAGAAACGCAGCAGCCGGCGCTCCCACCGGAAGCCGGACCCGGCGATGCCCACCCTGGGCGTGGCGTAGATGCGGCCGCGGGGCGCCTGGTCGTCGACGACGTAGATGTCCGGCGGCCGCAGCGGCAGGCCGTTGACGGTTCGGTCGATCTTCAGCGCCCGGCAAATCAGCCCGGGCCCGCTGCACCGGTCGACCCCCGGGCCCGGTTCCAGGGCTCGCACCAGCACCGCCTGGGGTACGCCTGACTCTCTCGTCACGAAGTTCAGGCAGAAATGCATCCCGTAAGTGAAGTACACGTAGGCATGGCCAGGCGTTCCGTACATCACCTCGTTGCGCGGGCTGCGCCTGCCGCCCGAGGAGTGTGCGGCAAGGTCCTCGGGTCCGAGATACGCCTCGACCTCGACCAGCCGGCCCCACCGGGGTTTGCCGTCCACCTCACGGACCAGCACCTTGCCAAGCACTTCGCGCGCCACCGCGACGGTGTCGCGGGCGAAGAACTCAGGGCCGAGGACAAGTCCGGGCGGCGGCGTTCCGGCTTCAGACCGGGACTTCGCCAACCTTCTTCCGGCCCGCCTGCCTGCGGCGCTTGTCTACGTAAAGAGCCTTGTCTGCGGTCTGGTACATCGCCTGCCAGTCCATGCCCGACCGCCACGCGGCGATGCCGACGCTGAACTCCACCGTGACCGGGAGCTTGGCGGTGCGGTTCAGGTGCTCGAGGGACTGGCGGACGCGCACGCTGACTTCGCGCGCGTCGCGCTCATCGGCCTCGGGCATCGCAACCCCGAACTCGTCGCCTCCAAGGCGGCCGCACGTGTCGCTGGCCCGCACGGCCCGTTGCAGCTCCTGTGCGAGCATTCGAATCGCCTCGTCTCCCACGTGGTGGCCGTAGGAGTCGTTGATGTCCTTCAGGCCGTCGAGGTCGATCATCATCAGGGCCAGGCGGCGGCGGTGCCGGTCTGCCGCCGCGACCGCGCGATCGATGGCGCGCTCGAATTCGGGGCGGTTGGCGAGACCGGTCAGGTAGTCGGTCCGGGCCTCCTTGGTGTGCTGACGCGCCCGGTCAAGCGCCACCGCGATCTGGTCGGCCACGGCGGCGACGAAGTCGAGGTCGCTGGACTCGAACGTGCGTGGCAGGCGCGTGGCCACGGTCATGGCGCCCAGCAGCACTCCCTTGGTCCGCAGCTCGGCCCGGATGGCGCTCCATTCGCCTGCGATGCGGTCGACTCGAGACTCGGCCGCCCCAGACGACACCTCGACCACCTTGACGAGGCCGGAACGGCCCGACTCCGAGAACTCCTCCTCCTCGCCCGGCTGCATCCCGATCGTCTTGGCGAGCTTGAGCCGGGCGCCATCGCGCACCCATACAGCGCCCGCGTGCAGTGCGAGAACCTTGAGCGTCTCGCGCAGGCCGACCTCGGCGATCTCGCTGACGTCCAGCGAGCGGCCGAGCGCCGAGGCGATGTGGTAAAGCCCGTGCAGCTCGCTCTGGCGGGCCCGGTGGCGGTGCTCGGTGAAGTCGAGGTAGCCGCGAATGAAGCTCGAGTTGAGATGCTCGATGACGTCTCCGACGCGGCTCTGGGCGAGCAGGAGGACCTCGTCGGCGTAGGGGCTGGCGGCAACCTCCTCTGTCACCCTCGCCATGACCGAGCGGCGGAACACCGAGAGCCCCTCCATCAGGGACTCGAGCGGCACGCCCTTCTCCGCATAGCGGCGGGAGGCCTCGCGGGCCACCGTGTAGTACTCGTTCCACGGCACCTTGGCATCCAACCTGAGCGAGCGGAAAAGGATCTCAAGGAACAGGACGGAAGTCTTGACCAGCTCGTCGACGGAGCCGTCCTTGTGGACCTTCAGGAGCTCCGGCTCGATCGCCCGAACCGCTTCGGCCGCCACGATCCCGCTCTCGGCGACGTTCGCGGAGAGCCTGTCGGCTAGGTCTCCCAGGAGTTCGCTGGCCCGCTCAGTCATATCGGCGCACTATAGAGTGACGGATGGGCAGGCACCAACCTGTGCGTCACTCTAATCAAATGTGTAAGAGGCATTGATGGCTACAGTCACCCGTGGACCGCTGGGAAAGATCGAAGAGCTGCTCGGGGCGGACGCCCAAGGCCTGCTCGAACACAAGTGTCAGACCGTGCCCAAGGATCAGCTTCACCTGCCTGGGCCCGACTTCATCGATCGAGTGTGGAAAGACAGCGATCGGCCGACGCGGGTCCTGCGAAGCCTGCAGTCCCTGATCGACCACGGCCGCCTGTCCGGGACCGGCTATCTCTCGATCCTGCCGGTCGACCAGGGCATCGAGCACACGGCCGGGGCATCCTTCGCGCCCAACCCGATCTACTTCGACGGGGCCAAGATCGTCGAGCTCGCGATCGAAGGGGGCTGCAACGCCGTGGCCTCGACGTTCGGGGTGCTCGGCTCGGTGGCCCGCCGCTACGCCCATAGGATCCCTTTCATCTGCAAGCTCAACCACAACGAGCTGCTGACTTATCCGAACCACTACGACCAGATCCTCTTCGGGACCGTCAAGGAGGCGTGGGAGATGGGGGCGGTGGCGGTCGGGGCCACGATCTACTTCGGCTCCGCCGAATCCGACCGCCAGATCCGCGAGATAGCCGTCGCTTTCCACGAAGCCCACCAGCTCGGCATGGCCACGGTCCTGTGGTGCTACGTGCGAAACAACGCCTTCAAGAAGGACGGGGTGAACTACGAAGCGGCGGCCGACCTCACCGGCCAGGCCAACCACCTGGGCGTGACGATCGAGGCCGACATCATCAAGCAGAAGCTGCCCGACACCAACCGCGGCTTCGAGGTCATCGGGTTCGCCAAGACGGCGCCGGCCGTCTACGACAAGCTGTCGACGGACCACCCCATCGACCTGTGCCGTTACCAGGTGATCAACAACTACATGGGACGCGCCGGTCTCATCAACTCTGGCGGCGAGTCCAAAGGCGCGACCGACCTCAAGGAGGCGGTCCGCACAGCCGTCATCAACAAGCGAGCGGGCGGAATGGGTCTGATCAGCGGCCGGAAATCGTTCCAGCGGCCGATGAAGGAGGGGATCGAGTTACTACACGCAATTCAGGACGTGTATCTGAACCAGGCGGTAACGGTCGCGTAAAGCTCGCGTTCCTCGGCAGCGGCGCGGCATTCTCGCCTGACCGCTACAACGGAGCTGTCGTGGTCGATGGTCGCTTGCTCCTCGATGGCGGCGCGCCCGTGCTGCCGCACCTGCGCCGCGTCGGCGTGGAGGCAGGCGACATCCAGGTCGTCTTTCTGACTCACTTCCACGGCGATCACACCCTGGGACTGCCGCCCTTCGTCCTGCACCGCGTCTTCGTCGACCAAAGACCGCTCATCTTCGTCGGGCCCGCCGGCATCGAAGAAAGGCTCGAGGCCCTGTGGGACGTGAGCTGGGGACCCGACTGGCGACGCGTCATGCGTCCGAAGTTCAAGGTGAAGTACCTGACAGCACGGCCGTCAGGCACCGTCGCCGGGTTCAAGTACGAGACGGTCAAGCTCGACCATGGCACTAGCGGATGTAACGGATATCGCATACACGTCAAGGGGAAGGTCATCGCTTATTCAGGCGACACCGAGCCCACGGCGCCCCTCGACAGGCTGGTCGACGGCGCTGACGTCGCGATCGTCGAGGCAACCGGGCCGGGCGACGTGTACAGCCACATGAGCTGGGAGGCGGCGGCGGGCTTGAAGAAGCGGCACCCCCACACCCGCTTTCTTTTCAACCACGTGTACTCGGGCACGGTCCCCGGAGCAGTCAAAGACATGCAGGTGCTCGAAGTCTGAAGACCCCCACCAACATCATCCCGGTCCTCGTCGGCGCCGTGGCGGGCGGCGTGGCAGGAGCAGCGGTGCTTTGCGTCTTCATCGGCCTCGGCTTTGTCTTGATGAACCGCGTTTCCAGCCCCGTGCCCGTCATCGTGCTGGCGATCGCCGGGGCGTACGTGGCCTGGCTGCTCGGCGTGGTCGTCTTCGGTGCGGTGCGGGGCGCCGGCGACGCCGAGGAGCAGGCCTGAGCCCTGACACACCCTCCACGCGACCTCTCCTGGACAAGCTCGGCGTCAAGCCGGGCGCGAAGGTCGCGATCGTGGATGTCGACGACGTCTCTTTCCTGCGTCAGCTGCGCAGTCGCACCTCCGACATAATCCGGGGCCGGCCACGCACGCCATGCGACCTGGTCTTCATGGGCGCGACCAATGCCGAGGACCTGGGACGCCTCGGCGACATGAAAACCTGGATCGAGCCCAATGGGGCGATCTGGGTCGTGCGTCCGAAAGGGGGCCGGGCGCCGATCTCTGACACGGACGTGATATCGGCCGGCCTGGCGGCCGGCCTGGTCGACAACAAGATCGCCAGCTTTTCTGACACGCATGGCGCCATGCGCCTGGTGTTCCGGCTGCGAGACCGGCCGAGGTGAGCGTCAACTTGCGATTCGCAGGAGTTTCCGACGTACCCGTGATCGCGGAGCTTATCCGCGGCCTGGCCCATTTTGAAAAGCTCGAGAGCGAGGTCACGATGACCGAAGACATGCTGGAGAAGAACCTGTTCGGGACGCGGCCGTACGCCGAGGCGCTGCTGGCTGAGGAGGGCGGCGCTGTGGTCGGCTTTGCCTTGTTCTTCCACAACTTCTCGACCTTCTTGGCGCAGCCGGGCATATATCTCGAGGACCTCTTCGTCATCCCCGAGCAGCGCGGCCAGGGAGTCGGCCGTGCGCTTCTGGAGCGCCTCGCGCAGGTCGCGGTGGAGCGGGAGTGCCGCCGACTCGAGTGGGCGGTGCTCGACTGGAATCGCGCCGCGATCGACTTCTATGAGCGCTTGGGCGCCACACCCAACTCCGAGTGGACGGTCTACCGCCTCACCGGCGAAGCGTTGCTCGGCCTTGCCCGACAATAGAGAGGCGATGGAACACAAGGCCACCGGCCCCTCTCCCGCCACCGGGTTCGAGGAGGTCGAGGTGCTGCGCCCGAAGGAGCTGGACACCCATCCTGGCGATGCCATCATCGGTTGGGCGGCGGCCCAGCTCGAGATCGCCCGCTCGATCCTCGACAACCCCGGGGGCGGCCTCCTGTTCGCCACCCAGACGATGGGACAGGTCCGATCGGGGCTGCACGAGCGAGACGCGGTGCGCTGGGAATCGGTGGTCGGGACGCTCGAGCGCGCCGAAGATGCGGCGGTGCACCGGGAGTTCGCCAACTGCCGCCGGCTGATCGACCAGGTCCTGGACGGGCTCAGGAGCTAGCGGCAGCCTCCATCGTCGCCTCGAACCCGGCCGCGCCCTCGTGGCTGGCGAAAGGACCGATGCCGGGCAAGGTCACGCCGGCGTCGCGGTAGCGGGCGACGGCATCGCGCACCTGCAGCGCATCGCCGATGCCCGCGAGCTCGTCCATCATGCCTTCACTGACCTCGCCCGCCTCGAGCTCTGCCTTGAAGCCGCTGGCGTCCATCATGCGGCGGTAGAAAGGCAGGCTCGCATACATGGTCACGGTCTTGCGGAAGACGTCCTGGCCGGCGTGGCGATCCGAGGTCAGGCAAGCCGGGACCGCGGCCACGATTTCGAACCCTTCGAGTGACTTGCCGGCTTTCTCGCGGCCCGCGCGAACGGCCGGCACGACGTGGTCCCGAACATATGCGGGCGAGCACATCCACAACACCACGCCGTCGGCCATCTCGCCGGCGAGCTCGAGCATGCGGGGGTTGAGCGCCGAGATCATCACCGGGAGGTCGGCTCTTCGCGGGCCCGAATACATCCACCGGGCCGAGAAGTGACTGCCCTCGAAATCACACCCACCGTCCCGAAGGCTGGTGCGCACGATGGTGAGGTACTCGCGCATGGCGTCCACCGGGTTATCGAGGCGCATTCCCCACATGCCCTCGACGGTGACCTTGTGGCTGATGCCAAAACCGAGGATGAACCTTCCACCGGAGAGCTCGTCGACCGTCGCGGCCATCTGCACCATCGCAGTCGGGTGCCGCGTGTAGATCGGAAGCACGCCGGTCCCCAGGGTGACGCGCCGAGTCGCGGCCGCATAAGCGGCGAGCACCAGGGACGCATCGCGGGCGTCCGGCAGCTGGGTGGCCCAGACCGATTCGAAACCCAAGTTTTCCGCGACCTGAGCCCTGGACACCGACTCCACGAGGGTCCTGGCGGCGTTGTTGAACACAGCAAGGCGGGCCATGTGTTCAGCAATATATCCACATGACATTTGCGCAGGCGCTTTTCATGGGCCTGCTGCAGGGCGCCAGTGAGCTGTTTCCCGTCTCGTCTCTCGGCCACGCCGTGTTGATTCCCAGCCTTCTGCGCTGGAGCTTCAAGGCATCGGACCGTTCCTTTGTCCCGTTTCTCGTGCTGCTGCACCTCGGCACCGCGACCGCCCTCCTGATCATCTACCGGCGCGAGTGGGTGGCTGTGATTCGGGGCTTCTTCACCGCCGCGCTGCGGGGCGAGATCCGGACCGACGAGGAACGGCTCGCGATGCTCCTGCTTGTGGGCACCATTCCGGCCGCGATTCTCGGGGTCTTCCTGGAAAACCCGATCAAGCGCCTCTTCGGGAGCCCTTACGAGGCGGCGGGGTTCCTGGTGGTCAACGGAGTTCTCATGCTCGGATTCGAGCTCCGTCGGAGGCGCGCGGAGAGGCGGGCCGCGCTCGATCCGACGTCTCGAACCCAGCAGGAGGGGGAGTTCGCCCAGGCCGAGCGGATCACCTTTCGGGCCGCGGCGCTCGTCGGCGCGTGCCAGGCCCTGGCGTTTCTGCCTGGAATCTCCCGCTCGGGCGTGACTATCGGGGGCGGCCTGCTGGCGGGCCTGAGACACCAGGAGGCGGCTCGATTCTCGTTCCTACTGGCCACCCCGGTAATCCTCGGCGCCGGCCTCCTCGAGGTCCCGCAGCTCTTTGCCCCCGGCGTGCCCGTGGGTGAATACATTGCCGGGGCGGTGCTCGCGGGCGGCGCCGCGTATGCGAGCGCGCGGTTCCTGCTGAGATATTTCCGCTCCGGACGGCTGGACCCCTACGGCTGGTACTGCATCGTCGCCGGCATCGGCAGCCTGGCTTTGCTACATTTCAACCTGTGAGGAGATCGAGCACTCTCGCGCTTGGCCTGGTGGTTCTCGGGATCGTCTTCTTGGTCATCGGCGTGCTCTACGGCTTTGGGGTGCTGCAGATCGCAGTCAGCGATCCACATGCGTCACACCACTACACGCATCTGATCCTGTTCACCGTGCTGGCGGTGGCCTGCTTCGTGGGGGCCAACTTCGCTCGTCCGAAGGGCGGGATCTACGCGACCGACCGGCCGAGGCGGCTCTGACCTGACGGTCTAGCGGGCGGGGATCCTCTCCGGGACCAGCCGGCCGGTCCGGTCGCGCTCTCCGACGCGGATGTCCTCGTGGTACACGGCGTCGGCGTTGACCTTCCACGGGTCGAAGGTCGAGCCGGTCGCGATGTTTCGGGCCACCAGCAGCGCGGTCATCATCGAGTGGTCCTGGTTGTTGTACTTGTGCATGCCGTTGCGCCCCACCATGTGCAGGTTCGGCAGGCTCGACTGCAGGTAATCTCGAATGAGGTCCACCTTGGCCTGATAGTGGTCGTCGTACACCGGGTACGCCTTTTGCTGGCGGACCACCACGCCGTCGAACACCTCATCGGAGCGGCAGATCCCGAGCTGGGCGAGCTCGCCGCGAGCGAGCTCGACGAGCCCCGCATCGTCCATCGTCCACAACCCGTCGCCCTCGAAACAGAAGTACTCGAGGCCGAGACACGTCTTGCCCTGGTCCGGCACCATCGAGGGACTCCAGTTCTTGAAGTTCTGCATCCGGCCGACCTTGACGCTCGGATCGTGGATGTAGATCCAGTTATCAGGGAAGAGGTTGGGCCGGTCGACCATGAGCGCGACGGTGATGAAGTCCCGGTAGGACAGTCTCTCGGCCGCCCGCAACACGGGGTCCGGCGCTGGGGGATCCAGCTTCGATATGAGCTCGCGCACCGGGATGCTGGAGATGAAGTCGGTGCCACTGTGCTCCTCGGTCTGGCCGGATGAGGTCTTGGTCTCCACTGACCGCACCCGCCCGCCTTGGTGGTTGATGCGTGATACAGACCGACCAAGGAGCACCGGTTGGCCTTTCTCGCGGCAGATGTCGGCGACCCGCTCCCACATCTGGCCGGGGCCCAGTCTTGGGTATCGGAACCTGTCGATCAAGGTCGTGACCACCTCGCCCCGCCTGGCGCCCCGGTGACCGGGCAGCAACGCGCTCCGGATCACGACCCACAGGTCCAAGCTCTTGATGCGCTGCGCCGCCCAATCGGCCGATAGCTCCTTCGTGCTGATCCCCCACACCTTTTCCGTGTACGTCTTGAAGAAGATGCTGTAGAGGCGCCATCCGAACTGGTTCCGCACCCAGTCCTCCAGGCTCTTGGGATCCTTGACCGGTTGAAGGCGGGCGCGCGCATAGCTGGCCAGGCACCGCACTGCCTCGACCGGGCCGAGGTTCCACAACGCGTTGAAAGCCTTGATCGGATACGCGAAGTACTTGCCGCGGTAGTAGATGCGCGAAAGGCGCCCGCGGCTCAGCATCTCGTCTCCGAGGACCTCCGTCCACAGGCCCTCGACCTCGTCGTTCTTGGAAAAGAACCTGTGGCCGCCAATGTCGAACCTGTAGCCCTTGTATTCGACCGTCCGGGCGAGCCCTCCCACCTGCTTGGGGTCCTTTTCGACCACCGTCACGGGGACGTCATGTTTCATCAGCTCGTAGGCGGCCGTCAGACCGGCCGGGCCGGCGCCCATGATGACGACGTGTTGGCGCTCGCCTTCGGCGACCAAAGTGGGCACAGTATCAACCGAAGTAACTAGTTCAGCGGGCCTTTACTGCGAACTTCGTCCACTTTGACCAGCGCTTCGCGCAGCCCCTTGATCCAGTCCGCCTGGTGCATTCCGACCAGCCGGACGCACCAGGCAAGGGCGTCGCTCCGACTCCGAGCGACTCCGCCCGCGACCAGGGTGTCCAGGATCGAGCGCTCCGACCTGCGCAGCCGGGTCATCACCGGGACGCTCAGGGTCGTGAAAACCTTCGCCTCACCCCCGCAGCGGGCGCCCCAGGCCACCTTGCGCCGGAACTCGCTCTCGGCCTCGCGGGCCAAACGCACCCTGTCGGCGCGCGACTCCTCGCGGAACCGCTCGATCCGGGCCTGGCGGGCGGCGGCCACGTCGCTCCCGGACATCGCCGACGCCACCTCGACGTCGGGCACGGGGACGATCACGAGGATCTCCTCGCCGTCGGAGCTGACCTCAGGCGCGCCGGCAAGCCAACCGGGCGGAATCCTGGCGACGAACCAGGCGCGGATGTCCTCGGGCATCGATTACAACATTACTGCCCGAGGACCTTCCCCGTCCGGCTGCGCTAGGCCGCCGCCTCCTGCGCCCTCGCGCCCAGGCCCTGGAGCTTTTCCACGATGATCTCCGTCCGGAATCGCTTCTGGCCCGCGGTGTCCTGCCAGCTGCTGGTCTGGAGGCGTCCCTCCGCGTACATGAGGCGGCCCTTCTGCAGGTACTGGCCCGCGAACTCTGCCGTCTTGCCGAACGCGACCAGGTGGTGGAACTCGGTCTGCTCGCGCGCGTTGCCGTCGTCGTCTTTGCCCGTGTACGTGTTGGTGGCCAGCCGGATGTTGGCGACATAGGTGCCCTTGGGCGTTGCCTTGACCTCCGGATCCGCCACCAGGTTGCCGACCAGAAAGACCTTGTTGACCATCGCATCACCTCCGTGAAATTGGATTTAGGCTAAGCGCGGCTGCTGCCGGCTCCAACCCAGCCTGTTAAGAGGCCAGCCAGGCCGCCGGATCGACCGACCTCCCGTCGACCTGGACCTCCAGATGGACGTGCGGCCCCGTGGCGCGCCCGGTCGAGCCCACCAGGCCGAGGACCTCGCCGGGAGTCAGCGATTCGCCACTGCGCACGTGGAACGCAGACAGGTGGCAGTACAGGATGCGGACGTGCGGATCGACGATCACCGCGACGAACATCCCCGCGCCTCCAGGGTCGAAACCAGTGCGAGCGGTCCCCGCCGTGGCCGAGGCAACGGCTGTGCCGGCGGGGGCCGCGAGGTCGATGCCGGTGTGGATGTGATGACCTGGGCAGAACGGGTCGAAGGGTTCCAGCTCGAGCGCGGTGCAGCCGAACCTCTGGCTGATGACGGCGCCTTCGACCACGCCAGCGAGGGGCAGCCTGACGTGACTAGGCACTTGTGAGGCGGCAACGATCCAGATGAAAGCTGCCGCCAACGCCAGGGCCGGGACCCGTACGAGCGCGATCACGCCTTGGCAATCGCGTGCTCGAGGTGGTGAAACGCCTGATCGACCGTCGATTGCAGCTTGTGCGCCACCTTCTCGGCGCCTCCCAGCGCACCCGGCACCTTGAACACGAGCAGAAGCGAGGCCAACGCGAAGAGATGATGGACGGGCGTCGTGCCGTCCTTCTCGAGCCCGAAGCCGACCGCGATCACGAACAGTTGAGCGGGCTGCATCAAGAGGTTGGAGGTGAAGTTGGAGGCCCACTGCTTGGAGATGTGGTGAGTCTCCGGCAGCGTGAACAGCAGACCAGCGATCGGCGCCGTGATCGCCAAGACGATGAGGATCGCGTAGCGCACCAGGTACGTGACCGCGAGCACGTCGTACCCGACCGCGAGGATGGCCGTGGTCACGATCTCCCAGATCCCGGCGCTGGGGCCATACGCCGAGTTCGCCAGCCAGTCCGCCGGGCTGTCGAGTGAGGCGAAGCCCTGGATCACCTTGCAAAGGGTGTTGGTGATGTCGACCACCGCCTGGAAGAGCGGAAGCGAGAAATTGATCAGGACCGCGCCCATGAACAGGCGGGGCAGCAGGATTCGAGCCGAATACTGCGTCCGCAGTCCGTGGCCCCACATGATCCGGTAGGAGGCCCACATCGCGACCAGCACCAGCGCCGCATTGGAGACGATCTGGACCTTGGGCTCGAACCGTTTAATCGTGGCGTTGGCGATGAAGTCGCCGCTCGTCTCGAAATCCTTGGTGCTGAGGACGAAATCGAACCACACCTTGTCAAGGAGCCCGACGCTGTCGTTGAGCAACAGGACGACAATGCTCGCCGGATGCTGGAACGGAGCCAGTATGTCGAGCAGCTTGCCCAGGACCACGAGCAGCGACTGGATCTCGCCGAACAGCTGATCCATGGATCTACTTCGTCGAGTTCGGCACCGAGCTGGTGAGGATGGTGACGAGCGAGCTGGCCACCTCGACCCCGATCGTCCCGACCACGATGCGCTGGATCCACTGCTTGGCCGCGAGGGCCGACTTGGATTCCACCGCGGTGATCTTCCAAATGAAGGCGAAAATAAAGGCAAGCGCGCCGATTGATCCGACCAGCGCCTGCCCGATGTGTGTCCAGGTGAGGATCAAGTCCTGAATCGGGGTGATGTCCGGTCCGGCGGCAAGAAACGGCATGTGAACCTCCAGTTGTTTTGAGGTGCACGTTAGGCACGTATCGCCGGCGGAGGAACCCAGCCTGTTAAGGCAGCCCGCGCAAGCCCGAGGCGCCCGTGGCCTAAATTTGTACTGGTGGCCAAAAAGCTCGCCGAGTACGAGGCCAAACGCGACTTCAAGCACACTCCTGAACCGGGAGGCCGGGTGCCTCGCAAGGCTGCGCGGGCGCTCCGGTTCGTAGTCCAGGAGCACCATGCTCGACGCCTGCACTGGGACTTTCGGCTCGAGCGCGACGGCGTGCTGGTGTCCTGGGCCGTGCCCAAAGGCGTGCCGCCCGACCCCAAGAAGAACCACCTCGCGGTCCACGTGGAGGACCATCCGCTTGGATACATCGACTTTGCGGGCCAGATCCCGGCCGGCAACTACGGGGCCGGCCAGGTTTCGATCTGGGACCACGGCACCTACGAAACCGAAAAATGGTCCGACCGCGAGGTGATGGTCGTCCTGCATGGCGAGCGGGTCCAGGGCCGTTACGTGCTGTTCCAGACCAACGGGGAGAACTGGATGATCCATCGCATGGACCCGCCTCAGGACCCTGAGCGCGACGCCATGCCCGAGACGATCGTGCCGATGATGGCCAAGCTCGGCTCGGCCAGCCCCAAGCCCGACGCTCCCTGGGGGTTCGAGTTCAAATGGGATGGGATCCGCGCCCTCGCCTATGTCGACGGCGGACGCGTGCGGCTGATCAGCCGGAGCGGCGAGGAGATCACGCCCCGCTACCCGGAGGTCCACGCGATGGGCCGCGCACTCGGCTCCAAAGAGGTCATCCTCGACGGCGAGGTGGTTGCGCTTGACGACAAGGGCCGCCCGAGCTTCGAGGAGATCCAGCAGCGGATGGGCCTCACCTCGGAGACCGACATCCGCCGCAAGATGAAGACCGTGCCCGTGACGTACATGGTCTTCGACCTCCTGTGGCAGGACGGCCACTCGCTGATGGCACAGCCCTACACCGAGCGGCGCCGCGCCCTGGAAAAGCTGAAGCTGGCGGGCCAGTCGTGGCAGACGCCCCCGTTCGAGAGGGGAGGCGGGCAGGCCATGCTGGACGCGAGCGCCAGGGCGGGGCTCGAAGGCGTCATGGCCAAGCGCCTGGACTCTCGATACGAACCCGGCCGGCGGAGCGGCGCCTGGGTGAAGGTCAAGAACCGCAACCGACAGGAGCTGGTGATCGCGGGCTGGCTCGAGGGCGAGGGCAAGCGTCACGGCTACCCCGGGGCGCTGCTGCTCGGCTACTACGACCGGGGCAAACTGATCTACGCGGGCAAGGTGGGAACCGGCTTCACCGATGCGATGCTCGAGAAGCTGAAGGTGCTGTTGAAGCCCCTGGCCCAGGACAAGAGCCCCTTTCACTCAGGCTCGCCTCCTCGCGCCGCGCACTTTGTGAAACCGAAGCTCGTGGCAGAGTTCGAGTTCGTCGAATGGACGCGGTCCGGACAGCTTCGTGCGCCTGCGTTCAAGGGCCTTCGCGCCGACAAGCCTGCGAAGGACGTGGTTCGCGAAGGTGGCTAAGGAGACTTCGGTCGACGTCCAGATCGAGGAACGCACCCTCAAGCTCACGAACCTCGAGAAGGTCCTGTATCCGGAGACCGGTTTCACCAAAGCGCAGGTCATCGACTACTACACCCGCATCGCACCGGCGCTCCTTCCCCACACCCGCGACCATCCGCTGACGCTCAAGCGCTACCCCAACGGGGTCGACGCCGAGTTCTTCTATGAGAAGAACTGTCCCAAGCACCGGCCGCCCTGGGTGCAGACGGCGACGGTGTGGAGCGGCGGCAACAACCGCGACATGTACTACTGCCTTTGCCAGGACAAGCCCACGCTCGTGTGGCTTGCTCAGATCGCGACACTCGAGTTCCACACCTCACTGTCTCTCGCCTCGAACCTCCCCCAGCCGCGCACGATGGTCTTCGACCTCGATCCCGGGCCGCCCGCGACCATCGTCGAGTGCTGCCGCATCGGGCTCATGCTGCGCGACCTCTTCGCCGAGCACGGGCTCGAGTGCCACGCCAAGACGTCGGGTTCCAAGGGGCTGCAGCTTTACGTGCCGCTGAACACGAAGGTCACCTACGTCGAGACCAAGGTCATATCCAAGGGCCTGGCTCAACTCTTCGAGGAGAAGCACCCGGATCTGGCGGTGCACAAGCAGCTCAAGGAGCTGCGCACTGGTCGGGTGCTCATCGACTGGAGCCAGAACGACCAGTACAAGACCACCGTCAACGTCTATTCGCTGCGAGCCCGCGCCCGCCCCACCGTGTCCACGCCAGTGACGTGGGACGAGGTCGAGAAATGCCTCAAAGCGAAAGAGCCGAGCCTGCTGGTCTTCGATTCCGACCAGGTCCTCAAGCGCGTCGACAAGCTGGGCGACCTGTTCGAGCCGGTCATCAAGAAGAAACAGAAGCTGCCGAAGGCGCTCATCGATGCGACCGGCGGGGCGACGGCGCTGGACAAGATGGCCAACCGGCGACATGGCGGAGGACGGGTCCGCCGGCCGCCGCCCCAATGACACCGCGAGTCGTCATCGCGGGGGCCGGCTTCGGCGGCCTGACCTGCGCCCGCGCCCTCAAGCGCTCGCCGGTGAGCGTAGTCCTGGTGGACCGCAACAACTACCACCTGTTCACGCCGCTGCTGTACCAGGTCGCTTCGGCCCTGCTCGACCCGGGCGAGATAGCCCGGCCGGTGCGCGAGCTGATCCGCCCTCTTTCCAACATCGAGTTTCGCCAGGCGGAGGTCACCGGTGTCGACATGGACGGCCGAGTGCTCGCCACCGATCACGGGACGATCCCCTATGACTATTTGGTTCTGGCCACCGGCGCGCAGAGCGACTATTTCGGCAACCAGGCGCTAGCCGACCGTACGTTCGGGCTCAAGCACCTGGGCGACGGGCTGGCGCTGCGCAACCGGATCCTGTCCCAATTCGAGGCTGCCCAATGGACTCCCGAAGGGTCGCGCCGGCGCGCCCTGCTTACCTTCGTGGTGATCGGAGGAGGGCCGACCGGCGTCGAGATGGCGGGCGCGCTGTCGGAGCTCATTCACCTGGTGCTGCGCAAGGACTACCCGAGGCTCGACCTGGCTGAGGTGCGTGTCGTGCTCGTCGAGGCGGCGCCCCACGTGCTAGGCACGTTCGAGCCGAAGCTTCGAGAGGCCGCGCGACTCTCGCTGGTGAAAAAGGGCGTCGAGGTCATGCTCGGGGCCATGGTCGAATCCGTGGACGGGGACGACGTCCGCCTGAAGGGCGGGCACGAGATTGCGGCGGGGACGGTGATCTGGACCGCCGGCGTCCGCGCCTCGGACCTGGGCGGCACACTTGGCGTGCCCTTGGGGCGCCAGCAGCGCGTGCGCGTCGACGCCACGCTCCAGCTGCCGGGACACCCTGTCGTGTTCGCGATCGGTGATCTGGCCGGCGCCGCCGCGGGCGAGGTGCTCCTGCCGATGCTCATCCCGGTGGCCATGCAGGAGGCAAAGCACGTGGCGGCGACGATCGACAAGATGTTACGAACCGGCGGCGCCCGCGAATTCCGGTACCGAGATCCGGGGATCATGGCGACGATCGGGCGCAACTCCGCGGTCGCCCAGTTCGGCGCGGTGCGACTGTCCGGGTTCCTTGGTTGGATGATGTGGCTCGCGGTGCACCTGGTGAACGTGATCAGCTTCCGGAGCCGCATCCTCGTCCTGGTCAACTGGGCCTGGGACTACGTCTTCTACGACCGACCGATCCGCCTCATCGTGCGGGCGGCCGACGATCGGGGCTTGGCGGCCCGGACCGCGCGATGAGGCGTGCGCTCTACATAGTCGTGGCAGCCCTCGTGCTGTCGGCATGCGGCGGCGGAGGACCGCAGCCGAAGGCGGTGGACCCCGCACAGATCCTGCGCGACGGCGCCGCCGCGATGTCGAAGCTCACCACCGTGACCGCCACCTTGAAGTTCACGAAGGGTGCGGTCACGTTCCAGGGCTTCACCCTGGCCGGGGCGAAGACCGCGGTGCGGCTCCCGGGCGACAGCGACACGACATACACGGTCAAGCAGCAGGACCTGTCCCTGAGCATCGAGGTCGTGATCATGAGCGGCCACGTTTTCGTGCACGTCCCCTTCTCGACCTTCCAGGAGGTCACCGGCCCCGCCGCGGTTGCCATCCCCGACCTGGCCAAGCTCTTCGACCCATCCACCGGGCTGCCCGCCGTGATCCCGGCGGGGCAGACGCCAAGGTACCTTGGCCTCGACGAGGCGGGCGGCGTCAGCTGCTACCGCGTCAGCGCGACCTACACCACGGACCAGGTGCACGCGATGCTCCCGCAGCTGAGCGCGGCCGGCGCAGTGCAGGCCGTCATCTGGGTCGGAGCGACCGACCACCTGATCCGCAAGGCGACGCTTGACGGTGCGTTCGGCGACGGCGGCAAAGAGAGCTCCGTCGAAGTCGACATCGGGGGCTTTAACTCGGCGGTCAGCATCACCTCGCCGTCCCCGTAGCCCAGGCAACGCCCGTGTCGAAGCGCGCCCTGCTCGGTCTGGCCGGCGCCGGCCTGTTCGTCGCGGCGCTCGACGCATACGTCGTCGTCACCCTGCTGCCCGCGATGACCGGAGACGTGGGCCTGAGCATCGATCAGCTCGACAAGGCCGCTCCCATCGTCACCGGGTTCCTGGCGGGGTACGTGATCGCGATGCCACTGCTCGGCGCCTATTCCGACGTACGCGGGCGCGCGCCCGTCTATGCGGCATGCATGGCCGCGTTCGCGGCCGCGTCGGTAATCACCGCGACAGCAGGCTTGTGGAGCTTCGCTGGGTTGCCGTGGCTGGTCGCGGGACGGTTCATCCAGGGCCTCGGCGGCGGCGGCCTGGTCCCCCTGTCGCTCGCCCTGGCCGCAGACCTGTACCGCGAACGGGCGCGCACCATCGCGCTCGGCTCGATGGCGGCGCTGCAGGAGGCGGGGAGCGTCTTCGGCCCGCTGTACGGCGCGACGCTCGCATCCGTTGCGGCGGGCCTAGGAGGCTGGCGATTCGTGTTCTGGCTCAACGTGCCGCTCGCCGTGATCTGCGGCGCGGGGCTGCTGGCCGCGTCGCGCCATGCGACGCCCCAGCCCAGCCCGACGCGCTCATCCGTCGACTGGGCGGGCGCGGCCCTGCTCGGGATCGGCCTCGGCCTGCTCGTGCTGGCCCTTTACCCTGACGACCCCGGCCACCGAGCGGTCAACGCCTACTTCGTGCCCGCGTTTGCCGCCTGCGTGGTATGCCTGGCGGCGTATGGCTGGCGGCAGCTCCGGCGCCTCGAGCCGCTGATCCCGCGCCACCTGTTGCGAAGCCGCATTTTCGCCGGGGCCTCCCTGGCCAACCTGCTCGTGGGCGCCGCCTTGATGGTGGCGCTGGTCGACGTGCCCATCCTCGGGCGGCTGGTGTTCGGCCTCGACCAGCTCGGCTCCGGGCTGCTGCTGACTCAGTTTCTGGCCGGGGTGCCGATCGGCGCGGTCGCCGGCGGGATCCTCGCCGGGCGAATCGGCGCCCGGCTCACGGCCGCCATCGGGGTGATGGTCGCCGCCGCGTCCTTCCTGCAGATGTCAGGCTGGACGGCGAACGAGCTGGCCCTTCGCCTCGGTCCGCTGCGGCAGGCCGACATCGCCCTCGCCGCCTGTGGTCTGGGATTTGGGCTCGTGATCGCCCCTGTCACGGCCGCCGTGCTCACGCTGACCAGTCAGCAGAGCCATGGGCTCGCCACCAGCCTCGTGGTGCTCGCCCGGACGATGGGTATGCTCATCGGCCTCTCTGCGCTGACCGCGTTCGGCCTGTATCGGTTCCACCAGATCCTCGGTACGCCCGTTTTGCACGGCTCGGACGTCCACTCCCAGGTCCGCGAGCTGGAGGCGCTCGTCGCGTCGGCCTTCCTGCGGGAGTACCGCGAGATCTTCCAGGTCGCGGCCGTGATCTGCGTGCTGGCCGCGCTGACGATCGCTTTGACCCTCGGCCCTCAGCGCTTGCGGGCCACTGCGATCAGGTAAGAGTGGTGATAGCGGAACGCGTCGTCGGGATCTCCCAGGCTGTCCATGGCCGATTCGACCTCCGACTCGAGCTCCCTGCGGTAACTGGGGCCGAGCGAGTTGATCAGCGTGTATGGAAGCGGCCCCGCCCCTGCCATCAGGTCGGTCCATTCATGAGCGTCGCGCGTGCGCCCGCCCGTCACCATCTCGGTCATGCGGGTCACTTCGAAACCGGCGGCAGACAGGATTTGCGGCAGCACGTCCGGCTCGCCGAACCGCGACCGTTCTGAGCTGTATCGCGGAAGGCTCAGGTAGTGGCGTCGGGCGAGAGGGGCGAGGCCCTGGAAGAAGAGGTCCTGGGCGCGGGTGCTGAGGCTTCGCCTCTGGCATGAGACCGCCAAACGCCCACCCCGGCGCAGCACCCGGGCCGCCTCGCCAAGGGCCGCAGGCGGGTCGGCGAAATAGGTCAGCGCCTCGCCCATCGTGACCAGGTCGAAGGTCGAGGGCCGAAAGACGAGGTCCTCGGCGGCCATCCCGAGAAACTGCAGCTTTTTGACGCTCCCCGCTCGGCGGTCGTGACTCTTCCTGGAGCGGGCGATCGACAGCATCCGCTCCGAGAGGTCGATGCCGATCACTGCGCCCGGGCTAACCAGCGGGGCGAGGAGATGGGCGACGAGGCCGGTGCCCGTCCCGACGTCGAGCGCGTGCTCGGCCTTCACCGGGGCTGCAAGCTCCACCAGCCTGGCGGCCACCCGGGCGTGTTGCCCGCCGGCCCAGGTGTCATAGTCCGCCGCGACGCGGTCGAAGAAGTCGACCAGGTGGTCGACCATCTCATCGGACGAGTCCGGGTCCATCACGAGGATGCCGCCCTGGATTGCCGCCCATGCCGAGCAGCGCCTCTCAATTGGTTCCTGGGACGAATGGTCACTGAAACGCGCTCCAAATCCTGGATCCCGGGTTGAGCTCGAGCCCTACCTAGCCTTCCTGGTCGTCTGCCGGCACGCCTGTTACGATGCTAGCTCGCTCCGATCCAGGCTCTGCCTGGTTAAAGGGCGCAAGTCCGCTCGATTCGCAGAGTTGAGCACAGAGTATGGAAGGCACGATCAACGCAGTGGAGGATCCCATGGCCCAAGCCGAAAAATCCGCGACTCACGCGCAGGGGACCGCCCAGAACGGTACCAACGTGGTCAACCTCGGTCCGCGCGACGTCCTTCAGGGACGCCTGGAGATCCAGGGCGATCTCAAAATCCAGGGCAACGTGGAGGGCGAGCTGAAGGCGACCGGCGACGTGACGATCGACTCGAGCGCGGCCATCCAGGCCTCGATCGAAGGATCGAACGTCAGCGTCAGAGGCCAGGTGACCGGCAACGTGACCGCGAAGAAGCGGTTGACCCTGGGCGGGTCGGGTCGCCTGAACGGCGACGTCAAGGTGGCCCGTCTGACCGTCGAGGACGGCGCCACGCTCAACGGCAACGTGACCATGTCGTCGGAGAAAGGCTGAAAGCCCACCGCCCTATCGGCTGAGTCAACCTCCCGGCCGCTCAGCGCTCTGGATCGACGGCAACACGACCGTCTCGAGGTAGCGCTGGGCCGCATCGAGAGCGGTGCGCGTGAGGTGCCACTCGAGCTGCTCGAAACCCACCTGGTCGTGATTGAGGGCGGCCAGCCGCGACCGCCAGAACGCTGAGTCCACGTTGAGGGCTGCTGCGGGGCCTCGCGGGGCCGGCAGGACCCCGGCCGTCAGATCCGGCTGCGGCGATGCAGCATCGCCCGCGCGGGTCGCCGCGCTCGCGGTCGGCAGGGAGGGGAACGCCAGGGCCGGCCTGACCGCAGAGGCCAGCATGTTCCAGGCCACCAGGATGAGGGCGATGACGACGAAAAGCTCAGCGACCACGATCCAGGTGAGGGGTTTGCGGACAATGCTGCGCACGACACTCATGTTCGGGGCGGCCACCCGAGATTGAAATCCTGCCTGTTAAGGCGATTCGCCAGGCCGTCCCGACAGCGCGCGGAGCGCCTCCAATCCCCGCTCGATCGTCTCCAGCTTCTTGGGGAAGCTGAACCGCACGTAACCCCGTCCGAGCTCGGGGTCGTGGTAGAAGCTCGACGCCGGCACCGTGGCGACGCCGGCCTTCTCGATTAGGTGGCGCGCGAACGTGACGTCGTCCGGGAAGCCGAACGAATCGATGCCGGCCATCACGTAGTAAGCGCCGTCCGGCGCGCTCGCCGCGAACCCGCACTCATTGAGGCCTGCGACGATGGCGTCCCGCCGCTCCGCGTAGTCGCCCAGCAGCCCGGTGTAGAACGACTGCGGAAGGTCCAGCGCCGAAGCGATCGCGACCTGCAGCGGATGGGCCGCGCCCACAGTCAGAAAGTCGTGCACCTTCCGGATGCCGGCCGTCAGCGCGCGCGGCGCGATCAACCAGCCGATTCGCCACCCGGTCACCGAGTAGGTCTTGCTGGCGCCGCTGATCGTGACGGTGCGTTCGGCCATCCCGGGCAGAGTCGCCAGGCTGATGTGCCGCCCCCGGTACACGAGGTTCTCGTAGATCTCATCCGTGATCGCGATGACGTCGTGCTCGACGCAGAGCGCGGCGATCAGCTCGAGCTCGGCCCGGGAGTAGACCTTGCCGGTCGGGTTGTGGGGAGTGTTGATGACAATCGCACGCGTCCGGGAACTGAACGCCGCTCCAAGCTCGTCCGGATCGAAGGACCAGTCTGGCGGCCGCAAGGTGATGTAACGCGGAACCGCTCCGCTGATCACGCAGTCCGGGCCGTAGTTCTCGTAGAACGGCTCGAAGACGATGACCTCGTCGCCCGGGTCGACAGCGGCCAGCATCGCGGCGATCATCGCCTCGGTCGCGCCGCAGGAGACGGTGACCTCGGACTCCGAGTCCACGTGCCGCTGCCACGCCTCCGACTGCCTGCGTGCGATCGCTGCCCGCAGCTGAGGTGCGCCCCAGGTCGTCGCGTACTGGTTGTATCCGTCCTTCAACGCCTGCACGGCCGCAGCGAGAATCCTCGGGTCGGTCTCGAAGTCGGGAAACCCCTGCGCGAAGTTGACGGCCCGATCGGGACCGTTGAGCTGCAGGTTGAGCCGCGTCATCTCGCGGATGACCGACTCGGTGAAGCTGTCCGCCTTCAGGGACAGACGCCGGGCTCCGCTAATGTCCCGGATCGGCACGCTCCAGGTGGATCTTCGTGCTCGAGCACGAGTAGCATCGCAGCGGCCTCTCCAGGCTCCGCTCCCACCAGCCGCAAACCTCGCAGGTCCAGCGGGTCTTGGCGAAGAAGTCGAGCACGTCGGACCGGCTCAAGAGGCCGACCATCTTCCCGCCGCGGATCACCGGCACTCGGCGTATGCGCTCGCCGATCAGGAGGCGCGCCGCCTCGTCGATGCCGGTGTCCTCGGTCACCGAGATGACGTGCGAGCTCATGATGTCGCGGGCCACCTTGCCCTTCTTGCTGAAGACGTCGGTCTCCGACACGATGCCCACCACGTGCCCTTCGCCTGAGACAACAGGCGCGCCAGTGATGTGTTTCGAGAGGAGCGTGCTGGCGATCTCGTCCAGCGGTGTGTCTTCGCGGAAGGTGATCACGTTGCGCGTCATCACCTCTTTGACGGGGATCATCAGTGCTGGAGCAGTGTAGCCACCGTATCCAGGTTGGCGTTGCCGCCGCTGAGGATCAATCCTTTGCGGCCGGCAGGCAGCTTGCCGGCCAGGTAGGCCGCCAGCGGCAAGGCGCCGGTGGGCTCGAGGGCCAGGTGCAGCCTGGACCAGGCCACCCGGACCCCGTCGGCGATCTCGTCCTCCGTCACGGTCACGATCTCGTCAACCAGCCCGTGGCCGAACATCACCTCAAAGTTGCGCTCGCCGACTGCCATCGTGCGCACCCCGTCGGCCATGGTCGCGGGCGCGCCGGGCAGGGTCTGGATGCGGTGGGTCTTCCAGGTCTGGAATGCGTCATCGGCCTGCGCCGGCTCGACGCCGACGACCTTGATCGAGGGATCCCGGTGCTTGGCCGAGATCGCCGTGCCCGACAGCAGGCCGCCCCCGCCCACCGGCGCCACGACCACACGCAAGTCCGGGACGTCGTCCAGGAGCTCGGCCCCGGCCGTGCCCTGCCCGTGAATGACGTCCCAGTCGTCGAACGGGTGGACCAGTGTCAGCCCGCGCTCCACCATGAACTCGCGCATGCGCTGCTCGCGGTTGGTATACGTGATCCCTTCCTGGATCACCTCCGCGCCGAGCGCACGCGTCGCCGCCACCTTGGCCGGGTTGGCGTCCCCGGGGATCAGGATCAGGGCGGGGAGCCCGGTGGTCACCGCTGCCAGCGCGACGGCCTGCGCATGGTTGCCGGAGCTGACGGCGATCAGTCCCTGCGGCCTCGGGCCGCGCTCGAGCAGCGAGAGCACGGCGTTGAAAGCACCCCGTGGCTTGAACGAGCCGGTGATTTGGAAGCACTCAGGCTTCAGTCGCAGGTCGACGTCGAGGTCGGTGCTGAGAGCCTGGGTCCGGCGGACGTGCGGCCGTATGCGCTCGGCGGCCAGCCGGACCTGTGCGGCGTGCTCCTCGACGAACGTGGTCAAGCGGCCGCAGAGCCGGTCTTTACCGCCGAGGTGGCGGCCGCGGACCGCTTGATGTTGGTGAGGACGATGCCCACCAAGATCACCACCATGCCGATCACGGTGGGCAAACTTAGCGTCTCGCCCAGCAGCACGACGCCCCAGAAGACGGCGGTCACGGGGACGAGGAGCGTGACGCCCGACGCGCGCACCGCCCCGAGCTGGTTCATGACGTAGTAATAGAGCAGATACGCGATCCCGGTGCCACCGGCGCCCAGGGCGACGACGGCGGCCATCGACTGCCACGCGAGGTGAACGGACGGTATCGATGGAGCCGCGATGGGGATGGCAAAGATGACCGTTGCCACCAGCTGCCCCAGGCTCACCTCGAACACGCTGACGTTGCGCATCTTGCGTCGCTGGTACAGCGCGTTGATCGCGTAGGAAAGCGACGCGACAACCACGGCCATGGCGCCGAAGAAGGTGCCCGACAAACCGTGGGCGGCGATCTCCGGCAGCACGAGGACGACGACGCCCGCAAAGCCCAGCAAGACCCCCACGTAGTTGACCAGGCTCGGGCGCTCGGTCGGCACGACCCAGTAGATCAGGACCGCCGTCCACACGGTCGTGGTCGAGTTGAGGATGCTCGCGAGCCCGCTCGTGATGTGCTCTTCGCCCCAGGCGATGGCGATCCACGGCACCACCGCGTTGGTGATGGCCATGATCGCGAACGAGACTACTCGCGTCCTCCACCCCTGCCCGAACAGAGGTCTGCCCATCAAGCGAACGAGCACCGCCAGCGCCAGGCAGCCCGACGCTGAGCGCGCCAGCAGGAGCACGGTTGGGCTCATATCGTGCACGGCCACCTTGATGAGCAGAAATGACGTGCCCCAGATCAGGGCCAATCCGACCAGGGTCAGGTACGGGAGCAGGGTCGCCCGCCGGTCAGACACGCGTCACCCATTCGTCGGAGGACAGCACCAGCGTGACCGGACCGTCGTTCTCGATGCTCACCCGCATGTCCGCTCCGAAGCTGCCCGTGCGGGTCTCTATTCCACGCTCGCGGAACCGCTGCACGAAAACCTCGTACAGCTGCTGCGCGCGCGCGGGATCACCGGCCTTGAGCAGGCTCGGGCGCCGTCCCTTGCTCATGTCCGCGAAGAGCGTGAACTGCGACACGATCAAGGCCGACCCGTGGACGTCGACCAGGCTCAGGTTCATCCTTCCAGCCTCGTCGGCGAACACGCGAAGGTCGATGATTTTGTCCGCGAGCCTGCGCACGTTGTTCTCTTCGTCATCGGCTGCCGCACCTACCAACAACACGTATCCCGGCCCGATGGTTGCAACGCGGCGCTGACCGGCGTCGTCCCAGGCGACCGACCCCGAAGCCACCCGCTGGGCGACGACTCTCAAGAGCGCGGGTGAGGACTGCGGTCGCGCGCAAGCGCGTTGAGGATGGGCCTTATTGATTGCTCCCCCGCGGTACCCCCTCCTAAGAACTCCCCGCCACGGCTGGGAGTTGTGTGGAAAGTGGACGCTTGGCGCCGGCCGGGATGAACCCGGCCTATATGCAACCCATGCATCTAGTCGATCTTGGGGCCGAAGTGAGGCTCTGCGTGGACCAGCGAGTCGATGTAGCGGAACCTCTCGTATCGGTGCTGCAGGAGCTGCTCGATGGGCTGCGCGAGCAGGGGCGCCAGGTGTCGCTGCAGCGCCTCGTCCAGCGCGCGCGCCGCGGCATCGTGGTCTGCGCTCGCGCTGCCTTCCGGCTCCGGCACGACCTCTTCGACGACCCCCATCGCGATCAGGTCGCGCGAGGTGAGCTGAAGCTGCTCGGCGGCCTCCACCTTGCGAGAGTTGTCGCGCCAGACGATCGATGCGGCGGCCTCTGGGGACGCCACCGAGTAGATCGCGTTCTCGAGCATGATCACTCGGTCGGCCACTCCCATCCCGAGCGCCCCGCCGCTTCCGCCCTCGCCGATCACAGCCGCGACTATCGGCACCGGGATTCGGAACCACTCCATGATCGCCTGCGCGATCGCGGCGGCGATGCCGCGCTCCTCGGCGCCGGCGCCGGGGTAGGCCCCAGGAGTGTCGATGAGCGAGATGATCGGAAAGCCGAACTTGCCCGCGTGGTGCGCGAGGCGGATCGCCTTGCGATAGCCCTCGGGATGCATCATTCCCCAGTTGCGGGCCACCCTCTCTTTGAGGGTGCGGCCCTTCTGGTGGCCCAGGAACACGGTGGTGCGGCCGTGGAAGGTGCCGACACCGGCGACCAGGGCCGGATCGTCAGCCGACAGCCGGTCGCCGTGCAGCTCGACGAAGTCGGGCGCGAGCCGCTTGATGTAATCGAGGGAATACGGCCGGTCCTGGTGCCGGGCGAGCTCGATGACCTGCCACACGCTCAGCGGGTTCGGGGTCATTTCCTCTCGAGCGCTCACGCGTGCATCTCCAGGAGGTGGGCGAGCAAGGGCCGGATCTCGGTGCGGGGCAGCACCACGTCGATCTGCCCGTGGCCCAGCTGGAACTCTGCGCTCTGGAAGCCGGGAGGCAGGTCCGCGTAGGTCGCCTGTTTGATGACGCGCGGCCCGGTGAACCCGATGGCGGCGCCTGGCTCGGCGATGTTGATGTCGCCGAGGAGGGCGAGCGAGGCGGCGGTGCCGCCGAACGTGGGATCGGTGAGCACCGAGAAGAACGGTACGCCTGCGGCGTGGAGGCGCCCCACTGCTGCGTTGACCTTGGCCATCTGCATCAGGGCGAGCACTCCCTCCTGCATGCGCGCGCCCCCGGAGGCGGTCACCAGCACGTATGGGACGTGCGAGGCGGCAGCCTGCTCCATGCCGCGGGCCAGCCGCTCGCCCGCGACGATCGACAGCGTCCCGCCGACGAACCCAAAGTCGAACGCGGCGAGCCAGATTGGATGACCGGCCAGCGTGCACGTACCAGTGCGAACGGCCTCGTTCAGACCTTCCTCGAGCAGCTGCTCGACCACCTCCTGGTACGGCTTGGGGACCTTCCAGTTGAGGAGGTCGTGCGATCGGACGTCGGCCCAGCGCTCGTTCCAGGATCCCTCGTCGGCGACAAGCGGTATCCAGACCTCGGCCGCGAGGCGGAAATGGTGACCGCACCCCGGGCATACGTAGTTGTGCGCGCGCAGCTCGTCGACCTGCAGGCCCACGCCGCATCCGGGGCAGTTGGTGGGAAGAAGGATCTCCGGGAGCGGGCCGCCCTGGATGGCGACCGCCCTGGGGCCGTCGGCGATCACAGCGACAGGCCGCCGTCCACCGCGATGACCTGGCCCGTGATGAAGCCCGCCCGCTCAGAGCACAGGAACGCCACCGCAGCGGCCACGTCCTCGGCGGTGCCTTCGCGCTTGATGGGCGTGAGCTTGACGAGCTCGCCGACCATCTCGTCCGTGAGGGACCCGGAGGTGAGCTCCGTCCGGACGTAGCCGGGCGCGACCGCGTTGCAGGTGATGCTGCGAGAGCCGTACTCGCGGGCGACCGATTTCGTGAACCCGATCAGGCCCGCCTTGGCGGCCGCGTAGTTGGACTGCCCGGCGTTGCCGGTGAGGCCGACGATGCTCGAGATGTTGACGATGCGGCCCCAGCGGGCTCGCATCATGCCCGACATGATCGCGGCGCGCGTGGTCGCGAACGCAGACATCAGGTCGGTGCGGATCAGCTCCTCCCAGTCGGCCGGCGCCATCTGGATCAGCAGCTTGTCCCGCACCGCCCCGGCGTTGTTGACGAGAACGTCCACACGTCCGATGGCCTTGACCATCGCCTCGACCTGGGCCGGGTCGCTGACGTCGGCCTGGTGCGCGGCGCCGTTCGGCAGCGCAGCAGCAGTTTCCTCGGCGGCGGATTTGTCGGCGCGGTAGTTGACGACCACCCGCGCTCCCATCCCGGCCAGGGCCTGGCTGATCGCGCGTCCGATGCCCTTGCCGCCGCCGGTGACCAGCGCCGTCTTGCCGTCGAGGTCTCCCATCAGTACGTCAGCCGGCGAAGTCGATGAAGAGCTCTTCCGCGTTCCAGGTGTCGACACCCGGTATGTGCTTGGCGGCGAGGCTCGCAAGCACGCGGCCGGGGCCGAGCTCGACGACGGTCTTGATCTTCATCGCCCGCATCGAAACCATGGTCCGCGCCCAATCGACCTGTCGCAGCATTTGGAGCCGGAGCTCCTCCTGCAGCGCAGCAACGGTGCGGAGGGCCTCGCCTGAGGCGTTGGCCAGGATGGGGATGGAAGGCGCCTTGATCGGCAGCCGGTCGACGACCTTGCGGAAGGCCGCAGCGGCAGCCTCCATCAGCGGGGTGTGGGCCGCGAGCGGGATCGTGAGGATGAGGGCGCGCCGCGCCCCGGCGGCGATGGCCAGCCTCTCGGCCTCCTCGACTGCGGGGACCTCGCCCGAGAGCACGAACTGGACGTCGGCGTTGCGATTGGCGATCCACAGCTTGCCCTGGGCAGACGCCTCTTCGCGAATCGCCTCGACCTGGGCTTCGTCGAGGCCCACGATCGCGATCATCCCGCCCGGCTGCTCGTGAGCCGCCAGCGCCATGATCCGGCCCCGCTCCTTGACCAGCAGCAGCGCGGTCTCCCAGGGGATCGAGCCCGCGGCGGCGAGCGACGCGATCTCGCCCAGGCTGTGACCCGCAGTCACGCTGACGTTCTCGAATCCATAGCTCTCCCGCCAGACTTCGTAGGCGGCCCAGCACACGGTCATGACGCAGGGCTGGATGACGTCGGTGCGGTTCAGCTCCTCCACCGGGCCCTCGAAGCACAGCTTGCGCACGGGCATCTGCAGCACCTCTTCGGCCCGCTCGAACACGCGGCGCGCAGCCGGGTAGCGATCGTGCAGGTTCTTGCCCATGCCCGGCTTCTGCACCCCCTGCCCGGGGAACAGAAGCGCGATCGGCCCTGCAAGCGTTACGCCCATGTCATGTCCTTTCGGCCCATATCACGTCTTTATGCCCATTTGAGGAGCGTCGCTCCCCAGGTCAAGCCTGACCCGAAGCCGGCGAGCAGGACATGGTCACCTGACCTGACGCGGCCGTTGCGAACGGCCTCCTCGAGCGCGATCGGGATCGAGGCGCTGGACGTGTTGCCGTACTCGTCGATGTTGATGGCGACCCGCTCGAGCGGAAGGCCGATGCGGCGCGCAGCCGCGTCGATGATCCGGAAGTTGGCCTGGTGGGGAACCCAGAGGTCGATGTCCTCCATGGCCACCCCGGCCTTGCTGCAGACCTCGTTCGCCTGCCTGATGAAGATGTCGACCGCGAACTTGAAGACGTCAGGTCCCACCATCTCGATGTAGGGCTGCGCGTCCTTGGCCGCGTACGCGCCTTTTTCGATGTTGCCGCACGTCACCTGCGCATATCCGCGGCCGTCCGACCCGAGGCACCAGCTGAGAAACCCGGCTCCCTTAGGGGCGGGGCGTACGACTGCGGCGCCTGCGCCATCGCCGAAGATGACCGCTGTGCCGCGACTCCCGTAGTCGAGCATCCGGGACAGCACCTCGGCGCCGATGACCAACACGTTGTCGGCCCGCTCGGTGGCGATGAACGAGTCCGCGATGGAGAGTCCGTACATGAAGCTTGTGCAGGCGGCCAGCATGTCCCACGCCACTGCGCCCGGAGCGTCGAGCTCGTTCTGGATGCGACACGCGATGGAGGGGAACGGCCCATCCGGCGACGACGTGCCCACCAGGATCATGTCGAGGTCTTCGGCCTTGATGCCCGCCGCCTCCAGCGCGCTTCGCGCGGCCTTGGTGGCGAGCTCGAGCGTGGTCGTTCCAGGTTCGGCGATGTGGCGCCGGTGGATACCCGTGCGCTCCGTGATCCAGTGGTCGGAGGTGTCAATCATCTTCTCGAGGTCGAAGTTGGTGATGATCTTCTCGGGCACGTAGACGCCGACGCCGGCGATGGCGCTGGGCCGGCCCTTGGCCTTGAATGAGCGAAGCGGCACCGCGCCCGACCGTGTGCGGTATGCGTTGGTGATCGCCATGTCAGCTCAGGCCTCTAGTCTCTCGGCGGCCTTCTGCTCCAGGAACTTCCAGAGGTCGCCGATGGTCTTCATCTTCTCCAGCTCATCCTCGGGAAGCTCGACGTCGTATTTGTCCTCGATCGCGGCGATCAGCTCGACCAGGTCGAGCGAGTCCGCGGCCAGGTCCTTGGCGAAGCTCTTGTCGAGCTGCACCTGGTCCGAGTCGACACCGAGGATCTCGCCGGCGAGGTCCTGAAGGTCTTTGAAAACGAGTTGGGTTGCCATGGCTAACTCCTGATCAGTTGATGCCCTTCGGGCCTTTGATGACGAGGGTCGCGTTGTGACCGCCGAAGCCGAACGAGTTCGACATGGCCACTTTGATATCCGCCTTGCGCGCCTTGTTGGGCACGTAATCGAGGTCGCACTCCGGGTCCTGGTTGTCCAGGTTGATGGTGGGCGGCAGCATGCCTCGGTCGAGAGCGAGGATGCACGCGGCGGCCTCGATAGCGCCGGCGGCTCCGAGCAGGTGCCCGTGGACCGACTTGGTCGAGCTCACCGCGAGCCTGTGCGCGTGGTCGCCGAAGACCGCCTTGATGGCCCTGGTCTCGGCGACGTCGCCGAGCTTGGTCGAAGTCCCGTGGGCGTTGATGTAGCCGACGTCGGAGAGCTCGACTCCGCTCTTCTCGAGCGCCCGCTTCATGGCGCGGATCGCGCCCTTGCCCTCCGGCTGGGGGGCGGTGAAGTGATACATGTCGGCGCTCGCTCCGTAGCCGGCGATCTCGGCGATGATCTTGGCCCCGCGCTTCTTCGCGTGATCCATGTCTTCGAGGACGAGCATCACGGACCCCTCGCTCATGACGAAGCCGTCGCGGTTGATGTCGAAGGGCCGGCAGGCCTTCTCGGGCTCGTCGTTGCGTTCGCTCACAGCCTTGATCTGGCTGAACGCGCCCATCGTCAGGGGTGTGATCGTCGCTTCTGAACCGCCGGCGAGCATCGCCACGGCATCACCGCGCTTGATGATCTCCGAGGCTTCGCCGATGCCGTGCGAACCTGATGCGCAGGCGCTGACGATGGCGTAGTTGGGACCACCGGCATGCGTGTGAATCGCAACGATCCCGGCCGCCATGTCGGCGATCATCATCGGGACGGTGAACGGGCTGATGCGCTTAGGACCTCGTTCCATCAGCTGCGTGTGGCTCTTCTCGATCTCCTCCATGCCGCCGATGCCTGAGCTGACGATCACGCCGACGTCGTCGGGATCCATCTCGCCCGGCTCGAGGCCGGACTGCGCGAGGGCTTGCTTGGAGGCCGCCAGGGCGAACTGGCAATAGCGCCCGATGTGGCGGGCGGTCTTGCGGTCCATGTATTCCTCGGGGTTGAATCCCTTGACCTCGCCCGCGATCTTGCAGTCGAAGACGGCGGTGTCGAAGTGGGTGATCCGGCCGATTCCCGAGACCCCTTCGACCATGTTCGACCACACCGTCTCCAGGTCATTGCCGATCGGGGTCACGAAGCCCATGCCGGTGACGGCCACGCGGCGACCGTTGGAGATGGATGCCATACCCAAAGCATACGGACGTCAGGGCCAAATCACACTGGCCCCCAGTGCTAATTCGGACCGGGCAATTAGGACGCGATGTCCTAAAACACCCCCCTAAAGCAGTTTTCGGAGGTCCAGGGCCAGCTGCAGGCGCCATCGGGCGGGAGGCGAGTCGAGATCACCACCGAGCAGCTCGCGCAGCTTGTCGAGCCGGTAGAGCACGGTGTGGCGATGCAGCTCGAGCTCTGCGGCGGCGTCTTTCACGGAGCCGTGTCCGAGGTAAGCCTCCAGGGTTTCCAGCAGCGATTCGCGGTGCCGAACCCTGGGGTCCATCAGGCGGCCCAGCGTGTGCGCGACGAAACGCTCAGCCAGCCGTGGGTTCTGGGCGAGCACGAGATGAGGGATTACCTCGTCGTGGCCATGCACGATGGCCTCAGGGCGCAGCTTGCGACCGGTCTCTATCGCCTGCTGGGCTTCGAGATACGAGCGTGAGATTCCGCGCAGCCCGGCGTGGTAGCCGCCGACCCCCGCGCGCACCCGGGCGCGGGCCGTGCCCGAGCGCCGCGACACCTCGTCCTGAAGCTGGAACGCAAACTGCCGCCCCTGGTCCACGCCGGCTGCGGACTCGGCCGGCCACAGCATCACCAGCGTGCTCGGGTCAGTGGCGTGCTGGATGGCGCCACGCGGAACCTCGAGCGATGAGGCGACCTCGGCCAGCACCTCGCCGCCGCGCTCGCTGTCGCGGTTGCCGGTGATCAGCTTGCAGACCACGGAGACGTAGCCCGTGGCTGTGATCGGCAAGTTGAGCGCCAGCGCCTGCTTCTGCAGCTCGAGCTCGGAGTCGAAGCTATCGCTGATCAGCGCGTGGAAGAGGCGGGCATGAGCGCGCGTCCCGCGCTGCATGTGCTGCTCTCGCGCGTGGAGATAGGTCTTGGTCACCTCGGCCGCGACCTGGTCCAGCGCTGCGAAGACGTAGTTGGCGGTGACCATGATGGCTTCGGGCGTGGCCTCTGTATGGTCACGCCAGGAGCGCAGGATCTCGTCCCACGCGACGCGCGCGGCGATTCGATAGGCCGCGAGGATGGGCTCCACCGACTGGCTGCTGCGCGCCTGCAGGATGCCGAGCTGGGCGACCCGGCGCAGCTCTTCGTTGGTGGCGGGCCTGGCTTCTCGGGCGGTGGACAGGAACAGGTCGAGGCCGGCTTCGCAGGCGCGCACGATCGCAGACCGCTGCGGAGCCACACCCGTGGAGTCGTCCCATCTGACCAGGCCCACGACGGCGCGGGCCATGTGCCTGGCCATCCCGATGCGGCGGCGCTCCAGGTCGGCCATCAGCCCGGCCGGAAGGGTGGGCGGCGTCCGGGCGCTCAGCTTGGCCTTGACGGCCACTTTTGCCACGGAGGTGACTATACGAGCCGCCTGTCTTTAGGACTCCAGGTCGAAGAAGTCAGCTCTCCTTCTTGATGAAAGCCAGCATCCGCCGCCACGCGTCGTCGCTTGCGTCCTTCCACTCCGCGAAGCTGCGGTCGAAGAAGCTGTGCGGCGCCCCCTCGTAGACATGCATCTCGTGCGGCATTTTGGCCTCCGTGAGCTTCTTGTCGAACTCGTGGAAGGCCTCCTGAGGCGTGAAGTCTGCGCCCGCGACGAGCATCAGCAGCGGGGCCTTCATCTTCGAGATAAAGGGTTCGCTGCGCTCGGGCCGGCCGTAGAAGCCGATGCAACCCTTGAGCCCGTGCCCGCCGGCCGACTGGTTCCAGGAGTTCGAGCCGCCGAAGCAAAAGCCGACGGTGAAGACCGAGCTGACGGCGCCCCCGTCTTTCGATTTCAGGTACTCGACCGCGGCCGCGACGTCATCGCGGATGCTGTCGGGCTTGGTCTGCTCGACGTGAGGCCGATACTCGAACTCTTCGCCCCGCTCACCGATGCCGGCGGTGCGCCCGAAGTAATCGATGGCGACTGCATCAACGCCCGCTTCGGCGAACCGCTGTGCGAGCTCCTTGTAGAAGTGATGCAGGCCTCGCACGTCGGGCAGGACCACCATCCCGGCCCCGGTCGGCTTGGATGCTCGCGCGAAATAGGCGGCGAACCTGGTGCCGTCCGCCGAAGTGAGCTCGAAATCGCCCTGGTCGGCAGCGCCGCCGCTGATCGGAGGTAGAGGAACCCTTGCGTCGTCTGAGTAGCACATCCGTCGATTGTCCACTAGATTGGGACGACAATGAAAATAGAGAGCACGGCGTTCACCCCGACCGACCTCCATGGTTTCATGGACGAGTTCCTCGACCATGAGCGCGTGCTGCTCGCCGACCGGCTCGAGAGGGCGTCGGCAAGGCTCGCTGAGCTGGGTCCGCGTATAACCTCGGGACACGGCGACGGCGCATGGAGCAGCCATGACGTCCTTGCACACATCGCGGTGCTGTCGAAGTTCTATGGCGTGCTGGTGCACAAGATCTCGAGCGGCCAGATGACAGAGCTCAATTTGCTCGAGAACGTCAACGTACGCGATGTCGCGGGCGAGCAGATGGCCAAGCTCGATCCGGCGGAGCTGCTGCGCATGGCCCTAGCGGACCACCGTCGCTCTATCGAGACCTTGCGGGCGGTCGAGCCAAGGGCCCTGCGCCGGGCCGCGCGGTTGGAGGACGGGACGATGATGACCGCGGAGGAGATCGCACGCCTGCCTCTGGTGGCCCATCTCGAGCTGCACGTCCAGCAGCTTGAGAGATCCCTGGAGCCCTGAGCCGTAGGGTCCTAGCCGCTGACCTGCGCGTAGCCCAGCCGGCGCAGCTCGCGCCGGATGGCCTGGGCGGCTTCGTCCATCGAGGCGGGGTCCGGGTTGGGGTCCTGGTTGCCGAAGTCCAGGTCGTGCAGGCCGCGGATAGGGACCACGTGGACGTGGCAGTGCGGGACCTCGAGACCGGCCAGCATCATGCCGACCCTCGTCGGCTTGAAAGCTTCCATCTGCGCGCGACCGACCGCTTGCGCCGCCTCGGTGAGGTGAGCGAGAAGCGTCGATTTCAAATCGAGCCAGTGGTCTACCTCGACCCGCGGGACCACCAGCGCGTGGCCCGGTCGAAGCGGCCGGTTGGAGAGGAAGGCCACGCATTCATCGTCCTTCCAGACGAAGCGCGCGGGCAGCCGTCCTTCGATGATCTGGGTGAAGATCGTCGCCACGCGACTAGGCTAGCCTGTAGCCCGTGAGCGCGCCAGCGGTGCAGCTCGAAAACGTCTCGAAGCGCTACGGCGAGGTGCTGGCTCTCGACAGCGTCACGCTGGCGATCGACGCGGGCGAGGTCGTGGCTATGCTCGGGCCCAACGGCGCGGGCAAGACTACGTCCATCAGCCTGATGCTCGGTACGCGCAAACCAACCTCCGGCAAAACCCGGCTCTTTGGGCTGGACCCCCGAGACCTCAAGGCTCGCAGCCGAATCGGCGTGATGCTCCAGGAGTCGGGCGTGCCCGGCATGCTGAAGGTGGACGAGATCGTAGGGCTGTTCGGGTCCTACTATCCGGCGCCACTCAAGGTGTCCGAGGCCGTGGCGATGGCAGGCCTGCAGGAGAAGTCGAAAAGCCTCGTGAAGGATCTCTCGGGCGGCCAGCGCCAGCGTCTATACCTCGCTCTGGCAGTTTGCGGGAACCCCGACGTCCTGTTCCTCGACGAGCCGACGGTCGGCATGGACGTGGAAGGACGCCGGCTGTTCCTTCAGCAGATCGGGGAGTTCGCCGCCAGGGGCCGCACGGTCGTCCTCACGACCCATTACCTCGAAGAGGCAGACCAGCTGGCAGATCGGGTGATCGTGGTCGACCGCGGCCGCGTGATCGCGGACTCGACGCCCGCGGAGATCAAGTCGCGTGTCGCCGGCAAGAGGATCACATTCCATACCTCGCGGCCGATCAGCCCCAGTGAGTTGGCGGACCTGCGGGTGAACTCGCAGCAGGTCGAAGACGGCCGCGTACGCCTCCTGACCAACGAGCCCGAGGCGGTGCTGCGAGAGCTGTTCCGCCGCGGCGTCGAGATGACGCAGCTGGAGGTCGCGGGCGCGGACCTCGAAGAGGCATTCGTGGCGATGACGCACCATGAGGCTGCGACGTGAGCGCAGCCGCCGCGCGTTCCGCTACCGCCCCGTTCCTTCCCATGGTCACCAAGCAGTCATGGGCCGAATTCATCAAGCTCTTTCGCGTCCCCGCCTTCAGCACCACGAGCATCGTGCTGCCCGCGATGTTCTACGCGTTCATCGGGCTCGGGCAAGCCAAGCAATTGATGGGGCCGCCTGGGAGCGTCACGTTCGGTGAGTACTTCCTTGCCTCGATGGCCCTTTATGGAGTCGCCAACGTCATGGTGCTCGGATTCGGGATCTCGCTGGCCAACGAGCGAGGGCAGAAGCAGGACTTGCTCATGCAGGCAACTCCACTGCCGCCGATTGTTTTCTTCATCGCCAAGACCATCTCCGCTTTGGTCATCGCGTTCATGGCGCTGGTCGTGCTCAGCCTGCTCGCATACACCGCCGGCGGTGCGCACCTCAGCTCGTCACAGTGGCTCACGTTGTTCTTCCGCTCGATGCTCTGCTCGATCCCATTCGTGGGCCTCGGCTTTGGGCTCGGCTACATCGCCGGCCCGAACTCTGCGCCGGCCGTGACCAACCTGATCTATCTGCCCACGGCGTTCGCGTCAGGGTTGTTCTTCCCTCTTAACATGCTCCCGCAGCTCTTGCGGAACATCGCCCCGTACCTGCCGCTCTACCGCGGCGCTCAGCTGGTCTGGGATTCGGTAGGCGCTCCCACCGAAGGCGGCAGCATCACCACCGACTGGCTGTGGATGGGGGGTTACACGGTCGCGTTCTTCATGCTTGCGATCTGGGCCTACCGCAGGGACCAGGGCCGCAAGTTCAACTAGGCTCGGCGCCGCTCCAGAACTTCGCCGGGAGCTCCATGCCAAACGCTTCGCGGTAGCGATCGGAGAACTCCGAGCGCTCGTAGGCATGCTCGATCGTCCCGACCTGCTCCACCGCGTAGGTGGCGGCCAGCGACGCGACGCGACCGGCCGTTTCCAGGTCGAGACCGCGCAGAAGCCCCGCCACCAGGCCCGCTCGGTAGGCGTCGCCAGCGCCTGTCGGGTCGGCCTCGCGCACTGGGGTGGCGGCCGGGATCTCGACAGTCCTTTCCTTGGTCGCGATTCGCGAGCCATATCGCCCGAGCGTCGTGACCACGATCTCAGCCAGCTCGAGGAGTCCCCGTACGTCGCGTTCGGTGCGCTGCTGGATGAGCTCGAGCTCGTAGTCGTTGCCGATCACGATCCACGCGCCCCGTGTGCTGTCGGTGACGTCGGCGGCGGACATCATGGGCAGCTGGTGCGCGGGGTCGAAGACGAATCGCAGCCCACGGTCGCGGCACTCGTTGACGAGGCGCTTCATGGCGCCGGGGTCATTCGGCCCGATGATCACGGCCTCGGCGTCCGTGGGCGCGTCGTCCAGGCCGAGGATTCCGGCGCGCCACATCGCGCCGCCGTAGTAGCCGGTGAGCTGGTTGTCGTCCAGGTCGGTCGTCGTGAAGCCCGTGGCGCTGATCTCGCCTTCCAGCAGACGCAGGCCGCGGCAGTCGATGCCTCGGGCGACGAGCCAGTCGCGATACTCGGTGGCGTCGGTGCCGGCCGTGGCCAGCACAGCCGACGGGTAGCCCAGGAGTGCGAGGTTGTGCGCGTAGTTGCCGGCCACCCCGCCGCGCCTCTTCTGCAGATCGTCGACGAGAAAACTCAGGTTGAGGATGTGCGTCTTATCGGGAAGGATGTGGTCCTTGAACCGACCCTTGAAAGTGAGGATGTAGTCGTACGCGATGGATCCCGTGCAGACGACCATGTATCGAGCTGAAGGCTACCCGAAATAGAAAAGGGCGCCCGGTGCGGGCGCCCTTTTGGTTGATCGCTTTTCGTTATGCGGCGCGGCGAACGGTGCGGCGGCGCGGGCGGCGCGTGCGGGCCGTGGGCTTGGCGGCTGGCTTGGCGGCTGCCGGCCGGCGCGGGGTCAGGTCGCTCGCCTGCTCAAGGTGCGTCGCGGTGCGGGCGATGGTCTTGAACGAGGCGTTGAAGATGCGCAGCGTTCGCTTGGCCATGTCTCCGACCAGGTCCTGGCGGCGTGCCTGGAGCTTGACCATGTGAAGACCCCTGATCGCGACTTTCTCGGGCAGCTTGCCGTCCACGTCGAGGCCCATGATCGTGACCTTCTCCGGTCGGAGGGCGTTCAGACGGGCGTTGAACTGGCGGTTCATCTTGCGCACGGTGGGCGCACCCCTGCGCTCGAAACCTTTGACCTGCTTGCGCGCGGACCCTACGGGGTCGGACGCGACTTCGGCTGCCGCCCTGGCAGCCCCGACGGCGATCTCCTGGACGGTGGTTGCGGTGTCCGTGAACTCGTTGCTCATGATTTAAAGCCTCCTTGGGGCTAACTTGACTTTCTTGACGCATTGCATTATAACGCACCGCGTCAAGCGTGTCAAGGCCTCCCCTGGAGCCTCGCGATGAGGGCGTCCGCGTGGGCCCCAAAGATGTCGTAGTGCGCGACCTTGCGCCGCTTCTCGGGCTGGATCCATTCCGGCCTCAGTCCGTGCAGACGTCCCCATTCCTCGAGCTCGGCGCGCAACCCGATCACGTGCAGAAACGGGCGCTCGCGGGTGAAGCCCCGGATGGTGGTGCCGTGGTAGTGGTCGAAGTTTCGGTGCACGGCTATGCCCCCGGCCTCGGCAAACGCGATCGCCTCCTTGATCTCACGGCGCTCGAAGTACTGCTCGCGCAGCTCCACGCGCGGCCTCAGGCCTTGGAGCGGGCGACGGCGTCTGGGCAGATGGGCTTGAACGCGCACAGGGAGCAGGGCCTGGCGGCATGCTCCGGCCGCAGGGTGAAGTCGCCTGCCGCGATCAGGCGGGATGCGGCGACCACCTTGGCCTCCACGCCCGCGTCGTCAGGCGAAATGTCATGGCGCTCCCCCTGGCGCAGGTCGAAAAGGACCAGGCGGGGGCTGGAGCCGCCGGGCAGCAGGCCTCGCCTGGCCGCGATCGCGTACAGGCGCAGCTGGGTCGAGTACGCCTGCATCACGGACGCGTCCAGGCTTGCGTTGGTCTTGTAGTCGACCAGGTAGAGCTCGCCGTCCAGCTCGCAGATGCGGTCGACCAACCCACGCACGCGCGCGCCGCCAAGATTCATGTTGAAGCCGACCTCGACCGCCAGCGTCCGCGCCGCGGCCAGCGGCTGGCCCAGGTATCGGGCAAGCATCTCGCGACCCGGCTCCGGGCCGCGGTAAAGGTCAAGCAGCTCCCCGCCGTCGCGATGCCACACCGCCAGGGCCTCGTGAACGGCGGCGCCTAGCTCGGTCGACCCGATGGCCCGGACATGTTTGGGCTGGATCTCGTCCGGTGGAGCGGGCACGCGCCAGACGTGGCTGAACCGGTACCGCAGCGGGCACACCTCGAAGTCGTGCAGCTGCGAGAAGCTGAGCTCGACCCGCGGCGCTGCGCCGGCGGGCGCCTCGACCGATGCCGGCCGCAGCTGCTCCATGCGATCGAGAACGGCGGCGACTACGGCCGGGTCGCCGGCTGCGTGACCGTTGGGGGCGCGCGACACCGGCAGCTCGAGCTGCTCCGCCTCGACCACCGATGCAGCCTCCGGGTGCGCGAGGGCCCAGCTGAGGATCTCCGCGAAGTGGTCGTCCTGCTCCGCGCCGTTGGCGCCCAGCTCGTGGGCCGACGGCTCATCGCGGGTCGCCGTCACGTACAGAGAATCCCTGGCCCGGGTCAGCCCCACGTAGACGATGCGCCGCCTCTCGCCGATGGCCAGGGCGACAGCCGGCGCTCCAGGGGACGTCTCCACGAAGCGCGGGTGCCTCTCGCCCCGCCAGCTCTTGATCACGAAACCGAGGTTGTCAGGGTCGAAGAAGAGCCGTTCGGTGTCACGGGGCCGCGGCGGGCGCAGATTGACGAGGAAGACCGCCGGGAACTCGAGTCCCTTGGCTGCATGGATCGTCAGCAGCGACACCGCTTCGGTGGCGGCCGACTCCTCGGCCGCCTCGCCCACCGGCAGCTCGGCGTCGATGACCTGGTCGAGGTGGCGTACGAAGTCACCGATCCCGGCGAGCGAGAGGTCGCGCTCGAAACGGCCCGCGAGCTGGAACACCTTGCGCAGGTTGAGCAGCGCGCGAGGGCTGCCGTCGCGCTGCGCGCGGAGCTCCGCCCAGCGCAGGTATCCGCTCTCCTCGAGGAGGCGGTTCAGGATGTCCGCCACCGTGAGCGCGTCGCGCAGGCGGCCGGTACGGTCCGTGAGCTCGATCAGCCGCGCCGCCTCCGCCGCGACCTTCGGCGGCATCTCGGGGAAACCCTCGCCGGCCGATTCGTCGAAGCAGTCGCGCAGTCGCATGCCCGAGCGCCCGCTGCGCCGCGCCGCCAGGCGGTACATGCCGCGGTCGTCGAGGCGAACGATCGGACCCTGCAGGATGCGCACTATGGCGCCGTCGTCCATGGGGTTGTCGGTCAGGCGCAGCAGCGCCAGCACGTCCTTTATCTCCTGGCGGTCGAAAAAGCCGGAGCCGCCGCTCGTCACGTAGGGGATGCCCTGGCGGCGAAGCTCGTCCTCGAACTCGCGCGGGAGCATGCGGATGGAGTGCGCCAGCACCGCGATATCGCGAAGCGGCCGGCCGCCGAGGTGGAGGCGCCGGATCGTCTCCGCGACCGTGCGCGCCTCGGTGCGCGAGTCGGGCGCCATCACCACGGTGACGGGTGCGCCGCCGCCTGCTCCCCGCGTAGCCACCAGCTCCGGCTCGTCAGCGAAGTCCCGGTCGTGGCGGATGAAGTCGGTGGCGCAGTCGAGGATCCCCTGGTAGGAACGGCGGTTGTGCGTGAGCGGGAGGCGCCGGCCGGGAAACCGGCTGCGAATGTTCTCGATCTCGGCGTCCCGCCATCCGTAGATCGATTGCTTGGCGTCACCGACCACGGACACGTTGCCGAACCCTTCATGCGCCAGCAGCCGGATGAGGTCGAGCTGGATGCGGTTGGTGTCCTGGAACTCGTCGACCAGGAGATAGCGGAAGCGCTCGCGGCAGCGGCGCCTGAACTCCGGCACGCGTTCGAGCGCATCGATGACCTGGAGGATGAGGTCGTCGAAGTCACGCAGGCCCGCCGAGCGCAGGGCCTCCTCGTACGTGCGGTAGACGAGACCCAGGACCTCGATCGCTTCGAGCTCGGCGCGTGCGGGATCGGGCCCTCCGGCGCCGTTGGAGCCGGCGGCGACCGGGCGAGCCGCCCAGTTCCTGGCGTGCAGCTCGCGCGCGCGCGTCTCGAACCGCTCGGGGCCGATCCCCCGTCCTTTGAGCTTGAGCAGGAAGCGCAGGCCGGACCGAAGCAGGTCGTCGAGGTCCTCGACCGAGAGGGCGGTGAACGAATCCGGGTCGAGGGGGGTAGCAGCACCGCTGCGCAGCCGGGCGACGAGATTCTGCTCGAAGAGGCGCTGCGCAGTCTCGTCGAGGACCCTCATCTCGCGCGGCGCACCCACCAGGTATGCGAACTCGTCCAGCAGCCGGGCGCACGTGCCGTGGAAGGTGCCGATCCAGGCGCCGTCCAGGACCTGGCGCCCGAGCTCAGGGTGGCGCGCTGCCAGCTCCCTGGTGATCCGCTGCCTCAGCTCCTCCGCGGCGCGGTCGTTGAAGGTGACGGTCAGCACCCGGTCGGGAGGCACGCCGCGGTCGACGAGCCAGCAGAAGCGTTCGGTCGCCGTGAACGTCTTGCCGGTCCCCGGGCCCGCCGCGATGAGGAAAGCGCCCTCGGGGCCGGCGTGTGCGGCGGCCGCCTGCTCGGCGCTGAGCGCCGGGGTAGCATCGAGGCGCGTGGCGCTCATTCGGGTGGGGCTCCCCCATAGGGGCAGACCGCGGCGTGGGGGCACGAGCCGAACCGCGTGACGCAGGTGCCCGGAAGCTCGCGAGGGCCGGGCTCGAAGTGGCCGCCCTTGATGCGCTCGATGGCTTTCAAGACGACGCCGCGGCTGCGCTCCAGGTCCTCCGCCGACAGCGCCTTCTCGCGATATTCCTTGAGGCCGGCCGGGCGGCCGACACTGAAGATGTCCTGCCGCATGCCCCCCCACACCCAGTCCTTCGGATACCAGAGCGATAGGAATCGAGGCTGGAATCCAAGCGGGTTGCCCTCGTCGTCCACGCCGTCCTTGCAGGCGAGGTAGTAGAGAGCGAGCTGGACGTCGTAAAGCTCCGGACCGAAGTACGCCTCGTACGCGTAGCGCATCGGTTTGCCGGACCCGGTCTTGTAGTCGACCACCTCCACCTCGCCATCGCCGACGTCGTTGACACGGTCGATCTTGCCCACGATATCCACGCCTTCGAGGCGCAGGCGGAACCTACGCTCGATGGCCACGGTCCGCAGCCGGCGGATCACCTGCATCCCGGTCACGAACCGGATGTAGTTGCCGAGCAGCGAGCGGACCTGCTTCTCCTCGCGCTTGCGGTCGAGCACGCCTTCCATGCGCGAGAGATAACCGTCCAGGTGAAGCTGCAGCGCGGCCTCGAGCCACGCGCGCTGCTGCTCGCCCTCGAGCGGTCGCCATTCGCCCTCCTGCGCATGGAAGTCTTCGAGCACCTCGTGGAGGAAACCGCCACGCTCCATCGCCACCGAGCGCGGCTCGTCGACCAGCCCAGGGTGATGGTTGTACCAGTAGAGGCGAGGGCACTTCAGGTAGTCGTTGAGGGTGGTCGGGCTGAAATGGTCGATCTCTACCGAGCTCGGGTTACGGTCGCCGCCGTAAGGCTCGAAGGGCTCGCCTGACTCGCGGTCGGAGAGGAAATCGATGTCGAGGCCCAGGCCCTGGGCACGCGCCACTACCGAGTCGGTGATGCCTGCGGGATGCGAGGCGATCAGGACCTCTGCCTCGCGTGGCAGCAGAACGTCGGCCGGCTCGAGCCGGTCCGACGCGCGGGTCAGCTCACGCACTTCTGCCTGGGGCGCGGCCATGTCGAGGAACACGGACCTGCCCGCCTGTCTCAGGTACGACTCGGCGAAGGTGAGGTAGAGGCGGCGCCGCGCGCGGGTCATCGCGACGAACGCGAGGCGCGCTTCTTCGGCCAGGTGGCCGTCGGGATCGGAGGGCCACGACGGCATGAAACCGACCTTGAATCCCTCTAGCCAGGCCCGGTCTCCCTCGTCGAGCAGCGGGTGCGGTCGCGCGGCGAGCGGGAACAGGCCGTGCGCGAAACCCGAGCAGAAGACCACCTCGAACTCGAGCCCCTTGGCCTGGTGCACGGTCATCACCTGGACCGCATCGCGTGTGGCCTGGGCCGCCGCGCTTTCGTCGGCGGCGCCCGCGAGCAGCGCCTCGAGCGACCCTGTGAGCTCGCCCAGGAGTGGTTTTCGGCCGTACAGCCTTTCGTGCACCGTTTCGATCGCGTCCAGCCCTTCCATGGTCGATCGCAGGTCCGCGATCGCCTCGCTGCGCTGGTCCGCGGGCAGCTCGAGGTCGAGCAGCCGGCGCATGGCGCCGTCTTCGATCAGAACCGTGTACGCCAAGCTCGCCAGGGGCAGGTAAGCCGAGCGGGCGAGCAGCTTGTGACGGACCGTCATGGCGGAGTGAAGGCTGTCGAGCTCCTTGTCGTCGAGAAACGCCAGGTAGTCCGGGAGGGAGGGCACGTCCGCCTGCGGCTCGCCTCCCCAGGGCAACGGATAACGCTGCGGGTCGCGCGCTACGAGCACGTACATCAGGCGGCGGACGACGCGCAGCAGCGGACGGCCTCGCGAGCGGGCATGGGCGCGCAACCGGCTCACGGTGCGCCCGCCGACGCCACCGAGGCTCGACGCGAGCGCGCCCTCGAAGGCCTCGGAATCGTCGGGGCGCCGCAGCGATTCGAGGTACCCGATCAGGAAGCGGACGACCTCGTTGCGAGCGGTGGCCCCGGATCCACGCACCTCGTATGGGAGGCCGAGCGCGCGCAACGCCTCCTCGAACGGTGCGCCGAGCGCCGTGGCGCTGCGAAGCACGACGGCGAAGTCGCTGCAGCGCAGTCCGGGCGACTCCGCCTGCAGCCTCTTGATTTCGCGCGCGACGAAGAACGCCTCGTCGACGGGGTCGCTCTCCCGGGCCACGACCAGGGCCGGCTCGGCGCGCGTCTGCATGGCGCGCAGCCGGCGAGGCTTCCGGCCCGGCTGCGTGGCCTCGAGGAGGCGCTCCCCGGCATCGAGCGCCTCTTGGGAGCAGCGCCGGCACTCCTCGAGCTGGACGGTGGCAGCTCCATAGGCGGCCGCGAAGTCGTGGCTCAGGAGGCGAGGCACTGTGCCGCGGAACCCATAGATCGACTGGTCCGGGTCCCCGACGACGACGATGCGCGGCCGGGCTTCGGGCGGGGCGATGAGCCGCAGCAGCTCGAACTGCGCGGGGTCGACATCCTGAAACTCGTCGACCAGCACGAGCTTGAACTTGGCGCGCATTGCGTGCCGCAAGGAAGCCCTCGACTGGAGCAGCTCGATCGCTCCGGAGACCAGGTCGCGAAAATCGACCATCCCGGCCTCCTGCAGCCGGTGTTGATAAGCGCGGTACGCGGCCGCCAGCGCGCGGAGTCGCTCGCTCGCGCCGGCCTCGGCAGCCAGCAACAGCGGGGCGGGGTGGAGGAGATTCTGCTTCATCAACGCGACGAAAGCCAGCAGGTCGTGAGCGAACGCATCGGACCGGCGCACCCCGTCCAGCGGACCGAGCGTCTCGCCGTCGAGGTCGGCCAGCACCCGCCGCATCACCAGCCATTCCTGGAAACCGTTCAGTAGCAGGCGGTCGCGGTCCGGCTTGTGATCACGCAGCAGGCGCGCGCAGAAGCTGTGGAAGGTCGAGATCCAGGCCTCTCCGTAGTCGTCGTTGAGCCGCTCATCGATGCGGCGCGCGATCTCGCCGGCCGCGCCGTTGGAGAAAGTGAGCACTAGGATCTCGTCGCGACCCGCAACACGCTTGCGCACGGCCTGCTCGTACAGGTCTACGAGGGCGTGCGTCTTCCCGGTGCCCGGGCCGGCGAGCACGCGAACTGGTCCGTCTATTTCGTCGATGTGGAGTGGCAAAGGGTTCCCCTGGGGTGGCGCGGGCGAAGCTGATTATGCGGGCGCCCGGGACCTCAGGTCAGCCCGGGCCGTTAATGGCTGCCAGGCCGCGAGCACGATGGCCGCCAGCAGGCCAAGCTCGAACACGGGCCACCTGATCAAGGTGGGGGCGACCCCACCGATGAAGAGGTAAGGGTTGGCCAGCACCCACAGCGATGCAAGGGCGACGCGCCAGGCCGCCGCGGGCCGCTCCTGCCACACCATCCAGCCGGCGGCGCTCAGGAGGCAGAGGTCCGAAGCGTGGAGATAAGGCGCGACGAGCAGGGACCCCAGGATCGCCACGGGAATCACGAGCCCGGCGGCTCCGCGCAACTTGTAGGCGGAGGCCAGCACCGCGGCCACGATGCCGAGGCGAATGAGGGTCACGGACCACCCGGCGATCCCGAACGCGCCATGGAGGGTCAGGCCATCGGCGCCCGTCGGCAACGGCCCGCGCAGCTGTGCGAGGTACGCGGACGTGCCATGTGGGCCGAGCATCGCCGCGGCGGCGAGCGCGATGCAGGCGGCTGCTCCAAACCAGGCTGCGAACGCGCGCGGACGACCCGCCACCAGGAGCGCCAGCGGAACGAGGACGGCGGTGTTGGGCTTGAGGAGCACCGCCGACAGGACGAGACCGGCCGCGACGTCGTGCCTTTCGCGAAGCAGCCGCCAGGCCACGACGGTCGAGGCGGCTACCAGCGGGACCACCTGGCCCACGTTCACTGAGTGCATGACCCACCATGGAGAAAGTGCGCCCGCCACCGCGATCCAGCGGCTCCAGCCCTGGCCGGCGGCGGCCCAGGCCAAAGCGCAAGCGAAGAGCGCGAACGTGAACAGCGCCCAGACGTTGTATGCCGAGTCATAGGGCAAGCCGGAAAAAGGCGCCACCAGCCAGGCCACGGTCGGTGGGCTCAAGAAGGGCTGCGACCAAAGGTACGGAACGAGTTGCTTCTGCTCCTGCGCGACGATCTGCTGGTCGTATATCTGCGCCCAGCCCTGGTGCAAGCCCACCCGCGCGGCGGCCAGGTAGGTGTGGAAGTCGATTCCGGTGCGATCCTGTCGGTGCACGATGTCGACCGCCAGCGCCGCCAGCACGACGAGCACGGCAATACCGATCAGGACGCGGCGGGTCCATCGCACGCCTTGAAGGTACCTCACCTCCGTTAAGCGACTCTTATAGCCCATATGCACGCTCCACTTGAGATAACGCGCCGCCTGCCGGCCTCGGCCTGGGCGGCGGGAGTCGCAGCCGTGGTCTTCGCGGCGCACCTGCCGGAGTTCGTACATCGCATCCTCGACGGCGACGAGGCGATCTACGGATCGATCGCGGCTTTGATGAACCTCGGGGCGCCGTTATACGGGGCAGGAGGCGTGGACAACAAGCCCCCCGGGATCTTCTGGGTCTATGCGGCGACCTTTCGCCTGGCCGGCACCTACCAGATGACCGCGATCCACACCGCGGGCTTCTTGGCCATGGCGGTGACGTGCGCTTTGATCTTCGTGATCGCCCGGAACATCTCGGGGTTGCGCGCCGGGCTGCTCGCGGCCCTGTTCTACGGCTTGCTGACGGCCGCAGGCAACCCCCGGCTGCTGGCCTCCAACACCGAGATCTTCATGATGGTGCCGCTCACCGCGTCTGTCCTCACCATGCTGCGCCGGCGCTGGTTCTGGACCGGTGTTCTGCTGGTCGCGGCGGGCGCATTCCGGCAGTCGGCGGGGGCGAATCTCTTGCTCGTCGCGCTCGGGCTGTTGTGGCTGGAATCCCCGGGCGGAAGGATGCGGCCCGCAGCCTTCTTCGGCGGCGGCCTGCTGGCGGGCCTGCTTGCCGGGACCGCCTTGCTCGCCGGGACCGGCTCTCTCGCCGGATTCTGGCGCTGGACGATCCAGACGCTGTACGGGTACGCGTCGACGAGCTGGACTCCAGCTTTGGTGTGGGCGCGCGCGCAGGACAGCGCCGTGCCCTTCGTCGTCGACATGTCGGTCTTGTGGATCGCGGCCCTCGCCTTCGCGTGGCGGTGGCGCGCTCTGAGCGCGGTCGAGCGGCTGATGGTCGCCTGGCTCGCCGTCTCGATGCTAGGGGCGCTCGCCGGGGGGCACCTGTCCTGGCACTACTTCATCCAGGCGATGGGCCCCCTGGCGCTGCTGGCCGGTTTCGCCTTCGACCGCATCCGTCTGCGGCGCGGGGTGGTCGCCGCCGCGATGGTGGGGATTGCATTCCCCGCGATCGCATGGTGGGCTTTCGACCTCGCGGCCGACCCCTTGACCTACGACTTCAGCGGACCGATTCCACAGCATGCGGCCGTCGCGGCCTACGTCAGCGCACACAGCTCGGGGTCCGAGCGCATCTTCGTCTGGGGCGATTGGGCGGCGGTCTACGTGGAATCGGACCGCCTCATGTCCGGCCGGTTTCCAGGCTTCCTGCGCGGTTTCGCCCGCGGCACGGGCCTCTCGCCCAACAACTGGGACATAGCCCCCGACGTATGGCCCCTGCTCCAATCGGACCTCAACGCCGACCCGCCTGCGCTCATCGTGGACACGGCCGCCGCGGGATGGAGCGACTTCTCGAGCTACCCGATGAGTAACTACCCCGTGCTCGCGGAGCTGGTGGCTGCGCGCTACCACGCAGTGGCGACCGTTGACGGAGTTGTCATCTACGCGCGCGAGCCTGGCTCTTAGAGGGAAGCCCGGAAGCACCCGGGTCGATCAGGCGGGAGAAGGCCTGGTCGGACGCTTCAGCTCGAGGATGCGAGGCTCGCCGGCGGCGACCGCGAGAACGCGCTCGAACAGCTCTTCGGCCCTCGATGCCTCGACCGCCTCGGAGATCCGGACGTACGCGGCCACCCCGTCTCGGAACACGAAGGTCGGGGTGCCGAAGACGCCGTAACGCTCCACCCCCTCTCGATGATCGCGGGCCAGGGGCTCGAGGATGCCGGGGTCTGCGACGTCCTTGCGGAAACGCTCCATGTCCAGGCCCGCCTCTTCCGCGACCCGTTCGACCACTTCCACCTGGTCGATGTCCAACCGGTCACGGTGGCGCGCGCGCAGCAGCGGCACGTGCAGGCTGGCGAATCCACCTTGGCGCCGGGCAGCTTCCGCAGCTTTGAACGCGAGCCTACCCTTCACCGGCTCGGATTCGGGCGCATCCCACACCGTCCAGCCCTCATTCTTTGAGTTCACCTGGATGAGCGAGAAGTACCGCCAGCCGATCTTCAGCTCGCGGCCGGAGGCCACTACGCCTTCTAACAGCACCGATGCACGGTAGACGTAGGGACAGAGGTAGTCGTAAAAGACATCAAATTCATTGAGCCCCGAATCACCCATCCATCCAACTCCAACGCGGTTGGTGCGGACCCGTATTCCCGACAGCTGGCGGTGGATGCGGCCCGACCTCCTGGTCAGGCTGCTCCCATTCGCCGCCGCCTATGCCCTGGCGTACCGGCTGACCGACGGGGCAGGATGGCTTGGACTGGGTACCGGCAGTGTCGCCGTGCAGCTCGTTTTCGGCCTCCTCGCCGCCCCGATGATGTTCGTCGCCGCGCTGGTGGTCCAGCTGCGACTCACGCGGCGGCGCGGGGCGTTGAGCGTGCCTGCGGGCGCGGGCGACGCCTGGTTTCAGGCCACGTTCTATGCGGTCAACGGACCGCTGGAAGAGGCGTTCTTTCGTGGGCTTGTGCAGGGGGGCCTGGGTCTTGTGTGGGGCACCCCCGTGGGATTTGCCATCGCCACGGCCTCCTACGTCCTCTATCACCGTCTCGGCCGCTGGCCCTGGGCGGACACCTTCGCGACCGCACTGGTCGGAGTGCCCCTGGGTCTTGCTTTCTGGCTGCTGCCCGGACCCCCGTCGCTGCTGGGCGTCTCCATCGCGCACATCGCGGCGACCTGCGGCTTTCTAGGGCCGGGACCCTACCTGTTGAAAAGGCTGCGCCTGGTCTGAACGACCGGCGCCGGGTAGTCGCTTCTTAGACCTGACGGCGGCGGACGGAGTAGTAGACCAGGCCGCAGAAGACGCAGACGACAAACGCCCACCAGACGATGTCGGCGATCCCCGACGCCGCGGCGACCCCGGCCACTGCGCTGGTGCCGCGCGAACCCTGGATGGTGACCTCGGCACGAACCATGTCACCCGCCGCGCTGCTGACCAGCTCGTGCGGCACCAGCCAGTAAAGGACGTTAACGGCAGCCTTGAAGAAGGCGTTGCCGATGACACCGGTGTCGACCAGGTTGTGGACGAAGACGATGACGCCGGCGATCACGTTGTAGTAGATGAACGCGACGATCGCGGCCACGATGTTGTTCATCCACGTGCTCAAGGCAAGGACGAGCAGCATGATCACGACGGTGTTGCCGATCACCGCGAGCACGGCGCCGGTCAGGGATGTCTCAAGCCCTCCCCCGAACAGGAACATGACGATTCGGGTCTCTATCCCCAGCAAGCCCATGATCACCAGCAGGGCCGCGACCGCGGCGCCGATCTTGCCGGCCGTGAACGCCAGCCTCGAGACGGGCTTGGCAAAAATGCTTACTGCGGCGCCCGAGTCGAGGTCGTGGTAGATCGCGGTCATGCCGATTCCGTACGCCACGAGCAGGCCGAAGATTCCGAGAGCCCCGAATATGTAGGTCAGGAAGAGCAGCTCGAGGAAGCGGTTGAACACCGCGGGGTCGACGTTGCTCGGACCAAAGTTGGAGCTTGACGAGGAGACCGAGTAGAGGACCTTGAGCCCGACTCCCAACCCCAGGATGCCGAGCGCGCCGATGATGAAGAAGACGAGCAGGATCCGCCGCCGGGACAGCTCGATCAGCGTGTAGCGCGCCACCGCCAGGGTCCCCTTCACTGCTTGCCCTCCTCCGAGATGAATGAAGGGAGCTGATCGCGCGGGGCGCCCGGAGGGCTCGACGCCTGGACCAGCTCGACGAACACGTCCTCGAGGTTGCGACCTTCGGGCACGACCTCTTTCATGGCCCCTTCCTTCAAGACCCGGCCTTTGGCCATGATCGCCACCGTGTCGCAGACGAGCTCGACCTCGCTCAAAAGATGGCTGTTGAGCAGGATCGCGACACCGCTGTCCTTCAACCGGTCGATCAGCGCGCGCACGTCGCGACGTCCCAGCGGGTCGAGGTCGGCGGTCGGCTCGTCGAGGATCAAGAGCCTGGGCCGCCCAAGGATGGCCTGCGCGATCCCCAGCCGCTGCTTCATGCCCTTGGAGAACTGCCTGATCTGGCGACGCTCCTGGTCCAGGCCCGCGAAAGCAAGCGTCTCGGGGATCCTGCGTTTGCGCTCAGCCTCGTCCAGGCCCAGCAGGCTGGCGAAGTAGTCGAGGACCTCGGCCGCTCGCAGGAACTTCGGAAAATCCGGGTCCTCGGGCGAGAACCCCAGGCCGCTTCGCGCGGCCGGGTTGCCCGGGTCCAGGCCGAACAACGTGACCGTGCCGCCGTTGGGGCGCAGCAGCCCGGCGATCATCTTGACCACGGTGCTCTTGCCGGCGCCGTTGGGGCCGAGCAGGCCAAACGCCTGGCCAGGTTCGAGCTCGAAGGTGACGCCGTCGACGGCCCAGGGGTCCTTGCTCCGATACCGCTTGCGAAGATCTTTGACGCTCACAACGGCGGCCATGGGTCAACCGACTATACATTGGCGAGTTATCAATCTCGACTCGCTCCAACGGCGGACCCTGACCTGGGCTGGACTGGCAGTCGTGCTCACCGCTTTCGACGGTTCGGTCCTGGTCCTCGCGCTGCCCGCCATTGCGGTCGACTTCCACGCCCGCACCCCCGCGCTCTCCAATCTCGGCTCCGCCCTCGCCCTCGGCGCGCTCGGGGCGCTGCCCCTGTCGACTCTCGCCGATCACTTCGGGCGGCGCCGGCTCATCGCCATCGGAGTCGCGGGCTTTTCGATCGCCAACTTCGCCAGCGCGTTCGCGCCGTCACTTGCGGTCCTAGCCGCCGTGCGGCTGGTCGCCGTGTGCTTCGAGGCGCTCGTGGCGGGCGTGGCCACGGCGCTGATCGTGGAGGAAGCGCCGGCAGCGCATCGAGGCCAGGCGGTCAGCGTGCTCGCCCTCCTTGCCGGCATAGGCACCGGGGTCACCGTCGTCGCCTACCCGATCATCGCCCCACACTGGCGCTGGCTTTTCATGGCGGGCGGCGTCGGCGTCCTGATCGCGCCGGTGATCTGGTTCCGCCTCCCCGAGGGCAGAACCTGGCTTGCCGTGAAGGTCAGCGGCTCGGCGCTCAACCTCCTCTTCCAACCGCCATGGCGGCGGAGGGTGCTCATCCTGGCGCTGATGACGGCCCTGCTCGCCATCCTGCTCGAGCCCGCCGGACTCCTGTTCACCGTTTACGCCAGCGACGTCCTCCACATGTCCCCGACCGCCATCAGCATCCTGATCGTGGTTTCAGGCGT
>DATITA010000025.1:0-8005 GCA_035468355.1 Candidatus Dormiibacterota bacterium
TTCTTGGCCAAACTCTTACCTCTTCCTGAATGGCATGCCGAGCCGTGTGAGCAGGCTCCGCGCCTCATCGTCGGTGCGGGCTGTGGTGACGATCGACACTTCCAGCCCGCGCAGTTTGTCGATCTTGTCGTAGTCGATTTCCGGGAACATGACCTGCTCCCGCAAGCCGAGCGAGTAGTTGCCGCGGCCGTCGAAGCCGTCGGGGCTGACCCCGCGGAAGTCTCGGATCCGAGGCAGCGCGACGTTGAGCAACTTGTCGAGGAAGTACCACATGCGCCGGCCCCGCAGCGTCGCCTTGATCCCGACCGTCTGGCCCGCGCGCAGCTTGAACGCCGCGACCGACTTCCGGGCCTTGATCAAAGCCGGCTTCTGGCCGGTGATGGTGACGACGTCCCCGACCGCGGCGTCGAGCGCCTTGTCGCTGTCCTTGGCCTCGCCGATGCCGATGTTGACCACGATCTTGGAGACCCTCGGCACCTCCATCGCGTTGCCGTAGTCGAACTCCTTGGTCATCTGCGGCACTACCGTGTGGCGGTACGTGACCAGCATGCGCGGCGCCTCCTCCGAGCGGGTGCCCGGACCCTTGTCAGCCTCCGGCCTCTTGGCCTGCTTTTTGTCCTGCTTCTTGTCCTGCTTCGGTGCGACTTTGGCTTTGCTCACTGGGCCTCCGTCTTGCGCACACGCTCGTAGGGCTCGTCGCAGTGGCGGCAGATCAACGCGCGTGCGCCCGATTCGAGCACCGTGTGCTTGGAACGGGTCGGGCGGGAGCACGAAGGGCAGACGAGCATCACGTTGGAGTAGTCGAGGGCGGCTTCGAAGTCGACCACGCCGCCCTGGGCCACGCTGACTCCGCCGCGCTGCTGCCCGGCCTTGGTGTGGCGCTTCAAGATGTTGACGCCCTTGACGACGATCTTGTGCTTGTCGGGAAGGGTGCGAAGCACCTCGCCCTGCTTGCCCTTGTCCTTGCCGGCGACGACGATCACCGGGTCACCCGGCGCAAGGTCGAGCCAGCGGCGCTTGGGCTGCGGCTTGTTTTTCAGCATTTGTGACTAGAGGACCTCCGGAGCCAAAGAGATGATCTTCATGAAGTTGCGCTCGCGCAGCTCTCGGGCCACCGGGCCGAAGATGCGCGTGCCGCGCGGGTTGTTGGCGGTGGCGAGCAGCACCGCGGCGTTCTCGTCGAAACGGATCAGGGAGCCGTCGGGGCGCTTGAACTCCTTGGTCACGCGGACCACGACGGCCTTGACCACCTCGCCCTTCTTGACCTGGCCGCCCGGCTGCGCCGACTTGACGGTGGCCGTGATGATGTCGCCCACCGAGGCGTACTTGCGGTAGTGGCCGCCGGCCACGCGGATGCACAGGATCTCTTTGGCTCCTGAGTTGTCCGCGACCTTGAGACGTGTTTCCTGCTGGATCATCTTGTTACTTGGCCTTCTCCACGATCTCGAGCACGCGCCAGCGCTTCTCCTTGGAGATGGGGCGCGTCTCGGCGATGCGGACCAGGTCGCCCACGCCGCACTCGTCCTTCTCGTCGTGGACCTTGAACTTGGTGCGCTGCTGCACCGTCTTGCGGTACAGGCGATGGGCCTTGGACGTGCCGACCTGGACGATGACGGTCTTGTTCATCTTGTCGGCGATGACTGTGCCCAGGCGGACCTTGCGCTGGCCCCGGGTGTCGATCGGCTTCTCGGTCGGCTTCTCGGTCGGCTTCTCGGTGGTCGTGTCGCTCATGACTTGTCCTCGGTCTTCTTACGGGTTCGCTTCGGTTTGACGGCCGGCGCCTCTTCTTTGACCGGCTCCGCGACGGCGGCGGGCGCTTGTTCGTGGGGCTCGGCGACCGAGGCCAGGATTCCGAAGTCTCGTTCTCGCAGCACGGTCATGATCCGCGCGATGTCATGACGCACCTTGGAGATCTGGCTCGCGTTCTCGAGCTGGCCGACGGCGTGCTTGAACCTGAGCTCGTAGAGCTCGCGACGCGCCGTCTTCATGCGCGCGCCCAGCTCATCGACCTCCAGGACCCTCAGGTCGTCGACTTTCACTGGGAACCTCCACCGCCGACCGACTCGGCGCTGACGAACCTGGTCTTGATCGGCAGCTTCGAGGCGGCGAGCTTCATCGCCTCCTTGGCGACCTGCGGCGTGACACCGCCCATCTCGAACAAGACGCGGCCGGGCTTGATCACTGCGACCCAGCCTTCGGGGTTGCCCTTGCCGGAGCCCATGCGGGTCTCGGCCGGCTTCTTGGTGATCGACTTGTCGGGAAAGACCCGGATCCAGATCTGGCCGCCACGCTTGACGTGGCGAGTCATCGCCCGCCGGGCGGCCTCGATCTGCCGGTTGCTCATCCAGCAGGCTTCCATGGCCTGCAGGCCGAAGTCGCCGAACGCCACGGTGGCGCCGCGCGTCGCGATGCCGGTGCGGCGGCCGCGGTGCATCTTGCGGTACTTGACTCTCTTCGGGATCAGCATCAGGTCTTCTTCTTAGGGGTGGACTTCTTGGCCGGGGCCTTGGTCTCGGGCTTGGTTTCGGACTTGGTTTCGGGCTTGGTTTCAGCCTTGGCTTCGGCCTTGGTTTCAGCCTTGGGTTCGGTCTTGCTCTCGGACTTGGTTTCAGCCTTGGCTTTCGGCTCCGCCTTGGCGCCGCCCTCTGCTTTGGCTTCGCCCTCTGCTTTGGCTTCGCCCTCCGCTTGGGCTTTCGGCGCTGCCTTGGGCCTGGGAGCGGCGGTCGCCCGGGCGGCCGGCTTGGGCTTGGCTTCGTCGCCGGCCTCCGCAGTGGCGCCTGCAGCTCGCGCGCGCCGCGGCGCCGGCGTGGACGTGGGCTCGGCGGCGGGCTCGACGATCCCGGCGCTCATGGTCAGGCCCTGGGGTTCGACGGCGACCTCCGGGATCACAGGCTGCGGCGCGATGACCTCGGCGAGCGGCACCGCGTCCTCCACGATGGGCGCCAGGCGACGCTGGGCCGGAGTGACCTGGTCCTTGTAGATCCAGCACTTGACCCCGATCGCGCCGAACGTCGTTTTGGCGGTGGCGCGGCCGAACATGATGTCGGCGCGCAGCGTGTGGAGAGGCACGCGGCCCTCGCGGTCCCATTCGCGGCGCGCCATCTCGGCGCCACGCAACCGGCCGCCGCAGTAGATCCTCACGCCCTTGGCGCCCGCGCGCATGGTCCGCAGGATCGCCTGCTTCATCGCGCGCTTGTAGCTGATGCGGCGCTCGATCTGCGATGCGATGTTCTCGGCGACCAGCTGCGCGTCGAGCTCGGGCTGCTTGATCTCCTGGATGGAGATGCGCACCCGGTTGCCGAAGCGCTTCTCGAGGTCCTCTCGAAGCTGATCGACCGATGCCCCGCCCTTGCCGATGACAATTCCGGGCTTGGCGGTGTGGATGGTCACCGTGAGCTGGGCGTTGGAGGAGCGCTCGGTCTCGATCTTCGCGATGCCGGCATTGCGCAGGCGCGCGAGGATGATTCGGCGCATCTCGAGGTCCTCGTGCAGCATCTTGGTGTAGTCCTTGGGGTTCGCGAACCAGTTCGCCTCCCAGGGGCGGAACACGCCAAGACGGAATGCGTTCGGATGGACTTTATGACCCAACTACTTCGTCCTCTCTGTGGGGCGCGTTGCGCGCGCGCCGGCGCCTTGCGGTTGGTCTTCGACGACCGCGGTGATGTGGCAGGTGCGGTGGAAGAACTCGTGGGCCATGCTCCGGCTCACGGGGCGGCGGCGGCGGAAGGTCGGGCCCTCGTCGATGAGGATCTGCTTCAACACGAGGTCGTCACGGTTCAGGTTGAAGTTGTGCTCGGCATTGGCCGCGGCGGACTTGATGGCCTTGGCGACGTCGCGCGCGGCGTGCTTGGGCGAGAACTCGAGCTGCGCCAAAGCGTCGGCAACCCTCATCCCCTTCACCATGTCGGCCACGAGCCGCGCCTTGCGCGGCGTACGGCGGACAAACCTCTGCACTGCTGAAACTTCCATCGTCGCCATCTACTACTTGAGTGCCGTCGACTTTTCGGTGTGGGTGCCGTGGCCGCGGAAGTGCCGCGTCGGCGCAAACTCGCCCAGCCGGTGGCCGACCATGTTCTCGCTGATGAAGACGGGCACGTGCTTGCGACCGTCGTGCACTGCAATGGTGTGACCGACCATGTCCGGATAGATGACCGAGGCGCGCGCCCAGGTGCGAATCACCTTCTTGTCGCGTGTCTGGTTCATCTTGTCGATCTTTTCCTTCAGCGCGGGGCTGATGAACGGCCCCTTCTTCAATGAGCGTGACATCTACTTCTTTCTTCCCTTCTTCTCGCGGCGGCGGATGATCAGCTTGTCCGAGGCCTTCTTCGGCTTGCGCGTGCGGTAGCCCAGAGCGGGCTTGCCCCACGGGGTCTTGGGGTTGCCACCGGGCCCGGTCTTGCCCTCGCCACCACCGTGCGGATGGTCGCGGGGGTTCATGGTCGAGCCGCGGACGGTGGGTCTGACCCCGAGCCAGCGGCTGCGTCCGGCCTTGCCGCCCGACTCGTTCTCGTGCTCGATATTACCGACCTGGCCGATCGTGGCCTGGCAGCGAACGTGAATCCGGCGCAGCTCGCCCGACGGCATGCGCACGACGGCGTAGTCGCCTTCCTTGGCCAGCAGCTGCGCGGAGGCCCCTGCAGACCGCACGAGCTGGCCTCCGCGGCCGAGCGTCAGCTCGATGTTGTGGATGGTCGAACCGACCGGGATGTTGGACAGCGGGAGGGCGTTGCCGATGCGAACCGGCGCCTCCTCCCCACTCTCGATGGGGTCGCCGACCTTAAGGCCGAGAGGCGCGAGGATGTAGCGCTTCTCGCCGTCCTTGTAGTGGATCAGCGCGATGCGGGCGCTGCGGTTGGGGTCGTACTCGATGGTCGCGACCTTGCCCGGCACGCCGTGCTTGTCGCGCTTGAAGTCGATCTTGCGGTAGAGCTTGCGGTAGCCGCCCCCCTGGTGCCGTGTGGTGATGCGGCCCTGGTTGTTGCGGCCGGCATGCGTAGGGATGGACTCGAGAAGAGTCTTTTCCGGCTCATCGGTCGTGATCTCGTCAAAGCCCGAGATGGACATGAAACGTCGGCCCGGGCTGGTCGGCTTGAACTTTCTCAGGGGCATCTTCTATACGCTCCCGAACAGGCCTTCAATTTTCTGGCCCTCGCCAAGAGTCACGATGGCTTTCTTCCAGTCGGCCGTGTGCCCGGTCGAGCCCAGGCGCCGGGCGCTGCGACGCTTCTTGCCGCGCATGCTGACGGTGTTCACGTCGCGGACCTTGATGCCCTGCGCCTCGTACTGCTCCTCGAGCGCCTTCTTAATGTCGGTCTTGGTGGCGCGCGGCGATACGCGGAACGTGTACCGCCCCTGCGTGTACAGCATGTAAGTGCGCTCGGTGATGACCGGGCCGATCACGATCTCGGAGGCGGCGCGCGTCGTCACTTGGCGTCCTCCTTCTGGCGCGGGCTGAAGTTCTCCTCGATGAGCTCAATCGACTCCTTGGAGAGCAACAGGTACGTGTGCGTGAAGAGGTCGCGGATGCTCAGGTTGCGAGCGAGCACGATCTTGGTGTCGGGCAGGTTCTCGAAGGACCGGCTGACCACGTAGTTGGGCGCCGGCAGCACGACCAGCGCGGAGCTGTCGAACCCGATCGCCGACATGAGCTCGCGGGCCTGCTTGGTCTTGGGCTCGTCGAAGACGAAGCTCTCGATCACGCGGACCTGGCCGTCGATGGCCTTCTGGCTGAGCGCGGAGCGAAGGGCGAGGCGGCGCATCTGCCTCGGCATGCGCTGCGCGTAGCTGCGGGGGTGTGGGCCGAACACGGTGCCACCGCCCTTCATGGACGGCTCGCGGATCGATCCGTGGCGGGCGCGGCCGGTGCCCTTCTGGCGGTAGGGTTTGGCGCCGCCGCCCGAGACCGCGCCGCGGGTCTTGGTGGAGGCGGTGCCCTGGCGGGCGTTGGCCATCTGGCGGAGGTATGCCTGGTGCATCACCGGCATGTTCGGCGTCTCGGCAAAGATGGCCTCCGGCAAGTCGACTTCGCCGTTGCGCTCTCCGAGCGCGTCGAAGAAGGGCACCTGCAGCGGGTTGCTCTCGGACGCCTCGGGCTTGCGACGCGCGGCCGCCTTGCGGGTGGCCGGCTTTCGAGCAGCGACCTTCCTGGGCGTGGCCTTGGCCGCGGTCCGGGTCGACGTCTTCGACTTGGCCGTCGTCTTCGCCTTGGACGTGGTCGTCTTGCCTGTTGTCTTCGGCTTGCCCTTGGGCTTGCTTGCCGCCATTAGACCTTCCTCGGGTTGGGCTTGCCGGCGGGACCCTTGACCTTGACGCGCTTGGTCGACTGGCGTACCAGCACCAGCGCACCCTTGGCGCCGGGCACGCCGCCCCGCACCAGGATGAGATTGCGCTCGGGGTCCACGCGCACGACCTTGTAGGCGCGCGAAGTGGTGCGAACGTTGCCCATCTGGCCCGACATGCGCACGCCCTTGAACACGCGCGCAGCGTCGGTGGCGCCGATGGCGCCGGGCTGGCGGACGTTCATAGAACCGTGCGACTCCGGGCCGCGGCTGAACTTGTGTCGCTTGATGAGACCCTGGAAGCCCTTGCCTTTCGACGTCGCTGTGACGTCGACCAGCTCGCCGGCGGCGAAGATCTCCGCCTTGAGCTCCTGGCCTGCCTCCAGGCCGTCGTATCCGCGGATCTCCACCACGTGGCGGTGCGGCTCGAGGCCTGCTTTCTTGAAGACGCCAAGCTCGCCTTGGCTCAGCTTGCGTTCGGGAACCGAGCCAAACGCGATGCGCGCGGCGGAATAGCCGTCCTTCTCCTTGGTGCGCAGGCCGAGGACCCGGCACGGGCCGGCTTCCAGGACAGTGACCGCCGAGGTCGTGCCGTCATCGTTGAACAGCTGGGTCATGCCCAGCTTCTTGGCCAGAAGTCCTTTCAACTCTTGATCTCGATGCTCACGCCGGCGGGCAGGGACAGCCGCATGAGCGCGTCCACGACGCGCGGGTTGGGGTCGAGGATGTCGACGATGCGCTTGTGCGTGCGCATCTCGAACTGCTCGCGGGAGTCCTTGTCGATGAAGGGTGAGCGGATCACCGTCAGCTTCGAAATCTCGGTCGGGAGAGGGATCGGGCCGGCTGTGCGCGCGTTTGTACGGCGGGCGGTGTCCACGATCTTGTCCGCCGCCTGATCCAGGACCCTGTGGTCGTATGCCTTAAGCCGGATCCGAATTTTCTGCGCCACTTACCTGCCTTTCCCCTCTTCCTTACCTATATGCCTACTTGACGACCTCGGTCACCGCGCCCGCGCCGACGGTCTTGCCGCCTTCACGAATGGCGAACCGAAGCCCCTGCTCGATGGCGATGGGCTCACCGAGGGTGATGTCCATGACCACGTTGTCGCCGGGCATGCACATCTCCACGCCTTCCGGGAGCTTGACCTCGCCCGTCACGTCGGTGGTGCGCATGTAGAACTGCGGGCGGTAGCCCGTGAGGAACGGCGTGTGACGGCCGCCCTCTTCCTTGCTCAAGACGTAAACCTGCGCCTTGAACTGGGTGTGCGGCTTGATGGATCCCGGCTTGGCGAGCACCTGGCCACGCACGACGTCCTCGCGCTTCACACCGCGCAGCAGGGCGCCCACGTTGTCTCCGGCCTGGCACTCGTCCATGTCCTTGTGGAACATCTCGATGCCGGTCACCACGGTCTTGGTGCTGTTGGGGTGAATGCCAACGATCTCGATCTCCTCGTTCCTCTTGAGCTTTCCGCGCTCGACACGACCGGTGGTCACGGTGCCGCGACCTTCGATCGTGAACACGTCCTCGATCGGCATCAGGAACGGCTTATCGACAGGCCGCTCGGGCTCGGGGATGTAGGTGTCGACCGCGTTCATCAGCTCCATGATCTTGGGAGACCACTCGGGGTCTCCTTCGAGCGCCTTGAGCGCGGAGATGCGAACGATGGGGATGTCGTCGCCCGGGTACTCGTACTTGGTCAGCAGCTCACGGAGATCGAGCTCGACCAG
>DATITA010000026.1:0-2343 GCA_035468355.1 Candidatus Dormiibacterota bacterium
ATGCGGTCGCTGTCATGCCTGCTCTCAGTGAAGGTGGCCGGCGGCGATCTGGAAGTGCTCGAGGATCGGGCCAAGCGCCAGGGCGGGGAAGAACGTCAACGCCCCGACCACGACGACGATCCCGACCAGCAGCGCGGAGAACAACGGCGTGTCGGTCGGGAACGTCCCGGCGCCGGAGGGGATCACCTTCTTCCTCACCATCGACCCGGCCAGCGCGAGGATCGGGATCACGAACAGGTACCGGCCCAACCACATGGCGATCTCGAGCGTGCTGTTGTAGTAGAGGGTGTTGCCACTGAGCCCGGCGAACGCGCTGCCGTTGTTGCCGGTGGTTGAGCTGAAGGCGTAGAGGATCTCGGTGAACCCGTGCGGCCCGGCGTTGAGCGGGCCGGCCTGGCCCGGGGTCACAAGCACCGAGATGGCGGTGAGCCCGAGGATCGACAGCGGCAGGATCAGGATGGCCAGCGCCGCGAGCTTCACCTCGCGCGCCTCGATCTTCTTGCCGAGATACTCCGGCGTTCGACCAACCATCAGGCCGGCGATGAAGACGGCGAGGATGACGAACATCAGCATCCCGTAGAGCCCGGCGCCGATTCCGCCGGGGGTGATCTCTCCGAGCTGGATGGAGAGGAGCGGCACCAGGCCGCCGAGGGCGGTGAGGCTGTCGTGCGATGCGTCAACCGAGCCCGTGCTAGTGCCGGTTGTGGCCGCCACGAACTGCGACGACTGCGGTATCCCGAACCGGACGGACTTGCCCTCCATGTTGCCGCCCGACTGCGTCGAGCTGGCCACCTGGGTCACCCCGGTGCCGTGGAGCGCCGCGTTGCCGGTCTGCTCCGCGTAGATGGCGACGCCAGTCATGCCGAGGAGGATCACGCCCATGGCGGCGAGCACGGCGAGGCCCTGCTTGACGTTGCCGACCATGCGCCCGAACGTGAAGGTGAGCGCCACCGCGATGAGCAGCACGCTGAAGATGGTGAAGGCGTTGGTGAAACCGTTGGGGTTCTCAAAAGGGTGCGCGGAGTTGGCGTTGAAGAAGCCGCCCCCGTTGTTGCCGAGGTCCTTGATGATCTCCTGCGAGGCGACCGGCCCCTGCGCGATGGTCTCGGTCACCCCGCTCAGCGTGTGCGCGACCGTCGACGGCGCGAAGTTCTGGATGGCGCCCTGCGAGACGAGGATGAGGCCGCCGATGACGGACAGCGGCAGCAGGACGTAGAGGATGCCCCGGGTCACGTCGACGTAGAAGCTCCCCAGGGTTCGCCCGGACCGCCTTGCCAGCCCGCGGATCAGCGCGATCGCCAGCGCCAGGCCGGTGGCCGCTGAGAGGAAGTTGTGCACGACCAGCGCGACCATCTGCGAGAAGTAGCTCATCGTGGTCTCGCCGGCGTAGTTCTGCCAGTTGGTGTTGGTCGCAAAGCTGATCGCCGTGTTCATGGCCAGGTCCGGTGCCACTCCCGGGAAGCCCTGCGGGTTGATGACACTCTGCAGGGGCAGCCTGTCCTGGAAGCGAAGCAGCAGGAAGGTGAGGAGGATGCTCACCACGGTGACCACCAGGACCGCGGCGAGATATCGAACCCAGGTCTGCTCGTCGTCCTCCCTGACCCCGATGACGCGGTACACGCCGCGTTCGACCGGGCGCAAAACCCTGCTGAGGAACACCCGCTCGCCGCTGAACACTCTGGCCATGTATGTCCCCAGGGGGCGCGCGCAGGCCACGACGGCGATGAAGATGACCACGACGCCGAGAAGTTCCAGCGCCATCAGAACTTCTCGGGGAAGAGCATCGCCGCGACCAGGTACGCAGTGGCCAGCAGCGCGATGACGCCCGCGATGATGTAGCCGATCAGATCGGTCACAGCTTGGTGAGACCGGCAACGTAGACGGCGCTGACGGCCGTCAGGACGACGAGGGCGAGGATCATCAGCAGGTCGACGTTCACGCGGCGTCCCCCCTGGCGGGGTCGCCGTCGCCACTCGTCTCCACGACCCCGAGATTCACCCTGCGTCGCTCGGTCGCGCGATGGTACACGAGCGTGTGCTCGCCCGCGGTGATGGCCCTACCCTGCAGGCGCAGATACCTCGACCGACGAAACAGGCGGCGACCGCGAACGAGCAGGTCGATCGTGGCGCCGGTGCGTATCCGTCCCACCACCACACCCAGGGTCGTACCCGCTGGGTCGGTCACGCGGAGGCCGATCACGTCTGCGAGCCGCTCGAGCGGAGGGCCCTGCTCTCGCCTTTCCATGCCGGCAGCATCGCGCGCCAAGCGTGAACGTATGGTTGACGTCTTCCTCGGCGTCAGGTCCCCGTGCCCGGCAGCGCGGCCGCGCCGAACCGGTAGCCT
>DATITA010000027.1:0-11431 GCA_035468355.1 Candidatus Dormiibacterota bacterium
TCGGGCCACCCAAAGGTCGGAGTTCTCGGGCTTTGGCATCCCGTAATAGGTGGAGTCCACCTCGACCAGCGAGAACTGGGTGGCGTAGAAGTTGAGACGCTCTTCCGACGTCTTGGCGTTGAGCGGATAGAACAGCTTGGACTCGATCAGCGACTTGTCGATCCAGCCGGCGATCCCGCAGCGAACCGTCATCGCTCGATCGTAATCACAACCTGCGCAAGGCAGGTTTATGATCCCTCCGCCCGTGGGCCGCTACATCCGCTACTGGTACACCTACCGCACCGTCGTGGCGGTCGTGCTGGCGTTGGTGCTCAGCGGCGCGATCTACTGGCTGTACGTGCAGCAGGCAAATTGCGACGCGGGCACGTCGGGGTGCCTGGTCAAGATCGCCGTCCACCCGGAGGACCGCCTGTTCGCCAACCAGACAGACCCGGGACCCGGGGTCGTGATCGTCGGCATCGACAATCGGAGCGCGCAGGCGATCGGAACCTACCCGTTTCCGCGCAGCGTTTACGCGACCGCCCTCAAGAACCTGGAGCAGGACGGGGCCACGGTCGTGGGATTTGACATCGAGTTCGCCGACCACAGGGACCCGGTGACCGACGGCATCTTCGCGAGGGCGCTGGCCGCGAGCACGATCCCCGTGGTCCTCTCGTACCCGGCCTCCGACCTCCAGGTCCGGCAGGGCAAGCTGGTCCAGACCGGGCCGCCGGCGGGCATCGACCAGATCCCACTCAAGGAGTTCCGCTGCCAGGACACCAGCCCCGACGCGAGCGTTCCGTGCCAGAAGCCAGACCCCAACGTCATCCTCGCTTCGCCCGACTTCGTGCTCGACGCCGACGGCGTGGTCAGGCGGGTTCCGATCTTCGTGCAGCCCGCATGCTATTCCGCCGGCACCTGCGCGACACCCTTGATCGATACGTTCGGATTCGCCGCCTTCCGAGCATCCCAGCCCGACTTCAAGACCTTCCCCGAGCCGCAGCCATCCGGGGCGACGGCGAGCGTGGGGACGGGATTCAACATTTCGGTCGACTCCACGGGCTCGGCGCTCATCAACTTCTCAGGACCGCCCGGCAACTTCGTCCACTACAAGCGTTACGTATCGCTGGCCGAGGTGATGAGCGGCGCGGCGCCGGCCGGCATGTTCAAAGGCAACATCGTCCTGGTCGGCGCGTATGCCCTGTCGGGGGTCAACGACGAGCAGTTGGTGACCACCAGCGCGGGCGGCAACGGGACTATTTCGATGGCGGGCGTAGAGATCCTCGCCAACGTCGCGCGGATGATGTCGGGCGCGCCGTCGACGCTACTGACGCCCGAGCCCGCCTGGTTGCTGTTCGTGCTCATACTCGTGCTGGGGCTCGCGACGGCGGTCGGAGTGGCGCGGGTCAGCGTGCTCTGGGGCTTGCTCGGCACGGTCCTCGCTTTGGGCGTGTTCACGTTCGGCATGGCTGGCCTTGCCTCCTTCTACAACTTCGTCCCCGACGTGTTCCACCCGTGGCTCGCCATCGCCCTCACCTATTCGGGCGTGACCGCCTACCGCTTCCTGTACGAGGACCGCGAGAAACGCAAGGTGACGGCCATCTTCGGCCAGTACCTCAAGCCCGAGATCGTGGCGCAGCTGGCCAAGACGCGCCGCGGCGTGGAGGACATCATGCGAGGCGGCGAGCGTCGCGACATCACGCTCCTCTTCGTCGACATCCGCGGTTTCACCTCGATGTCGGAGTCCATGGCCCCGCCTGACGTGACCGAGCTGGTCACTACCTACCTGGACCTTCTCAGCGGCCTGATCTTCAAATGGGACGGGACGGTGGACAAGTACGTCGGCGACGAGATCATGGCCTTCTGGAACGCCCCGCGCCAGCAGGAGAACCATGCGCTGCTCGCGGTTCGGTGCGCTTACGACCTCATCAACCACGCGCCCGAGCTGGAGCAGATGCTCCTGGCCAAGGGCCTGCCCCCGATCCGGTGGGGCATCGGGATCAATAGCGGACCGGCCGTCGTGGGCAACATGGGCTCACGGAGCCGCATCCAGTACACGGCGCTCGGCGACACGGTCAACACGGCCGCCCGGTTCTGTGCTCACGCTCCCGCGTTCCACGTGTTGATCGGCGAAGAGACGTACCAGATGTGCAAGGACTACATCGCGGTGGACCTAGTGCCCGGCGTCCAGCTGAAAGGCAAGTCGGCCGAGACGTTCCGCATCTACCAGCTCACGGCGATCCGCGAGAACCCGACCTCTCCCTGGGTGCCGTTCCCCACGGAGATGGCGACCAGGGTCCACCACGACTACACGTCGCAGTACACGCAGCAGACCGTGATCGCGGCTGGGGAGTCCGGCTCGCGCGACATCCTGGTCGGAGAGGCGGCGGAGCAGGCCATGGCCCGCGAGGGAATCTCCCCGAACTAGACCGGCCGGGCTAGTGCAGCGCGGCCGAAGCCAGGATCCCGGCCACGGCCGAAAACCCGGCGATCCACACGAGCACGCCAAGGCAGCCGGTGGCCTTCCGGGCCGCCGGCTTGACGGGAGGGGTCGGGTTGTAGACGACCTGGGCCGGCACGGCCATCGCGGGCTGAGCGACCGCGATGCCGATCGACGTCGTAGGCGGCGCCGCGCCCGGCGCCATGAGGGACAGGTCGGCGCCCGGCTGCAGGCTCCGCTGCCAGCCGGGGCAGAGGCGGTCGGCCACCATCGAGATGGCGGCGTCGAATTCCTCCCCGGTCTGGAAGCGGTCTTCCGGCCGTTTGGAGATCGACTTCAGGATCAGCTGCTCGAGAATGGGATCGAGGCCCGGCTGAAACACCGAAGGCGGCTTCGGCGGGGCCTGGACGTGCTTGGCCATCAGCGTGAAAGGCCCGTCGGCCGCTGACGCGGTGAACGGGGGCTGGCCGGTCACCAGCTCGTAAAACACGATCCCGGCCGAGTAGAGGTCGCTGCGGCCGTCCACCTTGCTGGAGGCGACCTGCTCGGGAGACATGTACTGGGGGGTCCCGACGGTGGTGCCCGTCTTGGTCGCCGTCCCGCCGACCCCGGTGTCGTCGGTGAGCCGGGCGATGCCGAAGTCTGCGACCTTGACCATTCCGTCATCCGACAGGAGCACGTTCTCCGGCTTCATGTCGCGGTGCACGATGGCCCGCTTGTGCGCGTAGTCGAGGGCCTGCAAAACGCCGTGCATGACCGCGAACACTTGCGGCGGCGGGATCGGCCCCAGGTTGATCCACTCGCGCAGGGATTTCCCACGGACGAACTCCAGGACGATGTAGTTCTCGGTGCCCATCAGCTCGAGGTCGTGCACCTGGACCAGGTTGGGGTGGCTCGTGCGGGCCATCACCTGGGCCTCCTGGAGGAAGCGCTTCAACGCCACGGGGTCGGCCGCCGCTGAGGCGACCAGCTGCTTGATCGCGACCTCGCGACCCAGGCCCGGCTGCTCGGCCAGGTAGACGGCCCCCATGCCGCCGCGGCCGAGCTCCTTCTTGACGAGGTACTTGCCGATGTACTTCTGGCCGGGAATCTGCGGCGGGGTCGTGATGGCGGCGACCGGGGGAGGCGGGGTCGACGGAGGCGGAACCGGGATGAGGCGCATGGTCGCCGCCACGTCGGGGAGTGCCACCGGGGGCGGCACCGGGGCAGCCGGTGCAGCGGGCGGAGGAGTGACCGGGCTGGGGGCTGGAGCCCAGGAAGGGACCGTCGGCGGCTGCTGGCCCGAGGGCTGTGTCGACGGCTGGCTCGAGGGCGGTGTCGACGGCTGACCCGGGTCGGTCATCTCGTTCGCGAGCCTACCAGAGACGGTTCGAATTCAAGCGCCGAGTCACTGAACTGCCCATCAGGCTAGCGTTTTCGCGTCATTCAACCCATAATCTGGCGCGCAGCAGCCAGCCAGTAGGAGGAGGAAAGTCCATGTCGCAGATCCCGCCCCCGCCCCCGAGCCAGCCCACCCCGATGGGTGGGACGCCCAGCGCCGCGGGGACCAACAAGAAGACGTACTCAATCCTCGCCTATCTCTTGGGCTGGATCACGGGGCTGATCTTCCTCTTCGTCGGCAAAGACGACCCGGACGTCAAGTGGAACGCCGCCAACTCGATCATCGTCTTCGGCGGCCTGCAGATCATCATCATCGTCCTGGGGTTCATCCCCGTGGTCAACCTGCTCGTGGTCATACTCGGCCTCGTGGCCTTCGTCTACTGGGTCATATTCCTGATCCAGGGCCTCCAGGGCACTGGCCAGCGCATCCAGGCCCCACTGATCGGAAGCTTCATCGACCCATACGTGGACCAGCTGGCGAACTCCGTCAAGTAATCGACAGACCCAAGGGCCTCGCATCGCGCGGGGCCCTTTCCTTTTTACTGCCTCGCGAACATGTCCAGGACCCGCTTGACGCCCAGGCGGAGCTCGTCGCGCTCTTCGCGCATGCGCCCAGCCTCGGCGCGCGCCGAGGCAAGCTGGTATCTGAGTCTTTCGATCTCAGAGTGGAGCTCATGGAGCTTGGGGTTCGGCCCGCTAGAGCGGCTCTTGACCTCTTCGAGCTCGAGACGCAACCGTTCGACCGCGACCTTCAGCTCGCGCCGCTCCGCCAGCAGCTCCTGGACGAGTGACTCAGACGGCCCGGTCGGCTCGTTCGACATAGCGGCACAGGCCGGGCTGGAACTCTCGCAACCGCAGGTGCTCCATCTCACCACGCAGGAATCGAGCCTTGATGCCCAAGCTCTTGATGCCTTTCGCATTCTCGAAAGGGAACCGATAGAGCTTGCCGGAATCCACAAGCAGGCAGAGCGCCAGCCGCTCACCGTCCTTCTCGATCACGTGCTTGTAGCAGGGGACCGTTCGGCGGGCGATCTCCATCTTCTTGAAACCGCTGACCCTTCCCGCGAGGACGTCGATGGGGCTTCGCATGTGCGAAATCGTAGTTCTAGTGAAGAAGCGAAAGCTGCTCGGGCGCGGGTGGGGGCTTGAGGACGACGTGCCTTCGATCCGAGACCCCATGGAACCTTCGCAGACGCGACACCTCCTTCAAAGTGGCCTCACCGAAAGTTTGCGGGAGGTAGGCTCGGGACCAGTAGGCGCGCTCGTACCGTGGGACGAGCTCCGGCCAGTGCTTGCTCAAAACCCCCATGAAGTGCTCGCGAGTCCCGTCCTTGAGGTGCAGCATGGAAGCCCAGAGGCCGGTCGCCCCCGCAGCGCGCGCAGCCCTGACCACGGCCTCGAGGCGGTCGGGACGGTCGGAAAGACCGGGCAGGATCGGCGCCATGCCGACGCCCACTTCGATCCCTGCGCCGACCAGCTTCTCGATGGCGCGCAGCCGTTGGCGGGGATGCGCCGTCCCGGGCTCGGTCTTGCGCCAGACCTCGTCGTCGACGGTCGGGATGCTGAAAGTGACGTGGAGGTCGGCGCGCCGCGCCAGATCGACCAGGACGTCGATGTCGCGCACGATCATCGGACCGCGCGTGATAATCGCCGCCGGATTCGAGAAGTCGCGAAGGACCTGCAGACATTGCCGCGTCAGGCGGAACTGGCCTTCGGCGGGCTGGTAGGGATCGGTGGCGGCGCCGATGACGATCGTCTCCTTTCGCCACGAGCGCCGCGACAGCTCCGCGCGCAGGACCGAGGCGACGTTGACCTTGACCCTGACGTTCCGTCCATAACGGTCGTCAGACGGACGGTCGGCGCGCAGCTCGAACGCCCTCACGTAGCAGAAGGCGCAGCGGTGTTCGCAGCCGGTGTAAGGGTTCAGCGACCAGGCGAAGCCCATGTTCTTGACCGGGTTCAGGGCAGACCGGCACTCGACTTCGGCGTATTCGACGTCGGCGAGGCGCGGCTCGGGCAACTCCATGTTCGGCGATACTAGAACAAACGTTCGGCCTTAACAAGCCGGGTTGCGACCGGTGAATTTTCGTGGTTCGATCCGATCCAGGAGCGCCGGTCGGGGGTGGGAGCCGGTGGGAGAGGGTGGGCCCGCGAAGGGGCTTTCAGGCGATTCGGCGGCTCTTCGGGCGCAGGCGCGATGAAGGGCAGAAGTCGTTGAGCACGCACTCCTCGCATTTGGGCCGCCGGGCCACGCACACCGCGCGGCCATGCAGGATGAGGCGAAGGGACAGCCCGGTCCATTCCTCCTTGGGAACCATCGAGCAGACCTGGTGCTCGATCTTCACTGCGTCGCGCGTGGCGACCAGCTTCAGCAGGTTGGTCAGCCGGGTCACGTGCGTATCGACCGCGAACCCCGGAACGTCGAAGCCGACGCCGAGGATCACGTTGGCTGTCTTGCGGCCAATGCCCGGGATGGTGACCAGATCTTCCATCCGGGCCGGCACCACGCCGCCGAAGCCTTCGACGATCTTCCGGCTTGCGGCGATGATCGAGCGCGCCTTGACCCGGAAGAAGCCCGTCGGTTTGATCAGTGTCTCGACCACCGCAGGATCGGCGCCCGCCAGGTCAGTCGGAGTCGGGTAGCGCCGGAACAGCTCCGGCGTCACGAGGTTGACGGACCGGTCTGTCGTCTGCGCGGACAGGATCGTCGCGATCAGGAGCTGAAACGGACCCTCATGTGCGAGCGCTGTGACAGCCGGGTGCAGCTCGCGCAGGCGCTCATACGTCAGCCTCGCCCGAGTCCGCGCGCCGCGTGGAGGCGGCGGCGACATCCACGCTTTCTTCTTCTTAGCTGCCAAGCAGCTTGCGCGCGGCGGCGGCCACCTGCTGGCCTTCCGCTCTGCCCGCCAGTCGCGCCGTAGCAGCTTTCATCACCGTCCCGAACGCCTTCGGGCCGTCGGGCTTCAGCTCCGCGATTATCGCGCGCACCTCTGCTTCGACCTCACTCTCGCTCATGGCCGCCGGGAGGTACCCGCGGAGCACGCCCATCTCGGCCTCCTCGCGCTGCGCCGACTCCTCCCGGCCCGCCTTTCTATAGACCTCGATCGCCTCTTCCCGCTTCTTGACCTCTTTTCGCGCCACCCGCACCACCGCGTCGTCGTCGATCTTGCCGCCCGCCCCACTTTCCTTGCTGACCTTGACCAGCTCGCTCTTGAGCATGGAAAGCGTGCTGAGCGAAAGCTCGTCGCGTTTCATGCGCGCATCGACCAGGTCTGACTGGATTCGGTCGTACAGTGCCACGGCGGCGATTGTCACACATGCGCCGTGATCGCCGATAATCGGCCCCAATGCCCATTGCACTGATCGCCGGGCCCGTGGTCGCGCTCATCGGAGTAGTGGCCGTCTTCTTCGTCCTGCGCCGCAAATCCGTCGACAAGCGCTCGATGTATTCGGCCAGGCGCTCGCAGATCGAGCACAAGGTGCGGGCTGCCCGCCAGCGGACGCTGACGCCCCACGGCCACGCCGACAAGCCTTCCGAGGCGGCCGACGCCGCGCCGCCGTTCGCCGTGGCACCCGGCAGCCAGGCCACGTCCTACGCGCCGGCCGCTTACGAGCCCCCACCGGCAGCTCCAGCCCCACCGTTCGGAGCTCCTCCAGCCCCACCGTTCGGAGCTCCTGAAGCCCCACCGTTCGGAGCTCCTGAAGCCCCTCCGTCGGACTCGCCCTGGGGACCAGTCCCGCCCGGCTCGAGCCCATTCGGCACGACCACCGCAGCTCCGCCGCCGCTCGAACCTGCGCCGGAGCCCTTCCTGACGCCTCCCGAGCCGCCCGCTTATCAACCTCCCGAGCCGCCTGCTTATCAGCCTCCCGAGCCCCCTGCTTTTCAGCCGCCGGCGGGCGAGCCGGCGTGGACGCCCGCCGCCGCCCCGTCAGCTCCGGCCACGCCGATCGAGCAGGCCCAGCCGTCGGTAATGACCCCGGCTGGCGGGGGTGCTTCATGGTCGATCGTCGGCGATACCAAAGACATGTCAGGCGGAGCCGAGCCGGAACCCTCCAGAAAGGGCAGAGGACCCGGCCCCTCGGGCTCGTGGCAGCTCGCCTCAGGCGAGGCGCCGGGGAGCGAAGCGGATGAGGTTATCAAGACGCCCAGCCCGGCCGTCGCCATCGCGCAGTACGCCATCCTCGTGGTCGGGCTTGTGATGGTGCTGATCGGCGTGCTCGTCATGATCGCCAACTCACACGCGGGCTAAGAGAGCTTCCGCGAGGACGCGTCCGCCGTCCTTCATGACCGTGTCGCAAAACAGGACGCGGTAGTCCAGGCCTTCGATCTCGCCCGCGATCGCGCGGTCGCGCTCATCCAGTACGAAAGTGCCTGCCACCTCGCGATAGAGCCGCGCCACCTCGAGCGGGCCGGGCTCGACGCCCAGCGCTCTCATCATCTCGACCGTCGGCCCTTTGAGCGCGGCGCCGCCGACGATCGGGGTCACAGCGACGGAGCGAGCACGATTCATGTGAAGCCCTACGAGCTGGAGGATCGGGGCGACCGAGATCATCGGGTTGGACGGGCCGATGACGATCAGCTCGGCGTCGCCGAGCGCGGACACCACCTCAGGGGACGCCTTCGCCGACTCGATGCCTTCGAAGCGGACCGTGACAAGCCTGGGTCTCAGGCGCTCGCGGACAAAGTACTCCTGGAACGACAGCTCACCCGCGTCGGTGATGAAACGCGTCCGGACGGGCGCGTCTGACATCGGCAGCACGCGAGCGTTCAGGTTGAGCCTTTCGCACAGCGTCGCGGTGGCCTCTGTAAGCGTTGCTCCGCGCCGCATGAGGTCATCCCGCAAAAGGTGCGTGGCGATGTCCCTGTCGCCGATTCGAAACCACGTGTCCTCGCCAACCCGCGACAGCGCTTCGAGGACGTGGAACGTGTCGCCGCTGACGCCGTACCCCGCCTTCTCGTTGAAGATGCCGGCCAGCCGGTACAGCACCGCGTCGACGTCGGGACACACCAAGAGGCCCCAGAACTCGTCGTCGTCGGCCGTGTTGGCCACCACGGTCAGGTGGCCGGGAGGAAGGACGGTCTGGAGGCCCACCGCGAGCTTTGCCCCGCCGGTGCCGCCGGCCAGCAGCACCGTCCTCAGCGGAAGAGGTCCTCGCCGACCGGCCTGATCAGGTCGCGCCCTGCACCGGCACCCTCCAGGCGCAGCCCGCGGACGATGACCGCCGGGATGCGTGACGTCTTGCCCATCACGATGCCCGCCGCGGCCGCGATGTCGTCGGCGACCGCGAGGACGGTCGCGTGAAGGCCCTGGCCGGCGTCGTCAACGGTGCCCCGCAGGTCGAGAGTCGCCGGCAGGCCGGCCAGGCCCAGCGCCACGTTTACGATCCCGATTCGCCAGGGCCGCCCGAACGTATCGGAGACGATCACGCCTACGTCGACTCCCGCCAGCTCGCGCAGACTGCCGCGCAGGCGCTCGGCGCTCGCATCGGGGTCGACCGGAAGGAGGCTCAGGAGGGTGCGGCCTCCGACGTTGGAATGGTCCACCCCGCCGTTGGCGCAGATGAACCCGTGGCGGGTCTCGGTGATCAGAACGCGCTCCGAGCGAACGATCCGCACGCTCTCGTCGAGAACGACCTGGACGGCGCGCGGGTCCGGCGCCGCGATCAAACGCGCCGCGATCTCGACGGCCTGTTCGCTGGCGGTGACCATGTCGAGATCGACCATGCGGCCCTCCGATTTCGAAACGACCTTCTGAGCGACCACGAGCACATCGCCGGCGGCAAGCGCGGCCCGACCGCTGATCAGGACGCCGAGGTCGTCACCGGCCCGCACTTCGGGCAGGCCTTCGACGCCGATCAGCTCGATTCGACTCACACCGCGCGGCGCAGGCGCGCGAGATCGGGGGGCTCGTCGAGATCAAGCGCCATCGCTTCCGAGTGGTGCATGAGGAACTGGACTCCGCGCGACTCGGCGTCGTGGCTGAACTTGGCCAGCGAATCGTCCCCGAAATGAAGGGAAATCGCGTCCGGAGGACGCAGGTAGAGGGCGTTCGTTCCGCCGCGGCCGATTGCTGGGACCGCCATCACCAGCGGACCGGCGGCGGCCGCCGCGGCTTCGAGCAGGTCGCGCACCGATTCCGCAGTCACGAGGGGAAGGTCGCTCGAAAGCAGCAAGACCGAATCGGCGCCCGCGGACACAGCTCGCGCGATTCCACGGGATGCCGCCACGTTCTGGCCCTCCTCGCGAGGCTCCAGCAGGACCTCCGCCCCCCACACTGCGGCCAGCGCCGCCACCCCCTCGGCGCCGGCGACCACCAGCACGTGGTCGCCTGCTGCTGCCGCCCTCACGGCAAGACGCGCGTTGCGTCGCGCCAATGCCCGTCGCGCCCGGGGATCAAGCGCCGGGCGCAGCCTCTGCTTAGCCGAGCCGAAATCCTTGACCAGCACGATGACCCAGGTGGCCACCTCTAACCCCACTCCTTGCGTATGCGCGGCAGGATCTGTGAGCCGTAAAGCTCCAAGAAGCGCGCCTGGCCGTCGCCGGGAGAATGGAAGACCAGGTGGTTGAACCCGAGGTCCAGGTAAGGGCGCAGCTGCTCGATGTGCTCGTCCGGGTCGCTGGACACCAGCCAACGTCGGTGCGCCACGTCCTCGACGCCGCGTGCCAGGCGCTCCATCTCGCGAGGGTCATCAATTCCCGCCTTGGACTCGGCGGGCAGTGCGAGCGCCGCCCAGATCTTGGTGTCCTCCATGGCGCGAGCACGGTCCGTGTCGTACGACACTTTGACCTCGATCATCCTGTCGAGCTCGCTCGCGTCACGGCCCGATTCCTTGGCGCCACTTTCGAACGAGGGCAGCAACTGCTCGGAGTACAGCTCCATTCCTTTGCCGGATGTGCAGATGAGGCCGTCGGCCGCCCGCCCGGCGTACTTCGCCACCTGCGGGCCCCCAGCGCCAACATACAGGGGCACCGGCTTCTCGGGGCGGTCGTAGATGGTCGCGTTGCGGGTGTGGTAGTACTCGCCGTCGAAGCTCACGAGCTCCTCGGTCCAGAGCTGGCGGATCAGACGCACAGCTTCACGCAGGCGCGCGAACCGCTCTTTGTTGTCCGGCCACGCGATGCCCAGCGCGCCTTCGTTGAGGTGCTCGCCCGTGCCAACGCCCAGGATCATCCGGCCTGGATGAAGAGATCCAAGCGTGCCGAACGCCTGCGCCACAACGGCCGGGTGATAGCGGAAGGTCGGCGTCACCACCGAGGTGCCGAGCGCGACTCGGCTGGTTCGCTCGCCTACCGCGGCAAGCCAGGCGAAGGCGAAGGGCGCGTGGCCATCGGAGTGACGCCACGGCTGGAAGTGGTCGCTGACGAACACGCTGTCGAACCCGTTCTTCTCGGCACCGACCGCGAAATCGAGCAGCTCTCGCGGGCCGAACTGCTCAGCCGAAGCCTTGTAACCGAGTCGCAAGTTGCGCAACTAGTGGACTGTAACGGCCAGAGCTGGAGCAGGCCGCAGGCTCGAAGACCGGCGTTCCAGGCGGCCGGTGCCAAGGCGCGGGTGGCGAGAGGACGATGGCATCTTTCGATTCCTGAGGACGACCGCCGGGTCCCGCAACGCAGGCATCAGCGCCCGCAGG
>DATITA010000028.1:0-21385 GCA_035468355.1 Candidatus Dormiibacterota bacterium
CGCCGGTCTTGAATTCAAGAATTGGTCGGGGGCTCGGGATTTGAACCCGGGGCCTCAAGGTCCCGAAATCTGGGAGGCCTCGTCCACCGCGACCGTTTCGAGCCTTTTGAGCTCGTTTCGCGGACTTGCAGCCGGGTCGAGTGGGCATCTGGTCCACCGAGCTCGGCCAGAATTACTACACGGGGATATACTTCGGGTATAGATCATTTGAGAGCCTGGCGGTTCTCGTCTACGGAGGTCGCGATGCCTGATCGTGTAGTGGCAAAACTGTTCCGCAATGGACGCAGCCAAGCCGTTAGGTTGCCCAAAGAATTTCGATTCCGTGGCGAGAAGGTTCAGGTTCGGCGGGTCAACACCGGAGTCTTGCTTGAGCCCGTGCTTGACGCCAAGGAATGGTTCGCCCGGCTAGACAGTGCCGGCCCGAGCGACTTCATGGCGGAAGGTCGCGATCAACCGGTCACACCTTCCCGCAAGATCCTCGATTGACCTACCTACTCGATACCAACGCTTGTATCGCGCTGATCAATGGTCGGCCAGAAGCGGTGCGGCGACGTTTTGCTCGCGTCAGCGCGGGTGACGATGTGGTCGCCACTTCGTCTGTGGTGCTTTTCGAGCTCTGGTACGGAGTTGCTAAGAGCCAGCGCCCCAAGGCGAATGCCGAACGAATCGCGACCTTCCTGTCCGGTCCTCTCGAGGTTCTGGACTTTACCCCTGAAGACGCCGAGCACGCGGGACGGGTTCGTGCAGCCATTGAAGGGCTGGGCAAACCAATTGGCGCTTACGACCTCTTGATCGCCGGCCAAGCGCTCCGTCATAAAGCGACGCTTGTAACAGCAAACTCGTCGGAGTTCGCGAGGGTTCGAGGTCTTCGGCTGCAGGACTGGACTACTTTCGCCCGTTGAGGTGCTGGCCTCAGGTCAAGGTAATGGGAGTTGTCGCGAGCCAACGACTTGCCGCTAAGGAGCTCGACGGGCACGGACCCTGACTTTCGACCGTAAGTTCCGGAAGTTAGGACGGAAGTCTTGCTTCGACTCCTTAGCGGGTTGGGCTTCGCGGAATATGAGCAAGGTGGATCCTGGGTTGAGGCTTCGCACGTGAACGTTTTGCTCTCGAGGAATGCGATCTTTGTCGGCATAGCCATAAGCCTTAAAGCCATATTGTCTGGACAATCTAGGCAACTCCGCCGACAAGGCAGCCTTGATGGCACCTCCCGCACCTGACGCCCCAAAGCCGTGAACTATTAGCACGACGGTCTCCCGGTCGCGGCGAGCATTCTTAACCTCGACCTTCAGCTGCTCCATCGCCTCAACAACCGTCTGGCCAGAATGGGCGATGTCTACCTTTCGCACCGCATCAGCCACAAAGGATGCCTCACCAGGGCCGATAGCAGCACCAATTCGGCGCCCTCAGCAGCTGCGCGCTCCACCAGCGACGATGGCCCAGGCGAACAGCCAGACCAGGTCCACCTCGATCGCACCCAGGTTGGCACCCTGCCCAAGCTGCTGCAAACGTCGGTGACATAGGACACCCGAAGGTTCTTGGCGACGACGGCGCGAGTCGGAATGAACGCAACAACGCTGCAAGAGCACCTCTCTCCGAGAGCCTGTTCGCCTTGCATCCCGGATCGGCGGCTTCGCTCGTAACGCAGCCTGTCCTGATCACCCACCCCACCGACGCGCATGTTGCCCGTGCGGCGGGTGCTCCTGAATCGAGAGAGGTCCGCGAGATAGCCCAGCGGTACCAGCCACAGGCCAAAGAAGTGGGCAGTCGAATTTGTAGCGCGAGCCCGTGTAGCAACCAGGGCCGTATCCGCTGGCACGTAACGGCACCTGGCGAGCTTTGAAGCGTGGACGTGGAGAGACAGCCGGGATGACGCCAATTCGCGGTGAGCCCAGCACCTTCGCTCAAGTCCGACGGCTGCTTAGTCTTGCCCGTGTAGCAAGGCGGGGGCGACAATGAGACCCGCGGGCGCAGACGGAAGGTGGGCCCTTGCGGTTGGGCGCATCCAAAGTCGCACACCGTCCCAAGCCAAACAGCTATGTGGAGGCCGACGATGACTGAGACCGATCTTTTCGACAGAGGCCTGCGAGTGAGACGAGAGGTTCTCGGCGACGAATACGTCGATGCCAACCTCACCGACACGGACGACTTCATGATGGCCTTCCAGCGCACCGTGACAGAGTGGGCATGGGGATACGCTTGGAGTCGCCCGGGACTTGATCGTAAGACCCGGAGCATCCTGAACCTTGGAATACTGGCGGCGCTGGGTCGGGCTCCAGAGCTGGGAATCTACATAAAGGCAGCGTTGACAAGCGGAGTGACGGTTGACGAGATCAAAGAAATCTTGGTTCACGCTACTGTCTACTGCGGTACGCCAGCAGGTCGACAAGCGTTCCTTGCAGCGCATGAGGCGCTGATGGTAGCCGGCGCCTTGCCCGATCCGCGAGAGGACTAGATCAGGTAAGCGCGGGAACGCATCGGAACGCCGCGAAGGGCGCGTGCATCCCGAGCTCCCTGGCGAGGCCAAGCTCGGATTTTGGTCGGGGCCCCGGGATTTGAACCCGGGGCCTCACGGCCGCGAACCGCAGTAGCGCTTGGATCGGCGTGAGCCGCCAGAGGCGGTTTGAGTTCACCTCGTCCGCGCTTCAGTCCACCAAGTGCCGCTACGTGACTCCGGATGTCGCCTGGGTTGCTACACGAAACCGATCGGAAGCCGTCCACACCGTCGCGGAAAACACAACACGAACTGCGGCCGACGAGCGATCGCCGCAAGGCTCATCTCCTTGCTCGGAGGCGACGCGGGAGAAGCAGAAGGCGTGAAGCAACGCACTGGTAACAGTTTGGAAAGGCGGAACCTCGCGGGGTCGCCGCGGTCCCGTCCTGTAACGCCTCGAAGCCTATCGATTCCGAACGTACGCGGTGAGCGGCTAGAGATCGTTTGGGTTCGCTGCGTCCACGGTTCAGGTCCGCCAGGTGCCGCTAAGTGCCGACTGATGCCGCCCGGGTTGCTACACAACTTAGGCGACATAGCGTGCCCGCGGCGGCGGTCCCCGTGCTGTTCATCTTCTCTGACAGTCTCGTTTACGTAACCATCTGCGCGCGATCCCAACATCTTCGCCTCGCGAGGGGCGCATGCCGCGGCTAACCTGGTCGGTCTTACTCTGCTCGCCCGGTCAGCTAGCAAGCTAACCCAGAATACGATGCGGTGCCCTAGGAGGCCGCTTGCGGAACTTAGTTGAACCCTGATGCGTGTGCCACATCGCCGAAGCGTAGAGCGCGGCGGAAAGCGGCCACAGAAGAGCCCACGCTGCACCGCCCGCAGCTATGCCGATGCCCCCGACCCATTCCGGCAAGGAACCGATCACTGCTGCTCCGTAAACGAGCCCCGCTATCAGCGCCATGACACCAGAGGCTGCCAGCAGCCTCACCGGCCAGGCTTCCACTTCGCTCACTGACATCGCCCTGGCGACAAGCAGGCCAGTAGCACCGAAGAGCAATCCCCACGCCAGCATTTCGGCATCCTGGCCAAGCGAATAGGTGACGTAGAGATCGAGTGATCTGGCCGTCTGCACGGGCACGATTGAAAGCACAACCAGTTGCACCGCACGGTTCAAAACCGAGATGACCGCAAAGGCGGCCGCTGTCACGATTGAGAGGTCTCCAATCGCATTTCGGCGCGTGCCGCGGAGGCACCAGGCGAGAAGGAGGAACGCTGGAGCGCTGGCGATGACGCTCAATGATGCGATCGTCCTGGTCGCCGCGACCGGTGGCATCGGGAAACCGGCCGCTACGTTCAGCGCCAAACTCAGCAGATAGGTGAGCTGGGCGCCCACGATGACAAGCGAAGCCGTCACCGCAAGGCGAGGGTTGCGAGGCCGGCTAAGCGCCTTCATCACCAAGCCATACTCTCCGCACCGCGCGAAGGCCTGAAGCGTCGGTGAGGACGTGAAGAGGAAGTGTCCATCGCACGGATCGCGTTCGCCATGCGACCCACCCGTACCCATAGCCGATCAATGCCGCGCCGGCGAGGACTCCGGGAACTCGCGACCACCGCCGCCGGGCAGCCAAGGGCACGAGGTGCCAGAGAGTAAAGCCCGTAGCGGGCACCAACCATCCACTCCAGCGGTCGTCCGGGAACTCGGTAATCGGTACGCCACGCCAGAACACCTCCTCGGAAACTGCGTTCACGGTGGCGATGCCAATTGAAGTCGCCAAAAGCTTCGCGGATGCGGTGCGCAAGTTCGGTATCAACTCAACGCCAATCGCTCCTGCGGCGGGCAGCATGAGCGCTGCCGCGGCCAGCATTCTTGGACTTGGAAACGGCTGCGGCCCGCGCGTGAACAGTTCGACAAAGCGCCGGCGCCCAAGAAGTAGCAAAGGCACTGCCAAGCAGAGGGTCCAGTATGTTGCGAACCCGGCTATGTAGCCCCGACGGCGCCCAAGGCTCGCGCCGGCCACCGCGAACACGGCCGCCATCCCCAGGGGCATGGTGGCGGGTAGGAGTCTGACCAATGACCTCACCGGATCGGTATCACCACGCCCTACGATCGGCCTAAGCGCTCCAGTCTCCGAGAGCCAGATGACCCGCATCGAGCAGGACTTGGAGCACGAGTGGCGAATGCGAGGGTGTCGGTTGGGTATCGGCCGCGGTTGGTCGGGCACTTTCTTGCCCCTGATGAATAGCATTTGGTCGGGGGCGGGGCCGCCGATTGCCGCAGTGGCGTGCTACATCCGTGCTCCATCAATACAGCGGCATTGTCACATTAACAACGGGTGCATTCCAACCTTCGTATTCGGAAGTTGGCGGGGGCCCGGTGTCTGAGTTCAGCACATAGTTCAGCCATGTCGCAAGACATAGTTCAGGCCACCAAGTTGGGAGGTGGCCCATGTCAGGCCTCGGTCGCTACATCGTCGATGCAGTCATCCTGGAGCAGCGCAGTCCAACCCAACTCGCGCGGGACCATGGCATCTCGGAGCGATGGGTCTTCAAGCTCCTCAGAAGATTTAGGGAAGGTGGCTACGCGGCCTTAGAGCCGCGGTCACGGCGACCCAAGTCGTGCTCCCACCAGGTCGCCACAGAGGTCCAAGACATGATCGTCAGGCTCCGATGCGAGCTGGCGGCCGCCGGGTATGACGCCGGGCCACAGACCATCCACCATCACCTGTCTGAAAAGCTCGCCGAGCTCCCATCGGCCGCCACCATCTGGCGAGTCCTCAAGCGCAAGGGTCTCACCACACCCGAGCCACACAAACGACCGCGAGCCTCCTTTATCCGTTTCGAGGCCAAGCTGCCCAACGAAACCTGGCAGCTCGACTCCACCCCCTGGCAGCTTGCCGATGGCAGCCCGGTCGAGATCCTGAACTTCCTGGACGACAAGTCCCGGGTGGCGCTGGCCGCCAGCTGCTTTCCCACCCTTAAGGCTTTAGACGTGGTCAACGTCTTTCATTCAGCTTCGAATGCCTTCGGACTGCCCGCTTCGCTCCTTAGCGACAACGGCGCCGTTTTTACCGGCAGGTCCCGCCGGGGCAAAGTCATCTTGGAACTCGAGCTCGAGCGCCTGGGCATCCTCTTCAAGCACTCGACGCCCTATCACCCCCAGACCTGCGGCAAGGTGGAGCGATTTCATCAGACCCTCAAGCGCTTCCTCCGCATGCAGCCTCCGGCCCAGTCTTTGGCCGAGTTGCAGTGGCAGCTCGATGTCTTTCGCGAGTACTACAACAACCGACGGCCACATCGAGCCCTTGGTCGACAGACCCCGCTCGCTGTCTTCAACGCACTGATCAAAGCAAGGCCAACACCGGAGCCCGCACCCGTCGACCATCGCGTGCGCCGCGACAAGGTCGACCGATTCGGTTCGGTGACCATTCGCTACTTGGGCCGACTCCGACACATCCGCCTCGGTCTCGCACATAAGAACAGGAGGGTCAGGCTGCTCGTCGCCGGCGCCGACGTTCGCATCATCACCGAGGACGGCGAACTACTTCGAGCTCTCACCCTCGACCCGACAAGCAATTACTACGGACTCGGCGGACGCTGGCCGCTGCACAATGTCTTGCAACAGGCCTGCACGATGTCTTGAGACAGGACAAATGGTCGGGGGCCCGGGATTTGAACCCGGGGCCTCACGGTCCCGAATCGTGCTGCGTACCGTCCTAACGCCTCGCGCGCTCCAGGATCTCGTAGCGCACGGCCCGGCGGATGACGAACCGTTCGTTCGCGTAGCGCGTCCGCGTCGCCTCATCGACCACCCACCTCGCACGCCGCACGAAACGGAGGTGCTCCCAGAGATACTGGCGGAGCTCCGCAAGGCTGCCGAATGGGACGCTGTGCCAAAAACGGCCCCGACGCCTGCGCTTGAACAACCCCTCATGCACGGCGCGAGCGATCGCGCGGTCCGACGCTCGATCGTTCGGCAGTTCTCGCCTGGACGTGTTCACGATACCGAAGCGCTGGGATCCTCGCCGCTTCCGGCGCTCCGCGTACGCCGCGACGCGTGAATCAGGCCGGGCGTCGATCAGGATCCCGCCGGGTGCGAGAACCCTGTGCACCTCGCGTAGGGCATGGACCATGCCCTTGCGTGCGATTCATCAAAGAGTCCAGGAAAGGATCACCACGTCAAAAGCCCCGTCTGGATGCGGCAGCCGTTGCGCCGCACCGACGCCGAAGCGCACGTTTCGAGCACCGGCTTTCCTGGCGGCCTTCTTCGCGACTGCGATTCCCTCGTCGTCCGGATCAAGCCCCTCCACGCTCGTCGCGAACGATGCGACGCCGAGGGCGAAGCGGCCGTCGCCGCACCCGAGGTCCAACACGCGCTTCCCGAGCACGAGCGCAGGGCCGCCCCATTCGGCGAGCTCATCGATTGGGCGGGGTCGGAGGACCGAGGAAGATGCGGGGACGTGCTTGCCAACGTCGCCGACTGGGCCTGCCGCATCGATGCTCATGCTCAGCGCGCAGCTTACCCCCCCGCTGGGCAGGCGGCATCGTCCGAGCCGCAGCCGCGCTTGGTTCGAGGAGGGTCGCTATAGGCCGTTCGAGTTCACGATGTCCTAGGCTCCCACCCGTGCTGGCGCCCTAGCTGCTTGCCACTCATGAGACGATTTCGGCCACCAATTCCGGAACTCGAAATTGGTCGGGGGCCCGGGATTTGAACCCGGGGCCTCACGGTCCCGAACTCCAGGCGGTATCGTCCACCGAGACCGTTTTCGACGGTTTTGAGCTTATTCCAAGAATTCAGCTGCCAGCCTCAAGCCGGTTTCAGCCACCAAACGCTGCTGGATTACTACATGAACTACTACACGAAACCTCTACGGGGGGGAGACGAGTGGCAGCAATTCAGGGCGCGCCCATTTCGGTCGCGGTGCAACTTATCTACTATCACGACGATTGCTCGAGAGCGTACCGGACGGCGTCGTCGAAGCTCATTGCCCGCCCTTCTAGCCACGTCGCCGCTGCCGCCTCCGGTCCGAGCTGGGTTCTGGCCATGCCGAAGTAACGATTCATCAGACCGGTCCAGAAGCGAACTTCGACATCGGCCCCAAGGCGCTCCCATGCCATCTCCATTGCACCGCCCAGTACTAATGCCCTGGACGCGCGACCAAGGCCAGCGGCTGCCATCGCTCCGCCCTGGATCTCAAAGCTCGTTTCCAGCTGGTCTCCGACCTTAAGGATTGCAAGCAGCGAGTCGCGGTATGCCGCCTCAGCCGTCTCACAGTCACCTTCGATCAGCGCCACGTCGGCGAGGTAATGAAAGCCGTTATGAATGGCGACCAGATCGTTGGATCGCCGGCCCCGGGTCAGGAGCTCCTGGGCCAGTGGTCGAGCCCGCCCAGTTTCATGAAGCGCCACTAGTATCTGGCTTACCCCACTCATGGCCTTGATGATCAGGCTCTCGTCGTCGAGCTCGCGGGAGATGTCAAGACATTCTTCAAAGCGGCGCTGCGCGTCCACCTCCTCGTTGGCGGAAAAGTGATGCCAGCCAAGGGCTTCGAGTGCCAGTGCGACCTCGAGCTGGCCGCCGGCCGCGCGCCACAGCCGCAGACTTTCCAGGAGGTGGTGATGCGCGCCTTCGTGGTCTCCCACCCACGTGGCCAGCAGACCTGCAGCGCCAACCGCGCGCGCGAGCGCCGCGCCCTCCGCGTGCGGATCTTTGAGCACGAGGTCCAGCCATCGGCGGCCCTCCATGTAATGCGAGTGTTCTTTCCAGAACCAGCCCAGCGCACCTACGAGCAATAGGCTCTTGTATCGGCTGGAGCGAACGGAGAACTCCAAAGCGCGACTCAGGTTGTTGTGATCCTGCTCCAAGCGCTGGAGCCAAAGCTCTCCTGAACGCAGACGGTTCTGATACGCCTCGTTGGCGAGTTCCAGGTAATGATCCAAATGGCGATGCGCAAATTCATTCGCTTCTCCGCTTTCCTGCAAGCGCTCAGCTGCAAACGCATGCAAGGTATCTAGAAGGCGGTACCGCACCGCTGCGCCTCGCGGCTCGACGACCAGGAGTGACTTGTCGACCAAGTTGGAAAGACCATCCAGTGGAGATAGCTCCTCCCCGCAGACGGCTTGGCATGCTTCGAGATCGAAGCCTCCGTCAAATACCGCCAGGATCCTGAACAAACGGCGCTCGTCATCAGTGAGTAAGTCGTGGCTCCAGGCGATGGCTCCCCGCAGTGTCTGCTGTCTGGGTAATGCTGTCCGGCTGCCGCCAGTTAGCACCTTGAAGCGGTCTTCGAGCCGGCGGACTAACTCAGCCAGGCCCAGAGTTTCGACTCGCCTGGCGGCCAGTTCGATCGCGAGCGGGATGCCGTCCAAGCGCTTGCAGATCTCAGCGACGGCCGGCTCCAACTCCGTCCAGGGCTCGAGTGGCCCCGATGCGCGCGTGCGGAAGAGATGCACGGCCTCAATGTCAACAAGCGGCGGCACGAGCCAGCGGTGCTCGCCGGCGAGCCTCAGCGACTCGCGACTGGTGGTGAGAACGATGAGCTGCTCGTTGCTCTGGAGCAGAACTTCGATCAGCTTGGCGACTCCTTCGAGGAGATGCTCGCAGTTGTCGACGACGAGTAGCAACTCCAGACCTCTGAGCCGGCTGCCGATGACGTCTGCGAGGTTACGGCCCGGCTCCTCTGCAAATCCGAGTGCCATCGCGAAGGCGCCCGGAATCGACGTCGAATCGATAACCGGCGCGAGATCGACGAACCAAATGCCGTCATCGAAACTATCTATCAGCTCGCCCGCCACCTGGAGCGCAAGGCGGGTCTTGCCCGAGCCACCGGGTCCGGTCAAGGTCACCAAGCGGTGTGCTTCGAGCATTCGGCGAATTTCCGTCACCTCATGCTCGCGGCCAATGAAGCTCGTTAGCTGAATGGGCAGGTTGTGGTGATGATTTTCGAGCGACCGCAACGGCGGAAAGTCACCTCGTAGCGAGGGATGGCCGAGCTGGAACACGTGCAACGGCTCATGCAGATCCTTGAGCCGGTGTCGCCCCTCATCGACCAGCGTCGCGCCAGCAGGCAGATGACCGCGAATGAGCGCCTCCGCGCTGGCGGAGACGAGAACCTGTCCCCCGTGTGCGGCACTGCGCAGGCGCGCGCAGCAGTTGACGTCGGGGCCACGGTAGTCGCCGCCGGCCTCGCCGACGTGAATCGCCATTCGAACCTGGAGCGGTGGCCCGCCGCGCCAATGGACCCTTTGCAGCCTCTGTTGCGCGGCCAGTGCGGCAGCCAGCGCGTCGCTCGGCCGCGCGAAGATTGCGAAGAAGCTGTCGCCCTCCCCGCGCTCGGTAAGGATGTGGCCCTTGTGCTCGGTGATGCTGAGCGTCATCAGCTCGTCGTGCAGCCAGATCGATTTGCGCATCGCCTCGGCCTCCACCTGCCACCGGGCGGTCGAGCCCTCGACGTCGGTGAGCAGAAAGGTGAGCGTGCCCGCCTGAAGGCCGGGCGTCGAATAGCTGCGGGGCAGGTCCATGCGAGCGCATTATCAGCCGTCGAACGAGAAGTTCGGTGCTGGGTTCAGTCGATACCCGAGGACTCATGCGTGCGCGGATCGCCGATCAAAGTTCATCGATCTCGTAGTCAGAATTGGTCGGGGGCCCGGGATTTGAACCCGGGGCCTCCCGGTCCCGAAATCTAGGCCCTTTCGTCCACCGAGACCGACTTCGAGCAATTTGAGATCGTTTCGGGCCCTAAGCATGCAATTGCAGCGCGATTCAGCCACCACTTTTCGCTCGGATCACTACATGACTAACTACATGCCCTTGTACCATTATCGATATCACCACGACACCGTGGCCAGTCGGAGGTATAGAGGCAAATGGTGCTCAATTTCACCTCCGACGAAGTGGTGTGGGACCAGACCTCATGCTGCTCCACGGCGGCCTCAGCACGGGGTCCGATTGGGCGAGGCATTCCGAGCTTCTGGCGTCGAATTGGCATGTGATCGCCCCAGATAGTCGGGGCCACGGCTTGAGCACTAACCCTGGCGGCGACCTCCGATACTCTGTGATGGCTGACGATATGGCGGCCCTGTGCGGCGTTCTCGGAATCCAACACGTTGCAGCATGGGGTCACAGCGACGGCGGCTTGGTGGCACTGCAGATCGCATTTCGCCATCCCGAACTGCTGAGCGCGATCATCCTTGACGGGGTTCCCCATCGGTTCGACAGTAGGTATTTCGCCGCTCTTGATGGCTTCTTTCAAGGTGCTGGGCTAGGCTCAGATGAAGAGGTCGACAATATGGAATTCGCTGCGCCAGACCGCGTTCGGCGAATAAGAGAGACGTTGGCTCCGCAATCTGATCATCAGTGGCGCGACCTCATCAAGCAGACGAGGCAGCTGTGGACAGCGCCGCGTGAGTTTCAAATCGCCGATCTTGCCAGCCTCGGGATTCCCACACTCGTTTTGGTTGGGGACCGCGATCCATTTGTCCCGCTCGACGAGGCGATTGAGCTAATGCGGCTTGTCAGCGAGTCCGAACTGGCGGTCTTACCAGGCAGCGGGCATGGGGACTACGACCCAGTCTGCGCGGTTACTTTGGTGACCGATTTCCTGCGGCGCCGGCGTAACCCTTTCTAGACAATCGCGAACTCGTCGGCCACCCGCGCCGACATGACGGGTCGAATTGGTCGGGGGCCCGGGATTTGAACCCGGGGCCTCACGGTCCCGAACCGTGCGCGCTGCCAAACTGCGCCAGCCCCCGACTTCGCGTGACGAGGTGTCGATTCTACCGGGCGGCCGGGTCGCCCACCCGGCGCCCCCTGGCCTTCTCCAGCCTCTGGTTGAGGAAGTGGCCGGCGACGATGGCCACCACGATCGCAGCCCATACCACGTACATGTAGCTGTGCAGCAGCAGGAAATGCTCCAGCCGGTTGCCGTAGTTGATCCCGATGATGATCACCACCCCGGCCCAGATCGCGGTCGAGATCGCGACGCTGACGGCAAACAGCGGATATCGCACCCGGAACACTCCGGCGGCCACAGTGATCGGGACTCGGAAGCCCGGGATGTGGCGGCCGAAGATGATCGCCAGCACGCCGTAGCGCTTGAACCACCGCTCGGCGCGCTCCAGCCGCTGCGGGCTCAGGTGGACGAAGGCCCCGAAACTGCCCTCCGCCAGACGGCGTCCGTACCGCTTCGAAAGGAAGAACAGGTTGGTCGCTCCGAGCACGACCGCGACGATGAGGCCGAGCCAGGCGGCCAGGTAGGAGAACAGGTTCCGCGGGACGTGCGCGCCCACGTACAGGACGAAGACGTCCCCCGGGGCGGGTAGCGGGATCCCCGACTCTTCGATGTAGAGCAGCCCGAAGCCAGGCAGGTAGCTGTAGTGGCGAAAGAACCCCCGCAGCCCTCTCGTGCCGGCGCTCACAAACTCCGGGAGGTCTCCCTCGAGGATGGCGGAAATCGCGACCGCAAGCACGACGGCCACGGCGATGACCGCAATGCGCAGCCAGTGCCGAGTCTGAATCGTGCCGATCATCCTGCGCATCATGAGCGTGGACATTCAACTGAGCTTAGGCGACGTCGGACGCGGCCGGTTCCTCTTAACAATGTCGGCTTGTCCCTGGGTGAGCTCCGTTCTAGAGGGGGTCGACGGTCGTTTTGGCTTCCATGATCGTGGCGGTAGCGTCGGCCACGCGCGAACCGTCGTCGCGGTTCTCGATGAAGGCTGAAACGTATACGAGGCTGCGCCGGACCCGTTCCACCTTGCCGACAATCCGCACGGGCTCCCGCAGGCGCAGCGGCCGGCGATAGCTCACCTGCAGTCGCCCTGTAACGCCGGGATGCCCCGCATGCCAGGCCGCCCAGCCCACCGCCTCGTCCAGCATCAACGCCATCACGCCGCCGTGCACCATCCCGGCCCAACTCTGGAACCGGTCGGGCACCTCGAACTCGGCCACCGAGCCGTCCGGGCCGGGCGTGAAGGTCAGCCGCAGACCCTCGAGATTGAGCGGCCCGCACCCGAAGCAATGCCCATCAAAGCGGACTTCCATCTGTGATCAGCCCTTGCAGTTCCAGCGCCCGGTGATGTGCTCGGCCCCGCCCTTGCCCGAGGTAGCGTTGGTGAGCATCGCGTCCACGGTTCCCGACTGCTGGCTATGGTCGACGACGAACACGACCTTGTCCGCGCCGAGGTTCAGCCAGGCCTTCGTGTTGTCGAGCGTCTGCAGCTGGACGTTGACGTCTCCATCGTTGTAGGTGCCCGGACCTCGGAAGTTGCCGATGAGGAAGGTCATCTGCCACTCCTGCCCGCTCGAGTCCAAAGTGCCGAAGAAGCTGTCCGACCACGTCTCGCCGTTGTGGGTGCGCGAGCCGGTGCAGGCGCTCTGCTGCGTGGCGGTGTCGGGGACGATGCCGGTCATCTGGCCGGGAACCTCACCTTGAAAACTGAGAGTCTGCGACCAGTTCCCCTGCGCGATCACGGGCGAAGGCGAAGCCACGGTTTTCACGCTCGTCGGTCCGCAGGCGGCCAGGGCGAGTAGGGCGACGATGCCCGCAACCCGGAGCATGTGGTCGAATGTTAGCCGTGGCCGCCCGACCGGAGCAGCTGACCAGGGCTATGGAGTCTCTCGAAGCGGCCTTTCTGATCGGCGTCGAGGGTGTCACCGAGATCTGGCTGGTACGCCATGCCGACTGCTACCAGGACCTCACGGCGACGGAGGATCCCCCGCTCAGCGCCCTGGGACGGCAGCAGGCCGCCCGCCTCGCCGAGCGCGTCAGGCGGCTCAGGCATGCCGCGGTGTATTCGAGCCCATACCGGCGCGCCATCGAGACCGCGCGGGCCATCACTGGCGACGTGCGGCAGGACAAGCGGTTGGTCGAGATGGAGCTGGAGGTCGGCGAGGACGGAGTGTTCAACTTCGTCGAGGACTCCGATGCCGTGGTCTCCAGGATGCGCGCGGTGCTCGATGAGATCGCGGCCGCGCACACCGGCCACCGGGTGGTCGTGGTGAGCCACGGCGCCGCAATCATGGCGTACCTGGGCGACGTGCTCATGCTGGAACCCGGCCGCCTCCGCGCACTTCCGTACTTCACCAGCGTGAGCATCGTCCGCGTCCTGGGCGACCGGCGCGTCGTGAGCACCTTCGGCGACGTGGCGCACCTGGAATGACCGAGCGGATCGTGGCCGACCTCGAGCGCGAATGCCAGGCCCGGATGTCCAGGCCGAATCTTCGCGTGACCGCAGTCGAACCAATCCCCGAAGGGCATTCTGGGTTCACCTATTTCGTCTCGATCGTGGATGGGGGCGCCCCCGGGCGCTACGTGCTCCGCCTGCCGCCGCCCAACGCGCGCATCGCCGGACCGGCTGACGTGGTGCGCCAGGGCCGCATCATGGCCGCGCTGCACACCGCCGGCCTCCCCACCCCCGCCATCCCCGCTCAATCGCCTGATCCGGTCGTGGACGGCCGTCCGTTCATCCTGATGGAAGCGGTCGAGGGGACGCGCATCGAGAAGGCCGGCGTCGAACAGAAGGCCCTCGACATCGCCGGGTCGGCGGTGGACGTGCTCAAACGCCTCCACGCCTTGCCCCTGGCCCAGACCGGCATCGGCGACGAGGACCCGGTCGGCCTGCAGGCCGAGATGATCCGCTGGGCCTGGCTGATGCAGAGGGCACCCGAGGAGCTGACGGCACGCGCCGGCGACCTGGGCGGGTTGCTCGCCGTGCAGGCGCCGGTCGAGCGGTCCCCCACCCTCGTACACGGCGACTACCACTACGGCAACATGCTCTTCCGCGGACCGCACGTCGTGGCCGTGCTGGACTGGGAGATCGCTCAGATCGGCCAACCCCTGCTCGACCTGGGTTGCCTGTGCATCGTGTCCATCCGCCGCCAGTACCAGGGCGCGCCCAACCCCGGTGGCGCCATCGACGTTTCGGTCGAAGACCTGTACCGCCTATACGGCGTGGATGCGTCGGAGATGCGCTGGTACGCCGCCATGAGCCTGTACAAGTACGCGGCGATCTTCGGCTACAACCTCATGCTCCACCGCCGCGGCAAAAGGCCGGACCCCATGTACGAAGGCCTGACGGATACCATCGTCGGCATGATCGAAGAGGGCATCGCCCTGCTCGATCGCGGTGTTTAAGGAGGCTCGCCAATGAGCTGGGATTTTTCGACCGAGCCTGAGTTCGAAGCCAAGCTCGAGTGGATGCGCAAGTTCATGCGTGACGAGGTGTATCCGCTCGAGGTGCTGGAGGCGGATGAGCAGGGCTTCATGCGCGCCATCCGTCCCCTGCAGGAAGAGGTGAAGCGCCAAAACCTGTGGGCTACCCACCTGCCCCCGGAGCTGGGCGGGCAGGGTTACGGGCAGGTGAAGCTCGGGTTGATGCACGAGATCGAGGGCGGGTCGATGTGGGGGCCGATCGTGTTCGGCAACCAGGCGCCCGACTCGGGCAACTCGGAGATCCTCGCCCACTTCGGAACCGAAGCGCAGAAGAAGCGCTGGCTCTACCCGCTGCTGGAGGGCAAGATGCGCTCCGCCTTTTCGATGACCGAGCCCAACACGGCCGGCTCCGACCCGACGCTCCTGTCTTCCACCGCCACGCTCGACGGCGACGAGTGGGTCATCAACGGGCACAAGTGGTTCACCTCGAACGGCATGATCGCCAACTTCTTGATCGCCATGGTCGTCACCGAGCCCGATGCCGGTCCATACCAGCGCGCCTCGATGATCATCGTGCCGGGCGACACGCCGGGCCTGAAGAAGATCCGAAACGTTCCCACCATGGGCGGCGGCGACCACTTCGGGTATGGCCACGCGGAGGTCGTCTACGACAACGTGCGCGTGCCGAAAGACAACCTGCTCGGGGAGCGCGGCGCGGGCTTTCTCATCGCCCAGGCGCGCCTTGGCCCGGGTCGCATCCACCACTGCATGCGCTGGCTGGGACAGGCGCGACGCGCTTTCGACATGCTGTGCGAGCGGGCTCTGCAGCGCGAGGCGTTTGGCAAGAAGCTGGCCGGCCACCAATCGGTGCAGAACTGGATCGCCGACTCCGCGGCCGAGATGCAGGCCGCGCGCCTGATGACGCTCCACGCCGCCTGGGTGATCGACACGCAGGGCGCCGCCGCCGCGCGAAAGGAGATCTCGCTGATCAAGTTCTTCGGCGCGAAGGTGCTGCATGACGTGATCGATCGCGCGATCCAGGTCAACGGCTCGCTCGGCTATTCCTCCGACCTGCCCCTGGAGGACATGTACCGGCACGCGCGCGCGGCGCGGCTGTACGACGGGGCGGACGAGGTTCACCGAGTTTCGGTGGCGCGGCAGATCCTGGCCGGCTACAAGGCGCCGAAAGGCGATTTTCCGACCGACCACATCCCGACGCGACGCGAGGCGGCGCGGCAGAAGTTCGCGGACCTGCTCGAAGCCGCGACGACGGATGCCTGATCACCGGGAGCTTCCCGATTACGCGGTCCTGAACCGCGAGGCGTGGACGGTCTCGAACGCGCAGTACACGGCCGGCAAGGCTCGAGAGTTATGGGCCGCCTCGCCGCAGTGGGGCGTGTGGCACGCGCCGGAGTCGGAGGTTCGAGCGTTGCCCGACGTGCGCGGGCTGGACGTCATCGAGCTGGGATGTGGGACCGCGTACTGGTCCGCGTGGCTCAAACGGCTGGGCGCGGCTCGGGTCGTGGGCGTCGACGTAACGCCGGCCCAGCTCGCGACCGCCAGGGAGGTCGATGCCGAGGTCGGGCTTGGGTTGGAGCTCCTCGAGGCCAACGCCGAGTCGGTGCCGCTGCCCGATGCGTCGTTCGACCTGGCGTTTTCGGAGTACGGGGCGTCGATCTGGTGCGATCCGTACCTGTGGATCCCGGAGGCGGCGCGGCTGCTGAGGCCGGGCGGGGAGCTGCTGTTCCTGCGCAACAGCACGCTGGCGATCCTGTGCGCGCCTGACGAGGGTCGCCACGGCGAGCGCCTCTTGAAGGCGCAGAATGGGTTGCACCGGATCGACTGGCCCGCGGCGGTCGACGAGCCGCCGTCGACAGAGTTTCACATCAGCGCGTCGCTCATGTTCAAGCTGCTGCGGGACACCGGGTTCGAGGTGCTGGATTTCCGGGAGCTGTTCGCTCCTGACGATGCGCAGGATCATCCCTACTACTCGTCAACCCCCGCCGAATGGGCGAAACGGTGGCCGGCCGAGGAGATCTGGCGGGCGAGGAAGCACTGACGGCCTTTAGCGGGTGATCCTCCCACCGCCGGCTGCGCGGGCATGTCCCGCGCGAGGCGGGAGGTAAGCGGGGAGGTGACTGTTACGGGTGTGTTTCGGCCAGGTGGAGTCGGTCCCAGTCCGAGTACTCGCCGTTGACGTGGATGATCCGCGTCAACCCGGCCCGCTCCAGCAGGCTCGCCGCGATCCCCGCACGGTAGCCGGAGGCGCAGTGCACGGCGACCGGGGCCTCGGTCGAGATCTCGCCGGCGTGGTGGGCCACGTCCGGCACGTACATGTGGACCGCGCCGGGCACGTGGCCAGACGCCCACTCGTGGTCGTCGCGCGTGTCGATCACGGTCATCGGCTCGGCGCTGAGGATCCATTGCGCCATGTCCTCGACGTCGACCGTCTCGAAGGCGGTGAGGCGACGCCCGCTCGCCTTCCAGGCGTCCATGCCGCCGTCCAGCTCGCCTGCAATCTGGTCGAACCCGATACGCAGCAGCTGCCGCTGCGCGTCGCGGTGCTGCGCCGCAGTTGCGCCCGCGAGCACGATCGGGCGGTCACGCGCGATCAACCAGCCGACCCAGGCGCTGACCGGGCCGTCGATGCCGACGCTGTAGCTGCCGGGGATGTGGCCGCGATCGTATTCACGTCCCACCCTGACGTCGACCACAGCGGCGCCGGAATCCATCAGGTGCGCGACCGCCGGCGCATCGAGCCGGGCGAGGGGCGGCAGCGCGCGGCCGATCAGCGGCGCCCCGGCGCTGTTCACCGCGGCCATGTCCGTGTAGTAGCTCGGATACCGACCCTGGTTGAGCACGCGGGCCAGGAACGGCATCACCTCGGTGGTCTGAAAGAACGGGTTGGTCGCGCGCTCGTGGCCCATGGTCGTTTCATGGCCGCTGCGGCCGCCCGCGCCACAGAACGATCCGCTGCCGTGCGTCGGAAAGACGGCGACGTCATCAGGCAGCCCGCGCAACCTCACCTGCAGCGTGCGCATCGCCTCCAGCGCGAGGCCGACCGCGCGGTGGGGGCCGAACAGGTCGGTGCGCCCGACGGCGCCGAGCATCACCGCACCGCCCGAGAAGAGGGCTCGAGGCCTGCCGTCCTGGCTGAGCAGGTAGCTCTTGTGGTCGGGCGTGTGCCCGGGGGTTGACATGGCCTTGACGGTCTGATCGCCAAGCTCCAGCTCCTCGTCCGGGCTCAGGTCGTCGATCCCGGTCCCCATCTCCGCGGCCAGTTCGCGGCGTCCAGACACATAGTCGTTGTGAAGGTGGGTGTCGAGCGAATGCGTGAGCTTTATGTGCAGATCCGAGGCGACCTTGAGATATCGGTCGATATCGCGCAAAGGGTCGATGACCATGCCTACCCCGCGGTCCGTGTCGGCCACCAGAAAGCTTGCGTTGCCCAGCTCCGGGGCGGGAAAGGCCTCGACCCTGTACACGGGTTATCCGAGCTTGAGCGGCGCGGTCGTAAGGAGAACCCAGATCGTGATGAGGGTGACCACGACGGCGCCGCCGTAGAAGATCGCCTGGGCGGGCGTGCTCTTGGCCGCAGGGACGCCGAGGTCGACCAGGAGGTAGCGCAACCGGTGCGCGAAGTGAAAGAACGGCACAGCGATCAGGACGAGCAGGTACAGCTTCACGATGGGGTTGCCGAGAAGGTTGATCCACGTGTCGTAGTGACGGTCGACCACGTTCACCCATCCGAGCGGCCCGAGGATGCCCTGGACCAGGACGTGGACCGGGATCAGGACCGCGGCGATCACCCCGCCCTGGGCGAACATGAACCACCAGAAGAGATGGGCGAGGGCGGGTCTGCGCGCGTGAGCGGCGGGGGCGTTCATCGGCCGAACCAGATCAGCACGAAGCCGATGACGATCGAGGCCACCGCCCACAGCCCGAACTGCGAAAGCACGATCAGACTGGAAGGAACGGGGCGGCCGAGGAACTTGACGTGGATGATCACACCGGCAAGGCTCAGAAAAGTGACGCTGTGGTAGAGCGCGAACACGAGGCAGACCACGCTGAACGCCACGAACAGGGCCGATCCGTGCGGCGCGTATGAGGGGGGGCCGTCACCCGCGCGCTTGACCTCGACCAGGAACCAAAGTAGCCAGAGGGCGAGCGGCAGGGCCGTGAACTCTCGCAGCATGTAGAAGAAGTAGTGGCGCTTGCGCGCCCACCAGCCCGCGGGCATCGACCATGGGTAGGTGGTGGAAAGGGCGGGACGCGTCTCGCCGGCCGGAAGGCTCACTCGCGGTTCCCATACGGCAAAACGAACCGCATCGTCGTGTCGAGCTTGGTCTGCTGGATCGCTTTGGCCGGGTCGACGCCTTTGGGGCAGACCACGGAGCATTCGCCGACGAAGCTGCAGTCCCACACGCCCTCCGCCTCGGCGATCACGGGCAGGCGGTCCTTGAGTCCCTGGTCGCGCGAGTCGAGGTTGTAGCGGCGCGCCAGAGCGATTGCGGCCGGGCCGAGAAATCCGTTGTTAAGGCCGTAGACGGGGCAGGCTGCGTAGCAGAGCATGCAGTTGATGCACTGGCTGAACTGTTTGAAATCGTCGATCTGCGAGGTCGTCTGAACATGCTCGCCTGCGCCGAGTGGGATCTCTTGCTTGCGGACGATCCAGGGCTTGACGGACTTCAGCTTGTCCATGAAGTCCTCCATGTCGATTACGAGGTCGCGGACGATGGGGAAGTTGTTCAACGGCTGGACGACCACGGGCCGAGGCCAGTAGTCGCGAAGGAAGGCGTTGCAGGTCAGCTTCGGGGTCCCGTTGACCATCATCCCGCAGCTGCCGCAGATCCCCATGCGGCAAGACCAACGGTAGCTGAGCGTCCCATCGACGTGCGCCTTGATGTAGTTCAAGGCATCGAGCACGACCATGCTGTCGTCGCTGAAGGGGATGTCGTAGGACTGCAGGCGCGGCTTGGTGTCCTTCTCGGGGTCGAACCGCGTCGCCTGGATGGTGATCCTCCTCGCCAATACCACCTCCTAGTAAGTGCGCGCCTGGGGCGTGAAGGTGGTGATGCGGACGTCGCGGTAATCCAGCCTGGGCGCGAGCTCGCCCGTGTGGAAGGCGACCGTGTGCTTCAGGTACTTTTCGTCGTGCCGGTCGGGGAAATCGCGGCGGGCGTGGGCGCCGCGGGACTCTTCGCGGGCGAGCGCCGAATAGGCGATCGTGTCGGAGATCTCGAGCATGTAATCGAGCTCGAGCGCGGCCGTCAGCTCAGTGTTGAACGTGCGGCTCGAGTCCTCGATCTTGATGCTCTCGAATCGCTCGCGCAGGTCGCCCAGGCGCTTGATCAGGGCGTGAAGTCCTTCCTCCGTGCGGAAGACCCCCGCGCCCGCGTCCATCTCACGCTGCATGTCCTCGCGGATGTCGCCGATCCGCTCTTCCCCACTCTTCTTTTCGAGGTACGCGCTCTCGACCCGCCGCGCCTCGTCCCACAGCATCGCGTCGACCGGCTTCGAGCCGGCGGCCCTGGCCGAGCCGGCGTGGTGGGCGGCCGCTCGACCGGCCGCGGCCCCGAACACGAGGCATTCGGAAAGGGAGTTCGAGCCCAAGCGGTTGCCGCCGTTGAGCCCGACGTTGGCGCACTCGCCCGCGGCGTACAGGCCGAGGATCGCCGTCGCGCCCGAGATGTCCGCGTCGACCCCGCCCATCATGTAGTGCTGCACCGGGCGCACGGGGATCGGCTCGGTGACGATGTCGATGCCGAGGAACTCGCGCCCCAGCTCGCGCATGAACGGCAGCTTGCGGTCGATGACGCCTTCGCCGAGGTGCCGGACGTCGAGGTGCATGTACTTGCCGTGGGGCCCCTCGAAGCCTCTCCCCTCCTCGAACTCGGTCGTCATCGCGCGCGAGATGATGTCGCGCGGGCCGAGCTCCATCTTGTTGGGCACGTACCGCTTGAGAAAGCGTTCGCCTTCGCTGTTGGTCAGGTACCCGCCCTCACCCCGCACGGCCTCCGTGATGAGGATGCCGGTGAACGGGAGGCCGGTGGGATGGAACTGGACCATCTCCATGTCCTTCAAGCCGGCGCCGGAGCGATACGCGAGCGCCATCCCGTCGCCGGTGCAGATGTTGCCGTTGGTGGTGAACGCATACAGGCGGCCGAGGCCGCCGGTCGCGAGGATGACCGCCTTCGCGGTGATCGCGTCGAAGCGCCCGCTGCGCATGTCGAGCGCGACCACTCCGACGCAGCGGCTGTCGTCAACCAGCAGCTTGGTCACGAAAGCTTCGTCGTGGCGGGTGATCTGCGGGTACTTGAGCGAGGTCTGGAAGACCGTGTGCAGCATGTGAAAGCCAGATTTGTCCGCGGCGAAGCACGTCCGCCACGTGGTCATGCCGCCGAATGGCCGCGCGGAGATCTTGCCGTCCGGATCGCGGCTCCACGGGCAGCCCCAGTGCTCCATCTGGATGATCTCGGTCGGGGCTTCTCTCACGAACGCTTCGACGACGTCCTGGTCGGCGAGATAGTCCGATCCTTTGATCGTGTCGAAGGCGTGCGTCTCGTACGAGTCTTCGGGCCGCAACACGGCCGCGGCTCCGCCCTCGGCGGACACGGTGTGGCTGCGCATCGGGTAGACCTTGGAAACCATTCCGACCTTGATCCGCGGATTGGCCTCCACCGCAGCTATTGCGGCCCTGATGCCGGCGAGTCCCCCGCCGACCACAAGGACGTCGTAGCTCTCGAATTCCACCGCTGTCAATGCTATCCGCAGCCGGGAATGCGCCGCCCTGCCG
>DATITA010000029.1:0-1954 GCA_035468355.1 Candidatus Dormiibacterota bacterium
GCCATGATCGTGATCACCGCGAAGGCCCCGATGTTGGTCACCGCGTACGCCGCCAGGTAGTACAGCGACGCGACCGTGGGGAACGGGTCGGCGACGCCCTGCGGGTTGATGTGGGGCACCACCACGCCGATCAGGATGTAGCCGGCCTGGGCGACGCCGGAGTAGCCAAGCATCCGTTTCAGGCTGGTCTGGCGCAGGGCGGCGACGTTGCCGATGACCATCGAGGCGATTGCCACGAAGTAGACCATGACCTTCCAGCGGTCATAGACGGTGGGCTGGCCGAGCGTGTAGGTGAACACCCGGATCAGCGCCGCAAACGCGGCCACCTTGGTCGTGACACTCATGAACGTGGTGACCGACGTCGGCGCACCCTGGTAGACATCCGGTGTCCAGGAGTGAAACGGCGCCGCGCTGATCTTGAAGGCAAGCCCCACGAACAGCAGGGCCACGCCGGCCATGAGCAGCGGATCCACCGTGTTGCCGGCGCTCTGCAGCGCCGACGCGATCTGGGCGAGCTGCGTATGCCCCGTCTCCCCGTAGATCAGCGCCATGCCGAAGAGAAGGAAGCCCGACGCGAAGCCTCCCAGGAGCAGGTACTTCAGAGCCGCCTCCTGGGAGCGCGGTTCCTGGCGGCTGAACCCACTGAGGATGTAGAGCGCGATCGACAGGAGCTCGATCGCCAGGAAGATGACCATCAGGCTGCTCGCGCCCGCGAGGATCATCATGCCCGTGGCGGCCGCGAGGATCAGCGAGTAGTACTCGCCGTAATGGAGCCCACGGCGGTTGAGGTACTGCGGGCTGATCATCAGCACGAGCGCGGTGCTCACCAGGATGATGGCGTTGACGAACAACCCGAAACGGTCGTACGCGAAGGATCCGAAGTACACCGTGTGCGGGGTGGCGGCGTCGAACCATCCCCACACCACAGCCCCGAAGGACGCGGCGACGGCGACCAGGCTGAAGCCGGCGAGCCAGCCGCGATGGGCGGCGCTGGTGACAAGGTCGAGCATCAGCAGCATCACGAAGCCGGTGCCCAGGATGACCTCCGGGAGGATGCCGAGGATGTCGACCCCGCTCGGCGTCGTCAGCGCCGGCAGCGCGGCAACAACGGTCACGGCGTGCCTGCCGGCGATGTCGTCACGGCGGTCGAGCTCAGCGAGCCGTTGGCCACGGTGACCGACTGCTGGACGCTGGGACGTGACACGTCACCGAGGGGACGCGGGAACACACCGAGGAACACCATCAGGCCCACCAGCGGGACCAGGACCAGGCCCTGGCTCCGCCGGAGGTCACGCACCCCCTCGGTGCGCGGCTGCGGTGGGTCGTGCATCAACCCCTGGTGAAGTCTGAGCATGTACCAGGACGCCAGCACCACGCCGACCCCGGCGAGAACCGCGTATGCCGGGTGCAGCTGGAATGCTCCGAGCATGATCAAGAACTCCCCGGCGAAGGAGTTCATCCCCGGCATGCCCAGCCCGGCGAGCGTCGCCACCAGGAAGGCTCCGTACAGCCAGGGCATGCACCTTTCGAGGCCGGCCAGCTCGCGAATGTCACGCGTCCCGGTGCGCTCCTCGATGATGCCGACGATGATGAACAGCGCGGCGATGATGATCCCGTGGTTGACGATCTGGATCACGGCCCCGTTCACGCCGTTGGTGGTCAGCGTGAAGATACCGAGCGCTATGAAGCCGAGGTGGCTGATGCTGGAGTACGCCACGATGCGTTTGATATCCCGCTCGCTGAGCGCCATCAGCGCGCCGTAGATGATGCTGAGCACGGCGAGTGCGGCGAACAGCCACTTGAAGGTGTTGATCGCGTCGGGGAAGAGGGTCAGTCCAAAACGGATGAACCCGTACGCGCCCAGCTTGCTCACCAGGCCGGCGAAGAACACCAGCACCGGCACCGGCGCCGACTCGTAGAGGTCGGGCAGCCAGGTGTGGAATGGCACCATCGG
>DATITA010000030.1:0-9760 GCA_035468355.1 Candidatus Dormiibacterota bacterium
CGAGCCAGGGACGACGTGGTAGGTGAGGATGCTCGTCAGCGTGCCCTTGTTCTCGGGCTTGAGCAGTGAGTCGAGCGTCCCTGCCGGAAGAGCCGAGAATGCCGCATTCATCGGCGCGAACACGGTGAAGGGACCGGCCCCCGACAACGTGTCAACAAGGCCCGCCGCCTTGACTGCCGTGACGAGCGTCGAGAAGTCGGAGTTGCCGGACGCGATCTGCACGATGTCGTGCGCCACAGCCGGCATGGCGGTTCGGTCAGTAATGCTCATTTTGTTTGTCACTCCTTGGTGATCAGAGCTGATTGTTGGAAATGCGAAGCCCAACTTCGAGCTGAGCTTTTTACGTCAGTGGGGACTAGTTGCCTCCCCCGTGCTCGCTGCCGGCGCCCGGGATGAGCACTGTGTCGATGACGTGGATCACGCCATTGGATGCCCTGATGTTGGTCGCGACGATCTGGCTCGTGCCGCCGCTCGTGGTGAAGATCGTGGCTGCACGGTTCACCTTGAGGGGCTGGCCCTCAAGCAGTGTCTCGATCGTCCTGGTCTTGTGATGGCTTGCCGGCACGACCCTGTTGGCGAGGCGGGTGCCCTTGGTGACGTGGTACAGCAGGATGTTGGTCAGGGTCGCTTTCGGAAGCGCAGCGCAGACGTTGGAAGCGTTGAGACCGAGCTTGGCGAACGCTTCGTTGGTCGGCGCGAAGACGGTGTAGCGGGTCGAGCCGTTGAGCGCAGGCACGAGGCCGGTGCAGCTGACGGCTGCTACGAGTGTCGAGAAGTCGGGATTGCTCGCGGCGATCCCGACGATCGTCTGAGAGCCTCCCGATGCGGCGACCGGCAGGCTGCCCGAGCCTAGTGCCGCAGCGATGAGTCCGGCGAAGAGTCCGACGAAAATCCGTCGCATGCTTGTCTCCTTGTGAATGGGATGGGCTTGGCGGCCGCGCGAGCCGCCTGTCTCGAGTAGTAATCTGCCCGCTCGGCCAATTTCTGCTAAGCAAGTGGCGTGTCGTTCGACAAACTCTTCGACACAACCCTTCCGCGACTACGGCTGTCAGAAGGCCAGCCGCCTCGAAATAGGGAAGCCCGAGCCCTTTCGGACCCGGGCTTGTCTTTGAGCTTGAGGCTAGGGGTTCCCTCAAGCCCCTTGGTGTTGGAGGCGTCTGGCGCTAGCTCGCGGGCAGCAGCACCGCGTCGATGACGTGGATCACGCCGTTGGTCGCCGCAATGTCGGTCTTGACGATCTTGGCCTTGTTACCTTTGCCGTCCATGATGAACACCGAGCCGTTGTCGATCGAAATGGTGAACTTCGCACCGTTGACGGTCATCACGCTACCGGCCGTGACGTCCTTGGCAAACACCGAGCCAGGGACGACGTGGTAGGTGAGGATGCTCGTCAGCGTGGCCTTGTTCTCGGGCTTGAGCAGTGAGTCGAGCGTCCCTGCCGGAAGAGCCGAGAATGCCTCGTTGGTCGGAGCAAAGACGGTGAACGGACCGGCACCCGACAGCGTGTCAACAAGGCCCGCAGCCTTGACTGCCGTGACGAGCGTCGAGAAGTCGGCGTTGCCGGACGCGATCTGAACGATGTTTTGCGTCGCAGCCGGCATTGAAGCCGGCGAGGCGACGGGCGAGGCGACCATCGAGCTGCTGCTCGTGGTGCCACAAGCGGCCAGAAGCATTCCACTGACGGCGACCGCCGCCAGCGCCAGGTACCTGTTTCCAATACTCATCTCTTCACTCCTTGGTGATTGAACACGCCTGATGGTTGGACGAAAGCCCGAATGGACTCCGCCGTTGGCGGCCGCGCGAACCGCCGTCAGGAGTGGTAGTCGGCTGGCTCTCACACTTCTGCACGGCAGACGGCATTGGTTTCGACAAACTCTTAGACATTGCCCCCGGACGAACGAGAGGCTAGGTTCCAAGCGCCTTACGGAACCGAAATCCAGCGATTCGTAGCAAACTCCCCAGCATGGACGCAAAGTCAGGGACCGAACCCAGGTTCTCGGAGGATCGGCAGTGGTGGTGGACCGGCTCGCAGTGGGTTCCGGCGAGTCAGGCGACGGCGCCGGGGTGGCAGCCGCCTCAATGGGCGGAACGGTTCATCGCACGGAACAGGGCGCGTTGGCGATGGACGTGCCTGCCCGCCCTGGGAGCTGCACTAGCGGTGGCTGTCTACGGCCTGATCAGCGGCTGGACGGTGCCGACCAGTGGACTTGCCACCGTAGTGGCCCTCGCGTTGTTCCTGGTCGCCGTCATGTCGAGCCTCGCACTCCTGGCGTTCACGAGTCACGAACGGCGCACGTTGGTTCGCAACCCTGATTCGATCAAGGTCGTCGGTGACGCGGCGCGGGGTGTCAGCTGGAGCTCTCTTTTCGCAATCGGCATCAGTCTGTTGCTGTTTGCCAACTGCGCAGGCAATGTGTCTTCCGGCGATCTGACGAAGGGCGCGGCTACATATCCGTCGCAGTTCTGGCCGCTGGCCGCGTTGCTGATGCTGCCGCTCGTAGTCGCCATCGCTCTGCCGGCCTGCCTTGCGATCGCAGCCGGTCGGTTCGCCGGCCAAGGGCGCCTTCGCGCGGCAAAAAGACTCGCGTCAATTGGACTGTGGTCGGCGGGTCTCCTTGCCGTTGTCGCCCTGGTGACCGCCGGCGTGGCATATTTCGGCGGGATGTCCCAATGCTTTCTCCCTCCGACGTCCAGTGCGTGCGCGGCGGGCGTAGGGGGACTGATGAATCTCACGGCCATCGGGTCCCTACTCGTGATTGTCCCTTACCTGATGTTGATGATGCGGGCGTTGTCAGCCGCCTCGTCGCGCCCCAGTGGATAGGCGGAGAGACTGTGGTACCGGACCCTGATCGAACGAATCGAGCCTAGGGAACTTTGGTCGGGCGGGAGGGACACCTGTTTGGACCTGGCGGCCGAGGAATCGAGTTCAGTCCAGATCGCTGTTGTTCCCCAGCTACCGGCGATAGATGTCGCGGCGGTGCCCGACGCGAGCCACCTCAACACGTCTCGCTCTGTCGTCGATCCGATACAACAGTCGATAATCGCCACGTCTGAGGCTCCACAGGCCCCTCAGCTCTCCAGCCAGCGCCTTCCCGGCCCGCGGATCGTTAGCCAAAGTTGCGAGGGCGGCAAGGACGGCGCCTCGCTCTGCCTTGGGCAATCGAGCAATCGCCTTGCTAGCGGTTGCACCGATGACGACCTCGTACCCCTTAGTCACCTACGGCGAGCTTGGTTTGTAACTCCTTCAGGGTGACCGTGCGACCGGCCTCGAGGTCTGCAAGGCCGCGCTTAAGGGCGGCGAGCTCTCTCGGGTCGCTGAGGATGGCAAGGGTTTCCTCGAGCGACTCGAGATCCTCGGGGCTCACGAGGACGGCTGCCGGACGACCGTTACGGGTGATCGTTACCCGGTCGTGCTGGCTGGCGACCTTCTCGACGACCTCCGACAGCCGGTTTTTGACATCGGCGAGTGGCAGCGTTTCCATGGCTAGAATTATAGCCAATCGGTCGGGGGAAGGGACGCTATTCGAACTCCCGAACTAACCTTGGCGGAGGCCTCGTCGGCCTCATCAAGACTCATCGCGCCCACCTTGATCGAGCCTGCGCCATGACCTACATCTGAAGAACCTATTGGCAGGGTCCGGCGGGGATGCCCGAGGTCGTCGCGATTTTGCGGAAGCCGGCCGCGTCGTAGATATAGAGCCCGTCCGACGCCCCGAACCACACTCCGTGCTCATCCGCCACCAGCAATCCCTGCTGCATTTCGGGCCCAAATATCGCCGGCGCGCCCGTGTAATCGAGCGAGTAGAAGTTGGTGGCCTGGTTGGGCGCCGCGACCCGCCAGATCTCCAGGTGACCACCAGCGAACGTCCACACGATCGGCAACCCCGCATGATCAACGCCCAAGAACTGGATGGTCCGGCCCGGGTCGGAGAACCAGACCGTCTGGAGTCCGGTCTCCAGGTCTATGCGGTCGAGACTGTCACCCAACTGGTTTCCGCTGACGGGCGTTATCCACAGAGCGCCGCTCGCCATCGATCCCACGATGTCTGAGGATCGAATCCTGGTGCCGGTTTTGGCCGCAAGGTCGATTCGCCAAACACCGACCTGGTTGGGCGGATTCGTGATGACGCCGCCTGCACCATCCTTGACCCCAGAAGGAAAAACGATGTACACGTCCGCCTGATATCCAAGGACCTGGCCGCCAAGCACGCCCTGCGGCGGTCGATACCCCACCTGGTCAGCGCCCGTGGCGACAAGCACGCGATGGAGGCCATCCGCAGACAGGTAGACATAGCTCTGGCCGTCAGGACTGACTGATGACAGGTCAACAGGTACCCAGCGCCTGGCCTGCGCATCCCACCACGGCTGTGTGCCGCCCGGTACCGGGCTTGCCTGAACCCCGCCCGGCGGCAAGGCGGAGCCGGCGGTCGGATCTGGACTGAACACGTCGCCGGGCAGTTTCAGGAATCCGACTGCTGTGAATGGTGACCGGCCATTGGTGGTCAGGTAAGGGAGATCGCACGCGAGCTGGGGCGTCGGTGATGGACTGGGCGTCTGGGCACTGGTCGCTGCGGCCGGCGGCGTGGGGCTGGGAGCCGAAGGTGGGCCCGAGCTCGTCGCCGTGCAGGACGTCAGCATTCCGACCACTAGCAGGCACACGAAGCGAAACATGTGAGCTTCAACGGCTGGACTGGGTTGGGGTTACGAGGCCGCCCGCCGTGTGGTTACGGAATCACTGGCGGTGGGTCGGAGCAGAGAGTTCAAATGCAAACTCTGGTCAGAAAAAGTCGGGGAGGGGGGATTTGAACCCCCGACCACTTGACCCCCAGTCAAGTGCGCTACCGAGCTGCGCTACTCCCCGACGAAGACGTAATCGTACCCGCCGCCAAAACGCCGCTTAGCCACGGCTCGCGTAGGCGACCAGGCTGCGGTGCGTCGAGGAGAAACCTGACTCGCGCAATAAGGCGTTCAGCGGTGATTCCATCACCGGCGCTCCATCGACCTTCTGTAGCTCGACCTTGCCGGCCCGGGTGGCGACTGCGATCAGCGCTGCAAGGTGGGCGGCTGTGACCTCGCCGCGCGTGATCAGAGACCGGCCGCCCCGCTCGAGGTAGAGCACGAGCTCTCCGGCGTCCAGGACGCAGAATGCGCCGGCCGCGCGGCCCATCCTCCCCTCGGATTCCGGCCAGGGCAGCACCGACCCGTACGCATTGGCGGGGTCGGTCGCCGCCAGCGCCACGATGCCGCCGCCTTCGTCCCGGTGGGAGCGCAGCCGGTCGACCGCGCCGGGCAGGGCGAACTGGGAGCCGCCCAGCCCCTCGACGAAATAGCCGCGCCGGATGCGCCCGGACTCCTCCATCGCACGGAGCACGGGGTACAGGCCGGCGAAACCTCCCGGCCATCCCTCGGCGATCACCGCTTCGCGCGTCAGGACGCCGTGCCTCTGCAGCAGGACGCCGGCCTCCGAGTGCAGCCGCTCGGTGGCGTTGGCGCCGGAGCCGACCAGGTCCTCCACCAAAGACCACCGGCCCGTGGCGCGAGGCTGGATGAGGCGCGGGAGGCGGGGCCGGCGCGCCGGCCTTCGCGCCGCAGGGCCGAGGAGGCGCAAAGGCGCAAACGTGTCGTTGGTCACCTCGCCGGACCAGACCAGGTCCCAAAGGGCGTCCAGGACGGCCTCGTCGTCTCCGCCCCCGGCCGCGTTGTACAGGTCGCGATAGAAGCTCGCGCCGCGCGCCTTGAGCTGCGCCCTGATCCGGTCGTGCAGCTCGGACTGCGGTGGATCGTTGGGCTCGGGGACTAGTCTCGGCGCGTCGCCCCGAAGATAGAGCGCAACGCGCCCGTCGCTTGGTCCCAGCGCACCGCGCCCGACCCAGACCACCTCCCCCATCGAGACCAGCTCGTCGAGCAGCCGCTCGGAGTAGTTCGCGACGCGGCTTGCGATGACGTCACGCTCGATGACGGTGGCGGGCAGCGCGAGGCCCTGCAGCTGGAACACGACCTCGAGCAGGCGGTCGACCCCGCCCGCCTTGACTCCGATCCCATGCCAGGCCGGGAGGAATCGGGCGACTGCGTCGGGCGCGACGGACTCCACCTCACGACGAAGGGCGGCGAGCGAGCGCCGCCGGAGGGTGCGCAGCACGTCGGGGTGGCACCATTCGCGTCCGTCCGCCGTCTTTCTGAACTCTCCGGCCAGCACGTCGCCACGCGCCGCGAGCCGGTTCAGCGCCGCCTCGACCGCAGGCGCGGCCAGCGCCCATCGTTGGGACGGCTCGGCGGTGACGAAAGGCGCGTGGGTGCGGGCCCACCGGCGGACCAGCGACTCGAGCGGTTGGGGGCCCGGGGCAAGAAACACCTCGGGCAGGCCGATGGGAAGGCTTGCCCCAAGGGCTTCGCGATAACGCCCCGCATCCTCGGCGGCGATCCAGCGCGCCTCGCCGGCAAGGCGGACCGAAACCGCCCGGCGCTCCTTCTGGAGCCCGAGCAGCCATGCCTCGGCGATGCCGCGCGCCTCGGACTCCTGGATCGACAGGTCGCCCAGCCTGATGAGCAGGTCGTGGGCCTCGTCGGGGTCGCGAGGAAACCGCTCGGGCAGCAAGCCCTGGAGCTCGAGCTCCACGGCTGCGATCGCCTCGGGGTCGAGCAGCTCGCGGAGATCCTCGCTCCCGAGGAGCTCGGCCAGGAGCTCGCGGTCCAGGGTGAGCGCGAGAGCTCGGCGCTCCGCCAGCGGTGCGTCACCCTCGTACATGAACTCGTTGACGTAGGAGAAGAGCAGCGACGAAGCAAACGGGGACGCGCGCTCGGTGTCGACAGCGACCACGCGCACCTCGCGCGATCGGATGGAGCGCAAGAGCGCGGTGAGCGCCGGCATGTCGAAGTGGTCGCTCATCACCTCGCGCCACGTCTCCGCCAGGATCGGGAAGTCCGGATACCGACCAGCCACCTGCAGGAGGCCGGCGCTGCGCATGCGCTGCTGCCAGAGCGGGGTCCGCTGGCCCGGCCGCCGGCGCGGCAGCAGCAGGGAACGGGCGGCATTCTCGCGGAAGCGGGCGGCGAACAGCGCCGATCCGGGCAATTGGGCGCCGACCAGCGACTGAATCTCGTCGGGGTCGAGAGTCAGCTCCTCGAGCGACGGGGGCGATTCGACCTCCGGAAGGTGCAAAGCGATCCCGTCATCCGTCCACAGCGCCCGCGCATCGACGCCGAGCTTTTCCTGCAGGCGCGCCTCGAGGGCCAGCGCGAGCGGCGCATGCACCCGACCTCCAAAGGGGGTAAGGAGGCAAACCCTCCAGTCGCCGACCTCGTCTCGAAACCTCTCGACGACTATGGTCCGGTCGTCGGGGACGGCGCCGGTCGCGGCGGCCTGGTCGTCGAGGTAGGCGAGCAGGTTCTTGATCGCGAGGTCGTCGAAACCGGCGCGGTCGCGCAGCCTGGTCGCCGCCGCCTCCGGGTCGAGGGCGCGCAGCTCCCGGACCATCTTGCCGAGGGCCGCCCCCAGCTCGACGGGGCGGCTCGGCGCGTCCGCTTTCCAGAACGCGATCTTGCCGGGCTCGCCAGGGGCCGGCGTGACCAGCACCTGTGACGGGGTGATCTCGGCGATCCTCCACGTGGACGCGCCGAGCACGAACGTCTCCCCCACGCGCGTCTCGTAGACCATCTCCTCGTCGAGCTCGCCGACCCGCCGGCCGTCCTCGAGCAGGTTCACGGAGTAAAGGCCCCGGTCGGGGATCGTCCCCGGATTGGTGACCGCCAGGCGCTGGGCCCCGGCGCGCCCACGCACCTTGCCGGCGACGCGGTCCCAGACGATCCGGGGGCGCAGCTCGACGAACTCGTCAGACGGGTAGCGGCCGCTGAGCATGTCCAGCACGGATTCGAAGGCGCGAGGCCCGAGGTCCCCATATGGATAGGCGCGCCGGATCAGGCGGCCGAGCTCGTCCACGTCCCACTCGTCCATCGCGCACATCGCCACCACCTGCTGTGCCAGGACGTCGAGCGGCTTGCGCGGCACGACGGTCGATTCGATACGGCCCTCCAGCATCCCTTCGACGACGGCTGCCGACTCGAGCAGGTCGCCGCGGAACTTCGGGATGATGACGCCGCGCGATATCTCGCCGACCGAGTGGCCGGCACGGCCAACGCGCTGTATGCCCGCTGCCACGCTGGGGGGCGCCTCGATCTGCAGCACGAGGTCCACTGCGCCCATGTCGATGCCGAGTTCCAGGGTCGAAGTCGCCACCAGGCCGCGCACGACGCCGGCCTTGAGCTGGTCCTCGATCAGGAGGCGCTGCTCGCGCGCGATGGAGCCGTGGTGCGCACGCACCAGCTCCTCGCCCGCCAGCTCGTTGACGCGAGCTGCGATCCGCTCGGCCAGCCGTCTGGAGTTTACGAACACGATCGTCGAGCGGTGCTGCCGTATCAGCTCGAGCAGCCGCGGATAGATCGCAGGCCAGATGCTGTTGGCGATCTGGCCGCGCTCGTCCTGGACGCTTAGGCGTGCCATGTCTTCGACCGGGACTTCGACTTTGACCTCCATGGTCTTCAGCCGGCCCGCGTCGACGATCGCGACCTCGCGGTCGGTTCCACCCAGGAAACGGCCCACCTCCTCGAGCGGCCGCTGCGTCGCGGAAAGCCCGATGCGCTGGGGCTCGACCCTGGTGACGGCACACAGCCGTTCGAGGCTCAGCGCCAGGTGGCTGCCGCGCTTGGTGGCGGCGACCGAATGGATTTCGTCCACGATGAGCCAGCGGACCGAGGCGAGCATTTTGCGCGCTGCGCTCGTGAGCAACCGGAAACGCGACTCGGGAGTCGTGATGAGGATGTCCGGCGGGTGGCGCTCCATCGAGCGCCGGACGTCCGCGGGAGTATCACCGGTGCGGATCGCGACCGAGATCTCAGGCGGTTTCAGACCGAGCGTCTCCATGTGGTGCCTGATGCCGACCAGGGGCGAGCGGAGGTTGCGGTCGACGTCGTGGGCGAGCGCCTTCAGCGGCGACACGTACAGGACCCGGCAGCGCTCCGCCTCGGGAGGCGGCGGCTCGGTGGTCAGGCGGTCGATGCACCACAGGAAGGCGGCCAGGGTCTTGCCGCTGCCGGTCGGCGCCGCCATGAGCACGTGTCGGCCGGCCGCCACCTCCCGCCAGCCACGCTCTTGGACCGGCGTCGGGGCCGCGAAGGTGGCCTGAAACCATTCGCGCGTGGCCGGTCCAAAGAGGTCGAGAGAGCTCCCCACTCAAGACAGTTTGATCGCTTCCCTTTGCCCAAACAAGCGTTCGTTAACAGGCCCGTCTAACATCCTCCGGTGATCGAGCCACGACGTTTCCGGGAGGTGATGGCCAGCTTTCCCAGCGGCGTCGTGGTGCTGACCGCCTTCGGTGACGATGGGCAGCCGCGCGGGCTCACGGTCAGCGCGTTCTGCGCGGTGTCGCTGGAGCCCCCGTTAGCCCTGGCCTGCATCGACAGGTCGTCAAACACCCTTCCTGCGGTCCAGCACACAGGTGGCTTCACGGCCAACATCCTGGCCGCGGGCCGCGAACGACTGGCGCGGCAGATGGCGACCAAGGGGGCCGGCAAGTTCGATTCCTTGAGGTGGCGGCAGCCCTCCAGCGCGATCGGCGGGCCCATCCTCGAGGATGACGCCGCGGCGTATGCCGTCTGCACGCTCCGCGACACCATCGAGGGCGGCGACCACTGGGTGCTGATCGGCCTTGTCACCGAAGGCGAGACCAGGGAGGGTATCGCGCCGCTGGTCTTCAGCCGGCGCGGC
>DATITA010000031.1:0-32356 GCA_035468355.1 Candidatus Dormiibacterota bacterium
CACAGATTGCGTGCTTCGCATTGCGATCCTGCACGCTATCGTCGGGGGGCGATCTCGGCACGCCCACGAGCTGCGGCCCATGGGGGCTCCGCCCAGTTTCTGGCGGACACGCGCTCCAGCTCACGGTGGTGGTCAAGTTCCCTGCGGTGACCCCCGCCCTTTCGGCACTCGTAACCGGCGGCATCCTTTACTTGAGACAGTCGGCCACGGGGAACGAGCTCTACTTCTGATCGGGCCCCTTCAGGGCGATCTAAGCAAGTTCGACGGCGTGCCGGACGACCTGGCCCAGCCCGGCTGCAACGGACCACCGGCCGCCCAGATCCCAATCCCGAGGATGGCCAGGACCGCGGCCACGGCCAGCACGGACCACCAGAGCGGAAACCGTGCCCAACCTTCGGCCACGCGCACGGCGAGGAACACCACCAGGGCGCACATGACCGCCGCCAGGTCGAGGAAAAGGAACAGCTCGTTCCGCGCATCCGATCCCGTGCCGAGAGAGTGGAGGACAGCCAGCAGCCACCCGCCGTACATGAGCCGGTGGACCCAGACCCAGCTGGATCGCGGGATGCGGCGAGCCGGCCAGCTCGTGAGGATGGCGGACGCATACAGATAGGCCGAGATCACGCCGAGGCCCAGCCAGGTACCTCGATATGTGGACCCAAACGGCAGCACCGCGTCGATCGGGCCCAGGTGTGCGAATGGATCGAGGATGGCGGCCAGCACGTGCAGGCCCGCGAACACGATGGTGAGCAAAGCGATCTGGACATGGGCGCCCTCGATCAGGAACGGGAAGGCGGCCGGCAAGGCGGAGCGCAAGACGCCAAGAATCAACACGACGGTCAGTAGAAGCAGGGTGACCTCGCCAGCGCTGCGATCCAGCAACCACAGCGGGTTCAACGAGGTCACGAGCCTCCCGTGGTCGCGATGGGGTTGGTTCCCGGCGCCGGAGTGGGCGCCTGGGCCGGTGGCTGGAGGCCGCCTCGCGGAAAGAGACCGGCGACGGCCGAGATGATCGCGTCCTGGACCGCTCCGGGGCCTGACTGCTCGAGGCCGGTCTGGGCGAAGAGAACCACGTTCAACCCGGCCGCGGCAACGGCGGCGGAGACGGTCACGCGCCGGAGGGTTGCGCGCTGATCGGCCGGTCGCCGGCGTCGCTTGCGCTCGTCGCCGCCGATCGCGTCGCGCCACGCCTGCGGTCGTGGTTCGGGCCCTGGATCCGCCCCGCTATCGTCCATCGGCAGCATTAATCGTCATCGGGCGTGTCGATCGCGCGGGCACCGCGCGACCCTAGCACGAAGATTGTCGGCTTCTGGCAAGACCTCGATGCTTCATGGCACTGTGACCGGGGGCCTATGCCATGCAGGGCCGAACAGCCCTGGCTGGCGCGACGCGGCTCGCATAGCCTTCACCTCGTCCGATCAACCTCAGGAGGTGTAGACATGGAGCAAGGCAAAATCGGGGATCGCATCAGCATGGAGTCCGAGCGCATTGGACAGTCGGCGCGGGAGGGCGTCATCCAGGAGGTGTTGGGCGCCGGCGACAACTCTCACTACCGCGTCCGCTGGGACGACGGCCACGAGAGCACGTTCTACCCCACCGCCGGCACGACCAGGATCATCTCCAAAGCCAAGAAGGTCGCAGCGCGCTGAAGCGGTGTGAGCCAGGCGGCACGAGGCGGCCTAGGGCCGCTTCGAGCGCTTGGCTCCCGCGCGCGTAGATCCGACGGCTTGCCAGTAGCCTGAGTTGGCACCCTGGACGTTGCGGGGCTTCTCGTGGTCCGGGTCGCCACGCTGTCCTTTGTGGTGCTCGCTGACTTGACCTGGAGGAGTTGGGGTCTCGGATCCCTGGCGAATTCCGCTCATGGCTTTCCCCCTTCGTTGGTCGGTGTGATCGAGTCCTCCTCGGAGGGCTCAAGGCTCGCGACGTAATCGGCGATCTCCATCTCCGGCGCACCGGTAGCGAGTAGCTCGCGAACGTGCCTGCGGGCGTCCTTGCGAACGCTCGCCACGTAAGCGTCGAGCTGCTCCTCGGTCGCTCCTTCGGGCGGTATCAGATCGATCATCGGTCTCTCCTCCTTGGCTCAGGTGGATCGCGCGCAGCGGCTATGGATGCGAGGTGACCCTCTCCTTCAGCCGGTCGACCTCACTGGAGATCCTGGTCAGCGCCACGTCAAAGGTGATTCGGGCGTCGTGTCCGGTCTCACTCACGTGCAGCCCGGGCAGCCGGTGGCCCAGAAGGTGAAGGTTGATCTTGACCACATGGAGTGGTTCGGGCCTCTTCTTCAGGTCACGGCTGAACTCGACATCCGCTCCTGCCACCACAGCCATGTGGTCGTCGAGGCTCAATACCCTGTCTTCGACGTAGGCCCGGAGTTCGGCGGGGAGGTGGTGCGTGCGGTCGCTGATCTGTACCTGCATGACACCTAGATCTTGCGCAGCCCGAGCCTCGGTGATCAGGGCCGTCCGGCCTGCCCGTCGGGGGACCGTCAGTGGGTCGCGAGCGATTCGAGCCGGCTTGCGATTGGACAGTGAGGAGGTGAGGCGAACGACTCTAGCTTCAGGGTGAGCTGCGCGACATCGTTGCTTTGAGTGGCGATTGCGACGATCGCCTCGATTGGACAAGGAGGACTTCCATGGCTACCAGAGTCGCCAGGCGACCCATCCGTCACAAGGCGGTCGTCAAGAACGTCAAGAGCCAGCCGTCCCCGGCGGCCGCGATCTCCGCCGCATATGAGCATGCCGAACGCTTCCTCGAAGCGCAGCGCGACCTGCTTCGCGGCTTGATCGAGAGCTTGAGCGCGCAAATCACACACCGCGCACACGGGCGTACGACCGTCACCAAGGCCCCGCGCGCGCACCGCGCCCCGCGCAAGCGCGTCGTAGCCCGACGGCCAGCGAAGCGCGTCGTAGCGCGACGGCTCGCCAAGCGCCTCGTAGCCCGACGGCCCGCGAAGCGCGTGGTAGCGCGACGGACCACGAAGCGCGCTGCTTAGGACCGCTTGCACCGCAGGTTCGCTGATCGCGCGGTCAGCGAACCCGTCTCATCCGGTAGTGATCTTTGGCTTGGGCGCGCTCCGACTGCTGCGCCGCGACCTGGACGCGACGGTCCATCGTGACGCGAACTTTTCGATGGTCTGAAGGGTGGGCGTGAGCTCCCAGCGCTCGACCGGAAGCCGGGGCTGCATCGGGAGGTGCTTGAAGAACAGGTTCTTGCCCAGCTCCACCAGCGTCAGGTAGATCACCACCATGAGGCCGAGGATGGCGAGGAAGCCGCCTGGCAGCGCCGTGAAGCCGAAAAGGGAAGCCAGCGGTGTGAACGGAAGCCCGACTGCGACTGCGACCGAGCCCAGCGTGCCGGCCGTCAGAGCAAGACCCGGCCGGCTGCGAAAGAACGGAACGCGCCTGGTCCTGATGGCGAATATGACCAGGCTCTGCGTCGCGAGCGATTCGGTGAACCAGGCGGTCTGGAACAGGCTTCCGCGGGCGTGGAAGATGAACAGCATCACTCCGAAGGTGGCGAAATCGAAGATCGAGCTGATCGGCCCGAAGAAGATCATGAAACGCCGGATCATGCGGATGTCCCATTGCGCTGGTCGTTCCAGGAGCTCGGGGTCGACGGTGTCGGTGGGGATCGTCATCTCACCCGCGTCGTAGATGAGGTTGTTGAGCAGGACCTGCGTCGGCGTCATAGGTAGGAAGTTGAGGAGCAGCGAGCCGCCGGCGGCGCTGAACATGTTGCCGAAGTTCGACGACGTGCCCATCAGCACGTACTTCATGGTGTTGGAGAAGATGCGCCGTCCTTCGAGGACGCCACCGGCGAGGATGCCCAGGTCCTTGCCGAGCAGCACGATGTCTGCGGCATCCTTGGCGACCTCGCTGCCGGTGTCCACCGAGATTCCCACATCGGCGTCTCGAAGGGCCACGGCGTCGTTGACCCCGTCGCCGAGGAATCCGACGTCGCGGCCGAGGCTGCGCTGTGCCGTGATGATCCTGGACTTCTGATCCGGGGACACGCGAGCGAAGACGCCGACCCGAGGAAGCCGCTCGAGCAGCTGGTGGTCGCTGAGCTGGTCGAGCTCGGTCCCGGTGATGCTTTCGCCCGGGTCGAGTCCGAGCTGGCGGCACACGGTCTGGGCCACTAAGGGGTTGTCGCCGGTCACGATCTTGACCTCGACTCCGAGCCGCTTGAGCTGGTCCAGCGATGCGGCGGCGTCGGCCTTGGGAGCGTCGAGGAAGGTCAGGAATCCCCTGAGCTCGAGGTCCGTTTCGTCCGCGAGGGAGCAGTGCGGCACCCCCGTCCAGGGCCTGGTGGCGACCGCGATCACACGTGCCCCGGCCGAGAATTGCTGCTCGAGCGTCTGCTGGGCTTGCGCGGCAGGTGCGCGGCAGTGCTGGAGGATGGATTCCGGCGCGCCCTTGGTGATGAGCGTCATAGAACCGTCGGGCCCGGCGACCAGCGCCGACATCATGCGGCGCTCGTGGTCGAAGGGCAGGCTGTCCAGGTGACGGTACTCGGGAGGCGCCACTCCGGCCTCGAGCAGCGCGGCATCGAGCGTGTTGCCAGATGAGGCGGGGTCGACGCTGTCGCCCGCCGCGCAAAGCAGGCCGAGGTTGAGCACGTCGCCGTCCGGCTCACCGCCCGGGTCGATCGCCTTCTGAAACGTGATCCGCCCTTCGGTGAGCGTGCCGGTCTTATCGGTGAACAGCACTTCGATGTTGCCCAGGTCCTCGATGCTGATCAGCCGCTTGACCACGACCCTCTTGCGCGCCAAGTTGCGCGCGCCGGAGGCCAGGCTCACCGACACGATCGCGGGCAGGAGCTGTGGGGTCAGGCCGACCGCGATGGCCAGGGAGAACAACGCCGATTCGAGGACCGGGCGCCCCAGTAACGAGTTGGCGATGAAGATGCCCCCCGCGAGAAAGCCCGTCACCCACACCAGCAGCATCGAGAAACTTCGAAGCCCGCGTTGAAACGCCGTTTCCGGCTGTCGCTCGCCAAGCCGCAGCGCGATCTTTCCGAATTCCGTGGCTGAGCCGGTCGACACCACCACCCCCGAACCGGAACCACCTCGCACCGTGGTTCCCATGTACGCGGCGCAGCGGAGGCCAAGCTCGCCCACAGAGGGATCTGATTCCGGCTCCGAGCCTTTGGTCTTGGGCATCGGCTCGCCCGTCAGCACCGCCTGGTCGCACTCCAGCTCGCGAGCGTCGATCAGCCTGAGGTCCGCGGGCACCAGGTCTCCCGGGCGCACCAGCACCACGTCGCCGGGCACCAATTCGGTCACGTCGACGGCGAGCGACTGAGCGCCCCGCACGACCAGGGATCGGTGACGAATGCTGGCGTGCAGAGCCTCGATCACGCGCTCCGAGCGGTATTCATTGAAGAAACCGAGTCCGACGCTCAGCGCCACGATCGCCAGGATGATGATCGCGTCCGTGTGCTCGCCGGTAAGGAAGGAGATGAGCGTCGCCGCCCCGAGCAGGAGGAGAAGCGGATTGCGCAGCTGGCGTCCCAGGATGGCTATCGCTCGGACCCCATGGCTGCGGATCGCATTGGGGCCGACCTCGGCGAGACGGCGCGACGCTTCTGCGGGCGACAGTCCCTGGGCCGAGGTACCGAGGCGTGCCAGCACCTCGGCGGCGGGCAGACTTGCCGACTCCAGCAAGGTCAGCGCCGGCTGTGTGCGTCCCGCCTGCGAAACAGACATGCCGGAACCATCCTCCAAAGCACGACTGCTGTCACAGGCCTGACGCCCCACCGCGCTCACGACCTCTGGCCTCGACTCCGACCGAACACGCTTGCGGCTCACCCACGGCCTCAGGCTAGGCTGTGGCCGTGGCGGCACCCTCTGAGTGATTAGCGCAGACAGGCTCCAGGTGGCTGTTCACTCCGGCAGATGAGCGCCCACGACATGTTCAAGCGAGCGGCCTCGTACGAGCCTTACGTCGGCCGTTGGAGTCGTGTCCTCGGCCCGGTTTTCCTCGAGTGGCTGGCGGTCGCGCCGGGAAGCCGGTGGCTGGACGTCGGCTGCGGAACCGGCGCGCTGACCGAGGCCATCCTCGCGGCCGCCCAACCTGTCTTCGTCGCCGGCATCGACCCCTCGGAGGAATTCATCCGGCATGCGGCCGCCGCGGTAACCGATTCCCGGGCGAGCTTTTCCGCGGGCAGCGCCGCCGGCCTCGACTTCCCTGATGGCGAATTCGACGCCGTCGCCTCATCCCTCGTGCTCAACTTCGTGCCCGACCCTCTGCGCGCAGTGTCGGAGATGCGGCGGGTCGTGCGGCCGGGCGGAACGGTCGGCGCTTACGTCTGGGACTACTCCGACGGCATGCGGATGATGCGGGTGTTCTGGGACGCCGCGGTCGAGCTAGACCCGGCCGCGGTCGCTCTCGACGAAGGGGCCCGCCCGTCGGTCTGCTCCCCCGCGGCCCTGCGCAGCTGCTTTGAATCGTCGGGCCTGGAGGCGGTGGAGGTCCGGGCCCTGGATTGCCAGATGACCTTTGTCGACTTCGACGATTACTGGAACCCGTTCCTCGGCGGCCAGGCCCCTGCGCCGGCGTACGCCATGTCACTCGACGAGGCCAGGCGCACCCGCCTTCGCGAGCTGATCCGGTCCAGGTTGCCGGTCGGCAACGGCGGGGAGATCCGCATGGTGTCGAGGGCCTGGGCGGTCAAAGGCAGCGCCGGGCGGTAGTCGCCCCTGAGGTCAGCCCGCCGCAAGCGGTTTGACCACCTCGCCGCCTTTGACCACCAGGCGGATGTTGTCCGAGCGGGCCAGCAGCTTCAGGTCCGACGGCGGATCGCCCGCCACCGCGAGGTTCACCAATACGGATTCGCACTTCATCTAACAACGCAGCGTGATTCGGGCGGTCCACTGTGGCGCCCCAGGCCGGTGGCCTAACCTGACCCATCCCTGGGGCACGGCGCGGCACTTCGTGTCCGCGCCTTTAGACTGGCCTGCGTGTTCACGGGCGCCAAATACGCCCGCAGCGGCGACGTCAACATCGCGTACCAGGTCGTGGGCGACGGTCCGATCGATCTCGTGCTGGTGCTGGGCTGGGTCTCGCACCTGGCCTACGTCTGGGAGCTTCCCGCCCTCGCGGCGTTCCTCAACCGCCTCGCGTCTTTTTCGCGGCTGATCCTTTTCGACAAACGAGGCTGTGGCATGTCGGATCGCGTACACCCTCTGCCGAGCCTGGAACAGCGGATGGATGACGTACGAGCGGTCATGGACGCGGCCGGCTCGAAGAGGGCCGCTTTGATCGGCATCTCGGAGGGTGGGGTGATGTCAGCGCTGTTCGCCGCCACCTATCCCGAGCGGACGGCGGGTCTCATCATCGACGGCAGCTATCCGTCTGCGCTGAGGCGGCCCGGCTACCCGTGGGGCATCACGGAGGCTGCTTTCGAGAAGCGCGTGGGCACGATTCGGGACATCTGGGGCACCGGCTTTGGCATGGAGAACTACGCGCCCAGCCAGCTTCAGAACCCCGAGGCCGCCCGATGGTGGGGCATGTTCACCCAGTTCAGCGCCAGTCCGGGAGACGCCGTGGACCTCATGCGTATGAACACCCTGATCGACATCCGCGACATCCTGCCTGCCATCCAGGTGCCGACGCTGGTGATCCATGCCCGCGGCGACAGGGTCGCGCCCATCGAAGCCGGCCGCTACTTCGCCGAGCACATCCCCGGCGCAAGGCTCCTGGAGCTGGACTCGGATGATCACTGGCCTTACTTCGGAGATGCCGACAGGGTGATCGGCGAGGTCCAGGAGTTCCTCACCGGCGCCCGCACCGCCCCACTGCCCCAGACCATGCTCGCGACAGTCCTCTGCATGAGCGTGGCGCAGGCGGGCGCGCACGCGGTCTGGCTCGGCGACCAGCGGTGGAACCAGCTCATCGACCGCCATCACGAGGCGGTCCGTAAGGCGGTGGCGCGTTACTCCGGCACCGAGGTCGAGGCGGGCGAGCGAGGCCTCACCGCCGTCTTCGACGGCACAGCGCGCGCCATCCGGTGCGCCATCGAGGTCCGCGACGAGCTCCTCGGGCTCGGGCTGCGCGTGCGGGCGGGACTGCATGCAGGCGAATGCGAGATGGGCGACGGGCGTCCCAGGGGCGTGGCCCTTCACGTCGCCTCCAGCGTGATGGAGGCCGCCCAGCCCGGCGAGGTCCTCGTCTCGAGCACGGTCAAGGACCTCGTGGTGGGCTCGGGACTGGAGTTTGCCCAGCGAGGCGTGAGAGTCTTCGCGGACGTGCCTGGTTCGTGGGGCTTGTTCGAGGCTGGCGCGGGACAGCCGGTGCGCCCTACGGAACCCTCGCGGACTGTGGCTCCGATGCTCAGCCGCCGCGAGCGCGAGGTGGCGCAGCTGGTGGCCGGCGGCCTGAGCAACCGCGAGATCGCGCAGCGGCTCTACCTTTCGGAGCGCACGGTGGACAACCACGTCCACCACATCCTCGACAAGCTCGGCTTCGACTCCCGGGTCCAGGTCGCGACCTGGATGGCGCGAAATGAGCACGTGGATTGAGCACAGCCTGAGCCTTCTCCCGGATGGCGGCGCTTCGAGACTTCCATAGCCTGATCGGGAAGGCGGGCCCCACCCGCCACCACCGCAGGGAGGTTTCGGATGGCAAGGTTCATGGTCGAGCGCTCATTCCCGGACGGCCTCGAGATCCCGTTGACGGACCAGGGCGCGCAAGCGTGCATGTCCGTCGTCGCCACGAACGCCGAGCTCGGCGTCACGTGGGTGCACTCATACGTGACCGAAGACCACAAGAAGACGTTCTGCATCTACGACGCGCCCAGCCCGGAGGCGATCCGAAAGGCGGCCAAGCTGAACCAGCTTCCGGCGGACGACATCACGCCGGTGCGCGTGCTCGACCCCTACTTCTACAAGTGAGGCGCGGCATCAGCCGGGAGAGCGCAGCGCTCTCTCGGCTGAAACCCTTTCGGGCACGGTTTCGGCGCCCGCCTGGTTCACCAGCTGCGTCACGCGGAGATCGACCGCCAGTCTCGCGACCGCGACCACCCTGTCAGTCGGGTTGCATCCAGGCCAGCTCGACCGGCTGCTCGAGGAAGCGACCGTAGCGGCGCGCGGCCTCTTCGACGCCGGCGCTTACCGAGCGCGAGAGCGGGGCCAGTGGCCTCACCTCGATGCGAACGCCCCTGGCGGTGGTCACCCTGTGCCAGGCCCCGCGAAGCTCGCCTCCGGCGGTGACGATGTTGGACAGGAGGCTGGAGAAGGCAAACAACTCGGGACGGAAGGGATAGTCCGCGTGCAACAGCGCCGAGCGGTCGCGGTACGCCACGGTGTACTCGTCGAAGTTGGGCAGCAGGTGCACGGCGGCGCCGGGAGCCGCCCTCCAGTCCAGCTCGGGGTCGTGCCAGTACTCCTTGCCGTCGATAGAACGGCGCGCTAGGTCGGCGCCGGCGAGCGCGATCCCCTTTCTCGCATGGCCCAGCGTTAGACCCGACCACCATGCGAAGTCCTGCGGCTGCGCCGGTCCGTGAGAGCGGAAGTAGCGGCGCGTGAGCTCGCTTAGGGCGTCTTCGGGTTCCAGGGACGGGGCGGCCGCGGCAAGATCCTCGAGCAGGGCCCAGGTCAGCTGCATGCCGCTCCGCGGACCGCTGGCCAGGAATCCTTCGAGCTCCAGCGCCATCAACAGGTACATGAGCCGCTGCCCTTTCGGCGATATACCCGCGGCCGCCAGCACGCCGGCGAGCTCCGACCGTGTCATGCTGCGGCCGCCCCCCAGCGCCGCGTGCCATGCGGCCCGCGATCGGGCGATCACCTCGCCATCGATCTCGAGCTGTCGCAAGCGCCGGCCAGCGCCGGCCATGAGCCTTGGGCCGGTGAGCGCGAGCAACCACCGGATATCCTCGGGGAGCACGAAATGCCAGGTGGGCCTCAACACGTGCGTGCGCAGGATGGCGCCCTGGTCGTAGAGGTGGTCGAGGGCCGCGTCGGTCGCGCCGTCCAGCCGCTGCGCGAGGGCCCATTTGGCGGCCGGGTAGTCCTGCGACTGCACGGCGCCCATCCGGCGCACTGCCTCGATCGCATCGCCAAACGGCTTTCCGGTGAGCCCGTGCGCGCGAAGCCGGGCGCCGGCGATGCTGTTCATGGAGGCGGTCAGGGTAACCGACGATGGTTACCCGGCCTGATCACGGCGCGGCGTAGGTGAGGTAGGAGCATTTCGAGCTGGGGCTACCGGCGCTTGTCGCGGCCTGGCCCGCCGGCGAGGCTGAGCTCTCAGGTCAACTCTTCTTGCGCCCGGCCACCACGCCCTGCGGCTGGGGCGTGGTCTGGGAGGGCGTGGTCCCGGGCATGAACCACTGCACCCTGCCGGCCACCGTGTACTCGAGGAGCCCGGGAGGCTGCGCGAACCACTCGTTGCCCGGGCGCTTGAGGTCGACGTTCAAGGTCCACTCCATGAAGGCGTGCCAGACCGGAGCGGCGATCACGCTCGCCTCGAGGTACTGGGCCATGGGGCTGAAGTTGGCGTTGCCGAACCAGAACGCGGTGGCCACGGCCGGGGTGTAGCCGACCGTCCAGCCGTCGCGATAGTCCTCGGTGGTCCCGGTCTTCGAAGCGACCTTGTGGTCGGGCAGGGTCAGGTTGGACCCGAGACCGAAGATCATCGCCCGGTTGCGGTCGTCGGACATGATCTGCTCGACGATGTAAGCCACGCGAGGGTCGATGACCTGCTTGGCGCCCGAGCTCGGGTCGTGCTTGTAGAGGGGATGGCCGTCCGCCGTCGTGATCGAGGCCAGGGAGGTCGGCTGGTGGAGCACGCCTTGGGCCGCCAGGACGGACGCTCCGGTGGCCATCTGGAGGGGCGTCTCGCCCCAACCGCCGAGGGTCAACGAGGCCCCGTAGCTGGAGAGTGGGTCGTCGCCCGTGAAGTGCTGGCAGGCGGGGGGATCTTCGCAGTGCCAAGGAGGCGCTCCCATGGTGCGGGCCATCTGGGCGACGTCCGCGGGCCCGTTCGGCAACCCCAGCTCCACACGCACCGCAGGGATGTTCAGCGAGTTCAGGAAGCAAGCCTGCAGCTGGCATGTGCCGTGCAGCTTGCCGTCGTAGTTGGCCGGCGTGTAAAGGGGTTGGCCGGCGCCCTGGGAGATCGATACGCGCTGGTCGGGAACCGGAGACACCATGGTGAACTTCCCACTCGCGATCGCGGCCGTGTAGGTGTAGATCTTCATCGACGATCCCGGGTTGCGCGGCGGCCATACGGCGAAGTTGTATTGACCACCGTACGCGTTGGGATCGGCCGATCCGACCATGGCCAGGATCGCGCCTGAATGGGGATCGAGGGCGACCATGGCTCCCTGGTGCACGTTCCCCCAGCCGTAGCGGCTGACCTGGGCCTGGATGAGCTGCTGGGCCTTCTGCGTCATGCCCCAATCGAGCGTGCTGACGACTCGCAGGCCGCCGCCGTAGGTCATCGCGGGCCCAAACCTGGAGATCAGCTCGCCGGTCACGTAGCTCACGAATCCCTGATCGAGGATCACGTTCGCCGGGAGAAAGATGTGGTCGGGGGCGCTGAGGTCCTCGGCCAGTGCGGTCGCCGACTGGGCCGCGGTCACCATCTTGGCTCGCACCATCGCGTCGAGCACCTGGCCCTGGCGAGCCTTGGCCACAGAGGCGTTGTAGAAGGAGTTGCTGTAGCTGGGATCGCGCAGCAGCCCGGCGAGCATCGCAGCCTGGGCGAGGTCGAGCTTCGCGGTGGTGGTGTGGAAGTAGATCCTGGCGGCGGCGGCGCTGCCGTATGCATCGTTGCCAAAGAAAACGGTGTTGAGGTACATGTCGAGGATCTGCCGCTTGCTGTAGGTGCGCTCCACCTCCACAGCGAGGAGCGCCTCCTCGACCTTGCGGCTGAGCGAGGGCGCGTTGCCGACGAGGGTCAGCTTGACCAGCTGCTGGGTGATCGTGGAGGCGCCCTCCAAGGGGCGGCCCGCCCGCAGGTCCACCGCGGCCGCTCGCAACAGAGCGCCCGGGTCGACTCCCGGCTCCGAATAGAAGTTGTGGTCCTCGATCGCCACCGCCGCCATCGGCAGGTAGTCGCCCATCCCGGTCAACGGCTCGTAGTACTGCTGGTGTCCGGGAGGGTGAATGTCAGCCAGAAGGGTGGTCCCGTCCGATGCATAGATCAGCGTGTCTTGGGTCATGGGCAGGGCCGCGATCGCTCTCACATCGGGGAGGCTGTTGATGTAGGCGGTGATGCCCGGCGAGGTGGCCAGGAAAGTGGTTCCGACGATGGTGGCCAACACGGCGATCTTGGCCGCGGCGGGCACCACCCAAAGACCTTCGAAGGGCGACGGATTCCAGGGACCTCGTTCCCTGTAGATGCCGGCCCGCAGGAGGCGGCCGTCCTTCCGCCGAGGCCTCAACTCCTGGCGGCCGCCCTCACGAGGGATGGCGCTCAACGGGGCTCTTTTGTGCGGCCGTTGGTGGTGCCGGCGCCCAGCCGCCCGCGCACCCTCGCCAGGTCAGCGGAGCTGAAACGCAGTCCCCCGCCTTCGCGCGCGCATGGGACCCGGCCGGCACGTACCCAGCGATAGAGAGTGGCGCGCGAGACTCCCACGTATTGGGCCGCAGCGCCTGCATCCATGAACGCCGCGTGACCGTCCGGCAGCGCGGGGCGGAGCTGGACGGGCGGCCTCATCCGCCGCTTGTAGTTCACCACCCACCAGTCGCCAAGTCGTGCATGAGGCTGCCGGGACCGTCGCAGCACCGTGGCGACGCGGGCGGCCATCCCCGCCCAGACGGCTGCAATCACGCCCAGCGTGATGAGGGCCAGGCCTGGCTCGTGGGCCGAAACCCATGACGCCGGCGGACCCAGGGCCGAGCCGAGCGTCTGCCCGGCCAGCTCGAGGGCCGCGCGCGCAAGGGACTGGCTGAGCTCGATCGACTTGGCTGTTCTGACCCCGGCCAGCGCGGAGAAGCAGAGCAGGACCAGGCCAACCCACACGGCCAGGTCGAGTCCTTCGGGCAGGTCGCTCACGACGGGCAGTCGCCGGCGAAGAGGCTTGATGCTGAGGAGCACCAGCACGATCGCGACAGCAATGATGAGCACGCGCAGGCTGGCCGGCATCTAGATGGACTTCATCTGGAGGGCCTCGCCCAAGAGGGCGGCCGCGGTCAGCGCTTTGCTCCCACCTTTCCTGGCCCCGCCTTTCCACCCAAGCATTGGTCCTGACCTTTAAGCGACTACATATTGCATCGACTCGACGAGGTCCGCAATACGGCTCTTCCCCTTCTCCCCCAACCACCGCATGAGCGCTTCACCCTCCCGCACGCCTGGTAACAAACTCAGCAATACCGCCCCAAGGCTGGGAAACCCTGGGCTCAGGGCGGATCAGCTCGAAGATGACCCGCTCCATGCCAGGAGAAACGGCTCGACCAACCCCGTGGTTTCGCTCCAGGCCCTGCCGAGGTCCCTTGCCGCTATTGCGGCCGAAGGCAGGTTTTCATTTCGGCGCTTTTGCCTTCGGCCCCGCCTGGTTGAACAAGGATGGTGCCGGCGGCCACATTCACAGTCTTATTGACTCATGCTCTCGATCAGTCTGAGGATGTTGACGTTCAGCTGACGGAACATCTGGACTTGACGGCGATGTCTACACGACATCGGGGGTGGTGGGCCGGGACAGAATCGAACTGTCACAGCTTTCGCGGCGGTTTTACAGACCGTTAGGCTCACCAATGCCCAGCCGACCCACTTTAAGGCCGCCGAACCGGCGGAAACTAGAGGCTAATCGTAGCCGAACGACGCGCGTTTCCCGGAACTTCGGGACGCGGCCGCCGCGCTAGTAGATAAAGCCCACCAGCTTGCTGCCGAGCTGGCCCGGCTTGATCGTCCGCTGATCGATCACGCCGAACGCGACCCAGTTCATCTCGCTCACGACCCACGAGCCGTCCGGGTTCACCGCCTCGACGTAGGCCACGTGGCCGGCCCAGCTCTCCCAGGTCACCATGATCGAGCCGACCTTCGGCGTCGAGCCGACCGCGTAACCCTGGGCCGCCGCGTTGGCGTACCAATAGCCGGCGTCGCCGCGCCACGTCACGTTGCGCTTGGTGGCCACGTAGTAGGTGCACCAGCCGGCAGGGAACCCATTGGCCGTGTACGGGCCCAGGCAGCACCCCTGCACCTTGATCGGGAAGGCGGACGAGGTGACACCTGAGCGCTGCAGGATCTGCCAGATCGTGGGAGGCGGCGGGAACGCCCCGCCGACGCCATTGGGGATGACAAGGCTCATTCCGCCGGCCAGCTGCTGGCTGCGGAGGCGGTTGAAGTCGAGGATGACCTGAGGGTCGACCTGATACTTCGCGCCAAGTGCCGCGAGCGTGTCACCGCCCTTGGCCGTAACGACGATGCCCGGCACGGGCGGGATGGCGATCTGGTCGCCGGTGGCGACCGCGTCGGACGACATCAGGTTGGTGTTAGACCATCGGATCTGGGACACGGTCACGCCGAACTTGGAGGCGATTGTGGCCAAGCTCTCACCCGGCGCCACCCTGTAGGTGAAGGCCGAGTGGCTGATCGGGGCGGTGGTCGGAATGGAAACCGGCTTGATGATGGTGCTGTAGCGGCCGAGCGAGACGTCGCCCACGCTGCCGCCCTGGCTCACAACGACCGCCTCGGCGTTCACGGCGCCCAACCGGGCCGTCAGATAGGTGGGGAAGTGCTTGTCCATCGAGGCATAGCTGGACATTGCGACCGCTATCCCAAGCACGATTGCATGGGTCAGGTAACGATGAACTCGCATGCCTACCCCTAAATTACGAATCAGCCCGAGTCGGGTAGATCCCCCAGAGAACCGGGTCACCCTACCAGACCGCCGGCGAGCGCGTCAACCCGCTAGCGCCGTTCCCGGGGACCCGCACGTGGGCGCCGATACCGGTCTGGCCGAACTCGATCCGAATACGCGCTCGAGGACGCCAGAGGCTCCTGCGCCGAACAGCAGTTCGCCCGCCCAATTTTTGCCGGACACGGCCTAGCAGCCGATTCATGCTCGAGTCCAACGCTGGAGGGGCCCGCTACTTGCACGAAGCCCGCGCCGCACGTATTAGTGTCGCGCGCGCGAAACGCCCGCGAGCGCCGTCCCTAGGATTGACCTGTGAGCCGCCTGCACACGCCCCTCTGCGACCTGCTCGGGATCGAGGTCCCCATCCTCCAGGCCGGGATGGCCGGCTGCACTACCCCAGAGCTCGTGGCAGCCGTGTGCAACGCCGGCGGCCTGGGGATCATCGGCGGCCGTGGCATGACCGCCGACCGGCTCCGCAACGAGATCCGCCGCGTGCGCGAGCTCACCACCCGCCCCTTCGGCGTCAACCACATCGTGTGCCTGCTCGACAACGCCGCGTTCGAGGTGACCATCGCGCAGCGCGTCTCGGTCCTGTCACTCGCCTGGGGTCAGTCCGGCGACCTCACTTATCGAGCCCACGATGCAGGCCTCAAGGTCATGCACATGGTCACGAGCCCCGAGGAGGCTGGGCAGGTCGCGTCGGACGGCGCGGACGTGGTGGTCGCGCAGGGTTATGAAGGTGGCGGCCATGTCGGCCAGATGTCAACCCTCACGCTCGTGCCCCAGGTGGTCGACGCCGTCGGCTCGGTGCCGGTCGTGGCGGCTGGGGGGATCGGGGACGGCCGCGGGGTCGCAGCGGTGCTGATGCTAGGCGCGCAGGGAGCGTTGATCGGCACGCGGTTCCTGGCCACGCACGAGGCGCGCTCCAGGGGCCGCTCCAAGGACGTGATCCTCAACGCGCTCGGCAGTCAGACCATAGCGAGCAAGTTCTACGACGACGTGCTCGACATCGTCTGGCCCGGCTCGGTGGTGCGCTCGATCAGGCACCCGCTGCTCGACGAATGGGCCGACCGTCCCCAGGAATGGGGCCTGGCGGCAGGCCAGCTGCGGCCCGCACTCGAGGCAGCGCTCGCATCCGGCGACTTCGTGCTGGCGGGTGAGTCGAGCGGGCTCATCCACGACATCGTGCCGGCGGGAGAGCTGGTCGAGCGGATCGTCCGGCAGGCCGAAGAAGCCCTGGAAGCCGGCTACGGCCCTCCGCGGACGTAGATCGTCTGGCCGGACACGAAGCCGGCGTCCTCGCTGCACAGGAAACCGATCACCGACGCGATGTCCTCGGGCCGGCCCACCCTGCGGAGCGGGGTCTGCGACGCCGCGCCCTGCTTGAACGCCTCGTAGTCGATTCCCATCCGCTCCGCGGTGGCGCGCGTCATGCGCGTGTCCACAAAACCTGGCGCCACCGCGTTGACGTTGACGTTGAACGGGCCGAGCTCAATGGCCAGCGTGCGGGCCATGCCCTGCAGCCCCGCCTTCGCCGTCGAGTAGTTGGTCTGCCCTCGGTTGCCGAGTGCGGAGGTCGAGGAGAGGAACACCATCTTTCCGTACTTCTCATCGACCATGTGCTTCTGGACCGCACGGGCGCAGAGGAAAGTGCCCTTCAGGTGCGTGTCGATGACCGAGTCCCAGTCGTCATCCGTCATCTTGAAAAGCAGGTTGTCGCGCGTGATGCCGGCGCACGCGACCAGGATGTCCAGCCGGCCCAGCTCCTTCACCGTCCGGGCGACCATCGCCTCGACTTGCTCGCGGCTCGTGACGTCGCAGGCGATGGCGAGACCCTCGATCGGCTGGGCCACCTCTTCGGCCGGCGCCAAGTCCATGTCACACACCGCCACCCTGGCGCCGTCGGCGTGAAGCAGCTGCGCGGTGGCGGCTCCGATTCCACGTCCGCCTCCGGTAATCAGGGCGACTCGACCGTCAAACCTCATTGCGTCTCCGTGTCGAAGGCGGCGCCTCCGTCCTTCCTCGGGTCCGAAGCCCCATGCAGATAACCGTCGCGCTCGGCCACGATCACCTGTGGGCGCGCGAAGTATGAATCGTAGTTGAGCGTGCGACGGTTGACCCTGTAGCCCAGCGCCCGCAGGCCGTCGCAGACCACCCCAGGCACGCGCGCTTCCACCTGCACGATGTCGCCCTGGAAATCCACGCGCGGAGCGCTCACTGCTTCGACCGGCGACATCTGGTGGTCGATAACGTTGACCAGCACCTGCAGAACCGCTGTGACGATCTTGGTGCCACCGGGCGCGCCCACGCAGACACGGAGCTTGCCGCGGTCGAAGACCAGTGTCGGCGTCATCATCGTCACCCGCGTCTTCCCGGGCTGGATCGAGTTGGGCGTGCCCGGCCGCGGGTCGAAGCAGTTCATGTAGTCGTTGTAGCCGAACCCGAGCCCGGGGGTGACGACACCGCTGGCCGAGCCGAGGGTGTGGGTCAGGGACACGGCGTTCCCGGCATCGTCCACCACGCACACCTGGGTCGTCTCGGACCGGTCGTGGACGCGCACCCCGGCGGCGGCGACCTCTCGCGCCTTGGCCGCGTACTGCTTGTCCGCCAGAGCGCCGCTGGGGACCTCGACGAAGCGGGGGTCAGCGACGTGCAGCTCGCGGTCGGCCACCGCCCACGCCATGGCCTCGACGAGCAGGCACGCCGCCTCGGTGCTCGGCCACCCGTGCGACCCGAGCTCGTAGCCCTCGAGGAAGTTCAGCATCTGGAGCAGCGTGAGCCCGCCAGCCGGCGGCCCCGCCGCCACGACCTGAAGCCCCCGGTACGTACCGCGTATGGGCTCGGTGACGTGCACCTGGTAGCCGGCGAGGTCCTCCCTGGTGATGTAACCGTCGTGCGCGACGAAATCGGCCGCGATCTCCTCGGCGATCTCGCCCCTGTAGAAAGCGTCCGGACCTCCGGCGGCCAGCCGTTCGAGGGTGCGGGCGTAGTCGGTCTGCACCATCCGTTCGCCGATCGAGTAAAGCCTGCCGTCGTGCGTGTAGATCGCCTTCGCGGCGGGGGTCGCCTGGATGCGCTGGAGGTTCGGGACCACGTCGGGGCCGTAGTCGGTCGTCCAGTACCCGTGCATGAACCCGGTGACCGGGAAGCCCTCGCGCGCGATCGGGATCGCAGGGGCGATCGCCTGCTCCCAGGAGATGGTGCCGAACTGGGACAGCGCCGCGTAAAGCCCCGCCACCGTCCCCGGCACGCCGACTGACTGATAGCCCACGTCGTTGACCCAGCCTTCGAGGACATAGCCGTAACGATCTGCCGCCTCGCGCAGAAAGATCCCCTCCCACTGGTCTTCGCGCGCCCGCGAGCCGGCCGTCGCGTAGAACTCCAGAAGCGTGTCGCCGGTCTTGGGGCTGTGCAGCAACATCGCTCCGCATCCGCCTATGCCACACATCTGCGGATCGATCACGCCCTGCACGAACGCACACGTCACCGCGGCGTCGACGGCGTTGCCCCCACGCCTCATGACCTCGAGGCCGATCTCGGCCGCCTGGGGCTGGGGACAGACGATGATCGCCACTCAGCGCTCCGGCGTGTCTTTGTCCGGGACCAGCCGTTAGGAACGGCGCCAGATCCCGATCGCGATCGCCATCACCAGGATCAGGCCGACCAGGATCAGGAGCTGGATGCCTTCTGGATTCCACTGGAATTTCGTGTCGGTCTGGGCCGTCAGGATGAGGACGCGCCGGATGCCCGCGATCAGCCCCACGATGAGGAACGGCTCTGCGGCCAGTCCGCGCTCACGCACCGTGACGCGAAGGGTGTGCAGGAGCTCGCCCACCATCAGGAGGACGAGGCCCTTGTCCAGCACGGTCAGGACGATCACGTAAGGGTCGCGCGCGGCCTGCAGCGCCTGGAGGGCCGACTGGCCCGCGCTGACCAGGAGCAGGATGGCCGCGACCGCCAGCAGGACGGCGACGACGAGGTAGATCCCTTCCTCGAGCCGCTCGATCATGTAGACGGCTTTCGCGCGCAAGCTCGCTAAATCCTAGGGCTAACGATTGGGCCCGTCCGGGTGAGGCTGGTGGTCGTGCGCCTGGGGTCGTGCGCGTGGTGGCTCTGCACCGCTGGCCGGCCATAGCCGGGGCGCCCTGACCCGCCAGGCGCCGAGTCTCAGCCCGGCAGCTCGATCGTGAACGTGCTCCCGGCCCCAGGCTCGCTGTGGACCCGGATTGTGCCCCCGTGCCTCTCGACCACACGCCTGGCGATCGCCAGGCCCAGGCCGCTGCCCGAGTCGCTGCGCTGAAACCTCTCGAACAGGCCTGGCAATCGCTTCTCGTCGATGCCGGGCCCATGGTCGATGACCGCGATCTCAGGGCCGGCGGAGCCCCTGTCCACCCGCAGCTTGACCGCGGCCCCGCGCGGGCTCACGCGCACTGCGTTGTCGACCAGGTTGGCGACCGCCTCGCGCAGGAGGTCCTTGTCGGCGCTGATGCGCGCCGGCGCGCCCACTTCGTTGACGAGCCCGACGCCCGATGTGCCCGCCTGCCCCGCGTAGGCGCGAACGATGTCGGCCGTGAGCTCCGCCAGGTCGACGAGCTCGCGGCGCAGGGGGACGTCCTCGTCCGCGTGCGCGAGCGCTCGAAGCCGGCCCAGCATCCTCTTCATACGCTCCGCCTCCGCCACGCTGTCCGCGACCGCCACGCCCGCCACTCCGCCGCGGTTGGCGCGCCGGAGGATCGACAGGTTGGTCATGATCGTCGCCAGCGGCGTGGCGACCTGGTGCGAGACGTCGGTCAGGAAGCGGCGCTGCGCAGCCAGCACCGCGGCGAGCTGCACGTTGGCGTCGGACTGCGCTTTGATCGCAAGGTTCATGCGGTATATCAGCGGGAGCACGATCAACGGCAGAGGGGCGGCCGCCGGCGACTCCACCGCGAGCAATGACACCGTGACCGCGCAGGCGGCAAGGGTCAGCGAGGCTGGCCAGGTCGCGAAGAATGCGCTCCTCAGCAGCACGATGTACGGGCGGCGGCTGTGCAGCGCTGCCGGCAGGACGGCCAGCGCGAGGTTGACCGCCACGTAGAGCAAACCCGCGGCCATGGCTCTGAGGTCTTGCGTGACATCCACGTGGGGACCCACAGCGCCCACCATCGCGGCGAGCGATGCGGCCGCCAGCACCGTGCCAGCGTTGATCCCGGTCTCGAACCACGTGCGGCGAACCATCCAGTTCGCCGCCACGACGCTGAGGGCCGCGACCCCGGGCCCAATCCCTGGGGGCAGGAGCAAGGCGGCCACCAGGCAGGGCAAAGCGCCCAGGTTGACCTTCTGCTCAGGTCCGATCTTGACCGGGAACCTCTCGGCGACGATCACCGCGACGGCGCACGCGGGGACCAGTCCCCACCGCCATGCTTCGGGCGATGCGAAGCCGCCCCGAGCGGCGGCCGCCAGCGCCAAGAAAGCTCCGCCGGCCGGGATCGCGAGCGCCACCACCTTGAGGGGCGCTGACAGGCTCGCGAAACCTGCCTTCATCTCGGAGCTCAGGTGGTCGGCAGGTCGAGATGAAGAGTGACCACCACGCCTCCCTGGGCGCCCGCCTCCGTGCTCACCTGGTAGCGGTTGTTGGAAGACACCACATGGGCCTGCGAGACCGCCGAGGGAATCCGGACGTTGACCGTGACGAGCGTCCCCCCGTGCCCATCGGGCGCAGCGCTCGCGTCGTCGCTGACCTGGCTCATGAGGTGCCTGTAGACAGGAGGCATGTAGATCATGTTGTTGACCGTGATGTTGTGGCCGCCGGGCGTCACGAGCTGTATCGGCGGGTCGGAAAGGCACCACATGACGTTGGCCGAGGCGGTCGCCTGGCCCGCCACGAGCATCACACCTGCCGCCAGCGTTCCCACCACCAACCTCTTCTTCATCTGTTCCACTCCCTATTCCGGACTGAACCTGTACCCGATGCCTCGGACCGTCTGGATCAAGCGCGAGCCGCCGCCCGCCTCGAGCTTCTGGCGGATCCTCGAGACATGGACCTCGAGCGAGTTCGACTCGGGGCCGGTCGCGACCGCCCAGACCGCCTCCGCAAGCTGCTCGTAGGTCACGAGCTGGCCGTGGCTGCGCATCAGCGCGGCCAGGATGCGAAACTCGATCCCCGTCAGGCTGAGCTGGCGCCCGGCGCGGGTGGCCAGGCCCTCGCTGAGGTCCACCACCACATCGCCCGCGGCGAGACGGGCGCCCCCTTTGCCCCTGTGCCGGCGGATCACCGCCTCGACCCGGGCCATGAGCTCCTCCAGCGCGAAGGGCTTGGCGACGTAGTCGTCGGCGCCGGACTTGAGGCCTGCGATGCGGTCGCTGACCGAGGACCGAGCGCTGATCCCGACCAGGGCGGCGTCGGTCTCGGCGCGGAAAGCCTCGAACAGCTCGGGGCCGTCGTTGTCGGGGAGCATGAGGTCGAGGAGGACCACGTCAGGGTTCCACTGCCGAACCAGCTCCAGCCCCCGGCTCGCCGAATCGACGGCGCGGACGGTATAGCCTTCCTCGCCGAGCCCGCTGGCGACCGCGCGGGCGAGGCGGCGATCGTCCTCCACCAGCGCGACCTTCCACTTAATGGTCATGCCGACGGATTCTCCCACGGAACCAGCGCCGCTCAGCCCTGTTATCCGTAACTCGGACGGCAGGCGAGCCGTTGCTACCCAGCGTGGAGCGCGACGCAATGAGGCGGGCGCCGGTGACGCTGCGCCGGCTCGCGCTGGCGGCGGCCGTCATCGTCGCCATCCTGGTACTTGGGGTGATCGCCCTGTGGGTCTCCACCCCGTCGACGGCAGACATCCAGGCGCGGGTCAAGGACGCGGTGGCGAAGCACGGGGCGACGATCCTCAGCCCCGGCGAGGTCCCGAGCCAGCTGTCCGAGGCGGTCATCGCCACGGAGGATGAACGCTTCTACTCTCACCACGGGGTCGATTCCATCGGCCTCGCCCGCGCGCTTCTGTACGACGTGGCCCACGGATGCCTGTGCCAGGGGGGCTCGACGGTCACCGAGCAGCTGGTCAAAGACGTCTACCTGGGCGGCTCGGACCGAGGCTTCAACAAGATCGTCGACATGGTCCTGGCGCTCAAGGTCGAGCGCGTGATCGGCAAGCGGCAGATCATGGCCGACTACCTGAGCGAGATCACTACCGGTTTTGGCCGGTTCGGGGTCAGCCAGGCCGCCTGCGCCTACTTTCAGGCGCCACTGGCCAGGCTGACCCTGGCCCAGTACGCCCTGCTGGCGGGCGTCACGCAGGCGCCCTCCATCTACGACCCCACGATCAACCCGGATGCGGCCGCGGCGCGCCGCAGCCAGGTGCTCTCAGCCATGGTCTCCGACCACTTCATCAGCGCGGCTCAGGCGGCCGCGGCGGAGCAGGAGCCGGTGCTGGACCTCGGGCCGGGCCGGCCCGGCTGCGCCTGACCTGGTTCTACTAGTTCAGCCAGGCCATCGGGGAGGTCGCGTCGAAGCCGTCGTTGGTCGTCACCTGGATCGGCTTGACCACGGGCGCCGGCGCGTCGACCGTGGCCGACGGGGACGGCAGCGGGCCGTTGTGCGGTCCGCCGGGCGTTGGGGTGGGAACCGGGGTCGGGCTGGGCGGGGGCGGCGCGTAGGCGTCCCTGGGCAGCCACCAGAGCTGGAACGGCCCGTCCGCCGCCCCCGGCGCCAGGTAGGCGATGCCCGAGCCGTCCGGCGCCCAGGTCGGCTGCGCCACCATCTGGTCGGCGATCAGGGTCTTGCGAGGACCGAGCGCGGATCCGTTCCATGATGCGATGGTCAGGTATGAAACCTGCTTCACGTAAGTGCAGATCATCGCGATCTGGGTGCCGTCGCCGGACAGCGACGGGTTGCGGCAATCCTCCGCCTCGGAGGTGAGGGCCCTGCCCAGGCTGTTGGCGCGGTTCGCGTACCACAGCTGCGCGGTGGGCCGGCCCTGGTCGTCGTAGGTGTACTTGGTGTAGATGATCCCGCCTGATACCGGGATCGCCTGCACGTCGCCGCCTGGGACCAGGTTGGTGTTGGTCCACGCCCGAGCTTGCCGAATGCCGCCGTTGACCGGCATGGCCCAGATATCGAACGAGATGAGCAGGCAGCCCGTGCACTTGCCGCCGTCATACGTCATCCACAGCGTCCCTCCGTCCGGGCTAAGCCGCGGATAAAGCGACCAGTGGTTGGAGCTGGGATCGCGCATCCCGAACCGCCCCGCGTTGCTCGTGAACTGCCTGGTGGGCGTGCCGTAGCGATTCAACTGGTAGACGTCGGAGAAATAGCCGCCGTTCTTGACGGCGAGCAGGTTGTTGCCGTCGGGCGTCGAGGTGGGCTGGCTCCAGCCGGCCTCCGCGGTCAGCTGATGGAAACGGCCCGAGCTGAGGCTGTACAGGGCGCCCGACTGCGCCAGGTACAAAGTCCCCGGCAGCACGAGGGCCTGCACGCGCGGCGTGGCGGCTGTCGGCTTGGAGGGTGGCGCAGCCACCTTCGACTGGCGGCCTTCGAGGGCCAGGTAGCTCGTGACCCCGCTGACCAGCATCAGGACCGACAACCCGAGCGCGAGCAAGAACCTGGGGATCACGGAAAGTACCTGTGGACCAGGGGCAGGACCAGGCTCCAGTTCGCGATCACGCTGTCATCGGGTCCCCCGCCATGGGTGTATGGCGGAAGCAGGACGATCTGCTGGATGGAGTCCGGGTTGTCGAAGCTGGACGCCAGCGGCAGCATCTGGGTCACGCGCGAGACTTTGATGCTCGTCTTGAGCTCGCCGCCGATGGCGGTCGCGATGGCGGGAATGTCCTCGGGGGCCAGCTGCTTCGCCTTTTGCCGGATCGCCAGCAGGACCTGCTGCTGCCGTTGCGAGCGGCCGAAGTCGCTCTCGAGGTCGCCGTGACGCGAGCGGACGTACTGCATCGCGTGCACCCCGTCGAGGTGCTGAGGCCCGGGGAGGACGGCCACGCGCTCGTAGCCGTACGGGGAGCTGGTGAAGACGTCTTGCGGATAGAAATCATCCAGCACGGGATTGCTCGTGACGACGTCGACCCCACCGATGGCGTCGATTACCTTGATCAGCCCGAGCAGCCCGACCCAGATGTAATCGTCCACGTGAACGCCGAAGTTCTGTTCCACGGTCGCGATCGCCGCGCCCGCACCGCCGTAGGAATAGGCGCCGTCAATCTTCGCCGAACCCCCGGTGGACAGCGGCACGTACAGGTCCCGCGGGATGGAAAGCATGGTCACGGTCTTGGCGGCCGGCCTGACCCTGACCAGGATCATCGACTGGGTGAGGACATGATCGGCACTGAACTTCGAGTCGTCGTCAGAACCGAGCAGCAGGACCGTGAAATCGCCGGGTGCCGCAGGGTTCGACGACGGGGTCGGGGTGGGCGTGCCAAGGACCTGCGTGGGTGAGGGCGACGCGATCTTGACGACCTGGCCCGTGGCCTGCCACGCGGTCACGGCCGCCGGCAGGAAGTACGCGAAACCGCCCGCCACCGCCGAGAGGGCAACGGCCAGCATTCCGAGGTAGATGGTGTTTAAAGGGCTTAACCGCCGGCGAGATGCTCTGGCGCGGTGCCCCGGTCTAGAGCCGAGTGGCACGGGGAAGGATTCTACGGGGCGATGTGGTATTGCTTTGTAAGTAGGTTGTTAAAGCCTTTGAAGAGCTGAGGCCATAACGGGAACTACCGGTGGAGCGCGATCTGGACCGCCTTGACGGCGAGGAGCACGATCGCAAGGACAAGGTAGCCGCTGAGTGTGAGCATCGAGATCCGGCGAGCCCACGACCAGGCCGGCCGCTCCAGCAACGCCAGACCCGGCATGCGCCAGTTCTCCCGCTCGGCCCGGGACACCTCGGGCTGGGGAGCTTGATGTCGCCCGCTCAACCACAACCACGTGCCTCCTACCGCCAGGGCGACGCCCATGATCACCGCCAGCACCACCACGAGCTTGCTGACGTCGACCGACGGAAAGACGGTTGAGATCACGAGGACGAGTGACAGCAGCAGCAGCACGCTCACGATGAACGCGGCCACGGCATTCAACCAGGCCTTGTTGACCCACGGGCCGAGCACGGCCCGGTCGTTGCACAGAAGGACGAGGAACACGGTCGCGCTGGGCAAGAGGATTCCGGCCAGCGCCTGGACGGCTGTCGTGATCAGGCCGAGGGGCGCTTTCGGGATCAGGACGATGCCTGCGGCCACCGCCACCATCGCCGCATACGAGGCGTAGAACAGCTTGGCGTCTCGAATCCCGCGGTGCAGTGAGTGCCTCAGGCCGAAGATGTCGCCGAACGCATACGACGTTGCGAGGGTCACGGCCGATGCTCCGACGATCGAAGCATCGAAAAGGAGCAGTGCAAAGATCGTCCCCGCCAGGCCCGAGATGTGCGTATCGAGCCCTCGGGCGACACCCAAAGCGTTGCTGAAGTTGCCGAAGTCGCTGCTGCCCGTATAGGCCGACGCCGCGGCGATCATGACCGCCGACGCGCCGATTACCACGACAATGGCCCCCAGGACGGTATCGGCCTTCTCGTACTCCAGCCAGCGAGGAGTGATGCGCTTGTCGATGACGTTCGACTGCTGAAAGAACAGCTGCCATGGCGCCACCGTGGTCCCCACGATCGCGATGATCAAAAGCGCCGCGTTCGAAGTGAAGCCGCCCTGGACGCTGGGCGTCACGAAACCGCTGAGCACCGCGCCCCCGCTCGGATGGCTGAGCACCAGGAGCGGTAGCACGAGCAAGCTGGCAAACAGGAAGACGAACATCGCGCGCTCCCAGCGCCGAAAGTTGCCGCTGACCGTGATACCGATCAAGAGCAGCGCAGCGAGCGGTACGACCACGTACTGGCTGAATCCGAAGTATTCACCCGCGTACCCGATGCCGATGAACTCCGTGCTGATCGTCAGGAAGTTCAAAAGGAACAGATCACCGACTGAGAACCACCCCCAGAAGCGGCCGAACCGCTCCTTGATGAGCCTGGCGTGGCCGACCCCGGTCACGGCCCCCAAACGGACCACCATCTCCTGGTTGACGATCAAGACCGGGATGAGCAGCAGCAAAGTCCAGAGCAGCGAGTAGCCGAAATCCTGCCCCGCTTGGGCGTAGGTCGAGACGCCGCCGGCGTCATTGTCTCCGACCATGACGATGATCCCCGGGCCGACGATCGCAGCCAGGGTGAGGAGTCGCCGGCGCCACGTCCGGCGCGGCGCGACGTCGCTGAGCCTGATCGTGCCGAACGCTCCGTGGATGTCCCCGAGGTGGGCCTCGTCAAGTACGGCTGAGGTGGGCTTCAAGCGCGAGTCCTTGTCGATCGGCTCGCGCCCTGTCATCGGCCGATCAGACTCCGCTGCTCGCTTCGGCACGGTTGCGCCAGTCCTCGGGCACCAGCGCCTCCATCAGATCGTCCACGGAGATCGCTCCGATGAGATTGCCCGCGCCGTCGGTGACGCCGAGGGCGGTGAGGTTGTAGTCGGCCATCATCAACGTGACGTCCGCAAAATCCGCGCCTGTTCCGACCCTGCAATTGACCAGGTTCAGCTCCTCGACTTTGCGCGCGGGATCGGAGCGCAGCAGGTCGACCACCGCCAGGCTCCCGATGAAACCACCGCCCTCCTCGGTGACGAAGATGTTGCCGAGCAGCTGGTGGGGCGCTTTGTCGTCGATCCGCACGGCTTCCAGCGCCATCGCGACCGTCGAGCCGCGGATCACCCAGACGTAGTCGGGGCTCATCATGCCGCCGGCGGTGGTCGGGTGGTACTGCAGGAGCTTGCGCAGCTTGTGCTGCTGCGCGGCCGACATCAGGTTCAGCACCGGTAGCCGGCGCTCCTGGTCCAGCTCGCCGATCAGGTCCACCGCGTCGTCCGGCGCCATGCGGTCGAGCACGCGCGCCGCCTCTTCGTTGGACCGCGATTTCAGGAATTCGACCTGGTGCTCGGCGTCCAGCTCCTCGAACACGTCGGCGGTGAGCTCGGCATCGCCCTCGACCGCGTGGATGATCTCTTCGCCCTCCTCGTGCGAGGCGCCCTCGACGATGTCCGCGATCTGCGCCGGGTGAAGCCTGCGCAGGCGCTGCAGGGGCATGAGCAGCTTGGCGGTGGGCACGTGCCCGACAAACGGTTGGACGTCCTTCCAGTCCAGCAGCACGTGGCGCCGGAGATCGGGCCGTCCGCGCCTCGGGACCAGGCGCCGCAGCATCGCCTGCGGGCTGCGGTCGATGCCGTGCAGGACCCAGCCCTCTTCGCTGGGGGCCAGCACGAGGTCGTGCGCCTGCACGATCCGGCCGCGCGCGACGTCGACCAAATGCCGGCCCAACACGTCCGCTGCGAGCAGCACCTCGCCGGGACGACGCTGGAAGGGCGCGGTCTCGAGCGCCGGCGACTTGAGACGCACCCCCTTCGGATCCAGGCTTTCGATGAGCTCGCGTCTCACAAAAACGTCCTGCGCGCCGATGCGCACCATCAAACCCTTGACCGGCGGGTACTGACCCTCGGCCAGCTTGACGATGAAGTCCTCGACGCGCCCGACCTGGCCGCCGTCAGGGCTCAGGACGGGGCTGTGCAGCAGCTGCGTGACCATGATCCGGCGTTTTTCCGGTCTTGCCCTGGGATGTTCCGTCGTGCCGTAGCGGCCTCTATCACTCATCGTTTTTCCTCTTTGCCCCCAACCTCGTTGACTCGGTCAATTATGGCCTCGCGTTGCGGCGTCGAGCCCGGGTCGCGGCCACGTGCGAGCCGTAGGCGCGGTGCCGCGCAGCCGGCTGCGGTTACGATCGGCGAGTGAGTGAGCGCGTGGACCGTTACCGCCAGGAGCTTCGCGAGCTGACGAGCTGGGAGCCATACCTCCACAAACATTCAGGCCTGCCCGGACCGCGGGCCAACCTCGAGCTCGTCGCCGCCGTGGCTGAGGAGGCCGACGCTGATCGGCTGTGGCGGCTGTCTGCGTCCAGTGATGAGTTCCTTGCCCTCTGCGGCACCGCGGGCCTGGGGCGAATCGCTTTGATGGAGCCGGAGACGGTCATGACGTGGCTTCACGAGCTGGCTTCGGACTCGCGATGGCGCGTGCGCGAAGGCGTCGCCATGGCGCTCCAGAGATTCGGCCGCGAAGACATGCCCAGGCTGCTCGCAGAGATGAGGTCGTGGGCCAACGAGACCCCGTTGGTACAGAGAGCGGCCGCGGCCGCGTTGTGCGAGCCCGACCTGCTCCAGCGCCCCCAGGACACAGTCGAGGTGCTGATGATCCTCGACCACATCACGAAGTCGTTGGGCGCGGCTACGAGCAGGAAAGAGGAAGGTTTCCAGGCGCTTCGCAAAGCGCTCGGCTACTGCTGGAGCGTCGCGGCGGCCGCCTCGCCCGCCAACGCCAAGCCATACATCGAGAAATGGCTTCAGTCGACTGACAAGGACATCGTCTGGGTCATGAAAAGCAACCTCGGCAAGGCCCGCATGGCCGGTTTCGACGGCGACGCGGCCCCGCGGCCGAGTCGCGTGCGACGCAGCCGCAAGGCGCCGGCCGGAGCAGCCGCACCTCACGCTTCCGGCGGCGGCCGCGCCGGCCGCTCCCCGTCCTGACCGCGGCTCGGCGCGTTTCGCGGCGACCACCGGATCTTGGGCTCGGCGCATGATGAGAGCGCGCACTACATGGCCAGACCCGCAGAGGACCGGACCACCGCCGCCGTCCCGGACGTGACGCGCGCGCAGCCGCTCGACTCGGAAGAGCTGCGCCTCATCAACGCCTACTGGCGGGCGGCCAACTACCTGTCGGCCGGGCAGATCTACCTGCTCGACAACCCGTTGCTGGAACGCCCTCTCCGCCTCGAGGACATCAAGCCTCGTTTGTTGGGACACTGGGGCACCACCCCGGGTCTGAACTTCATATACGCGCACGCCAACCGCGTCATCAAGAAGCGCGACCTCGACGCGATCTACATCATGGGCCCGGGCCATGGCGGTCCCGCCGGGGTCGCGAACGCATACCTCGAGGGCACGTACACGGAGTTCTACTCGGACATCACCACGGACGCGGTCGGGATGCGCAAGCTGTTCCGGCAGTTCTCGTTCCCCGGCGGTATCCCGAGCCACAACGCCCCGGAGACGCCCGGCTCGATACACGAGGGCGGCGAGCTGGGTTATGCGCTGGTCCACGCATACGGCGCCGCGTTCGACAATCCCGGCCTCACCGTTTTCGGCATCATCGGCGACGGAGAGGCCGAGACCGGTCCTCTCGCGGCGAGCTGGCATTCGAACAAGTTCGTAAACCCCGCGCGCGACGGCGCGGTGATCCCCATCCTGCACCTCAACGGGTACAAGATCGCCAACCCGACCGTGCTCGCCCGCATCCCCCAGGCCGAGCTCACCGACCTGCTCGAGGGCTACGGGCACAACCCGGTTTACGTCACCGGTGACGATCCGGAGCTCGTCCACCAGCAGATGGCGGCCGCTCTCGACTGGGCGCTGGACGAGGTTGCGCGTATCCAGGAAGCGGCGCGCGCGGGCCATGACAAGACGCGCCCGAGGTGGCCGATGATCGTCCTGCGCACGCCGAAAGGCTGGACCGGACCCAGGACGGTGGGCGGCCTGCAGATCGAAGGGACGTTCCGAGCCCACCAGGTCCCGGTGACCGATTTCGAGACCAAGCCGGACCACATCAAGATCCTCGAAGACTGGATGCGGAGCTACCACGCCGAGGAGCTTTTCGACTCATCGGGCAGGCTGGTAAAGGAGCTGGCCGAGCTCCCGCCGCAAGGGCGGCGGCGCATGAGCGACAACCCACACGCCAACGGCGGCGAGCTTCTGAAAGGCCTGCGGCTGCCCGATTTCCGCGATTACGCAGTCGACGTCTCCAAACCGGGAACGACGACCAGCGAGGCGACACGCGTCCTCGGCACCTTCCTCCGCGACGTCATCAAGGCCAACCCCGACAACTTTCGCGTGATGGGTCCGGACGAGACCGTGTCGAACCGCCTCGGGTCGGTCCTGGAGGCGACAGACCGGGCGTGGGACGCGGAGACGGTTCCCGGAGACGACCACCTCGGGCCCGACGGGCGCGTGATGGAGGTCTTGAGCGAGCACCTCTGCGAGGGCTGGTTGGAGGGCTATCTGCTGACCGGCCGTCATGGCCTCTTCGATTGCTACGAGGCGTTCATCCACATCATCGACTCGATGTTCAACCAGCACGCCAAATGGTTGAAGGTCACGCGCGAGATCCCGTGGCGCCGTCCGATCGCGTCACTCAACTACCTGCTCACTTCGCACGTTTGGCGACAGGACCACAACGGCTTTTCCCACCAGGACCCCGGATTCATCGACCACATGGTCAACAAGAAGGCCGAGGTCATCCGCGTGTACCTCGCCCCCGACTCCAACTGCCTGCTCTCGGTTGCCGACCACTGCCTGCGAAGTCGCAACTACGTGAACGTGATCATCGCGGGCAAGCAGCCCGCGCTGAGCTACCTCTCGATGGAGGACGCGGTCGCGCACTGCGCGCGAGGGCTCGGGATCTGGGATTGGGCCAGCACCGACGAGGAGCGCGAGCCGGATGTCGTGCTGGCGTGCGCCGGCGACGTGCCGACGCTCGAAACGCTGGCCGCCGCCGACCTCATCCGGCAGAACCTCCCGGAGGTGAGCGTCCGCGTGGTCAACGTCGTCGACCTGATGAGGCTACAGCCACCGAGCGAGCATCCCCACGGCCTGCCGGACGCGGAGTTCGACGACATTTTCACGAGCGACAAGCCGGTGATATTCGCCTATCACGGCTACCCCTGGCTGATCCACCGCCTCACGTACCGGCGCGCGAACCACGACAACTTCCACGTGCGCGGGTACAAAGAGGAGGGGACGACCACTACGCCGTTCGACATGGTGATGCTCAACGACCTGGACCGGTTCCACCTGGTGACGGACATCATCGACCGCGTGCCGTCGCTAGGGTCGAAGGCGGCCCATGTCCGTCAGAAGATGACCGATCTGCGCCTGCATCACCGCCAGTACACGCGCGACCACGGCGAGGACGCTCCAGAGATCCGGGACTGGACCTGGCCGCACTAAGCGTGCGCGTGCTCGTCGTCAACGCCGGCTCCAGCTCGCTCAAGGTGAGCCTCGTCGACGACAACGACAAGGTTTTGGTCGAGCACGAGTTCGATGTTTCGGAGGGCCGCCTCGATGAGGCCGCGCTCGCGACCGCGGTCCGCTCGATGGAGGGTGTCGAGGCGGTCGGGCATCGCGTGGTGCACGGGGGCCCGCGATACACGGCCTCGACGCGGATCGACCCCGAGCTCATCGCTTACCTCGTCAGCATCAGCGACCTCGCGCCTCTGCACCTGCCCTCGGCGCTGGCAGGGATAAGCGCGGTCCGCGCCCTGCTGCCGAGGATCCCGGCGGTTGCCTGCATCGACACGGCGTTCCACTCGCGCATGCCGGCTGCGGCCTCCACGTATGCGATCCCCAAGGAATGGCGCGACCGTCATGGGATCAGGCGCTACGGCTTTCACGGCTTTTCTCATTCCTATGCCTCGCGCAGGGCGGCTGAGATGCTCGGGCGCCCGGCGTCGGAGCTCAGGGTCGTGACCTGCCATTTGGGCTCCGGCGCGTCGCTCGCTGCGGTGGCCGGCGGTCGCTCGGTCGACACGACCATTGGATTCACCCCGCTGGAGGGATTGGTGATGGCGACCAGGTCCGGAACCGTCGACCCCGGCATGATGCTCTGGCTGCAGCGCCACGCCGGCACGGGCGAGGCCGAATTGTCGGAGGCACTGGACCAGCGCTCGGGGTTGCTGGGACTCGCCGGCACGCCGGACATGCGCGAGCTGCTGAAGCGCGTGGCGGCCGGAGATGATGCGGCCGCCCTGGCATTCGACGTCTACATCCACCGGCTGCGCGCCCTGATCGCCGCCATGGCGGCAGCGATGGGCGGGCTCGAGGTGCTCGTCTTCACAGGAGGCGTCGGAGAGAATTCGCCACCGGTGCGCGCGGCGGCGGTGTCGGGGCTGCGATTTCTAGGTCTCGAGATCGGGCCGACGCTCAACGCGAGCCTGGTCAACGACGCGGACATCAGCGCGCCAGGCGCCAAGGTGGTGACCCTGGTGATCAAGGCGCGCGAAGACGTGGAGGTCGCGCGCGAAGTGCGCCAGGTGCTGTCCGCCTAAATTCTTCCCCGCTCCTTCCCCGCTGGCGGGGAAGTACCCGGCGCAGCCGGGGGGATGGCGCGATCCAACTGGTGATGAGGCTCCCCATCCGGCCCTGCGGGCCACGTTCCCCACCCCGTGGGGAAGTGAAAACTCGTCACTTCCCCGCCCCGCGGGATGTACCGGCCCTTCACTTCCCCGCTCCGCGGGGAAGTACCCGGCGCAGCCGGGGGATGGGGAGATCGAAATGACCCATGCGGCCCTCCGGGCCACCTTCCCCCTCCGTGGGGAAGTGAAAACTCGTCACTTCCCCGCTCGGCGCGGTGTACCTGCCTCCACTTCCCCGCTCGGCGTTATGTCCCGGCCTTCACTTCCCCGCTCCGCGGGGAAGTACCCGGCGCAGCCGGGGGATGGGGAGATCGAAATGACCC
>DATITA010000032.1:0-2952 GCA_035468355.1 Candidatus Dormiibacterota bacterium
GGATGCAGGGCCGCGTGGGGCCGCCGCTCCTCCAGCCCTTCTACGACGTGGGCAAGCTCTTCCAGAAGGAGGCGCGGCAGGTCAACCCGATCGTGGAGCCGCTCCTCCTGGGTCACCTTGGATTCATGGCTGCCGCAGGGGCGATGGCCGTCGGCGGCACCGACCTCATCTTCACCGCGTTCGTGTTCGCCCTCGCGGCTTTGTGCCTCGTGCTCGCGGCAGGCTCGGTCAACTCGCCCTACAGCTTCGCCGGGGCGGAGCGCGAGCTGGTGGTCCTGCTGGCATCCGAGCCGTTCTTCATCCTCATGCTGGCCGCCATCTGCAAGGTGACCGGGGAGAGCACGTTCGGGGGCGTCCTCGCCTCACCCGTGCTGGTCGCGCTGCAGCTGCCCGGCGTGGTCCTCGCCTTCCTGTTCGTGGCCACGATCAAGCTCCGCAAGTCGCCCTTCGACATCTCGACCTCCCATCACCCGCACCAGGAGCTGGTGAGCGGGCTGACGTCGGACATGTCGGGCCGGCTGCTGGCCTACGTCGAGCTGGCCCACTGGTACGAGTCGGCGCTGCTGTGCGCCTTCGTCGTGCTCTTCTTCAACTGGAGCGTGCCGCTCGGGCTGCTCGCATTCGCGATCGCCTACGGCCTGGAGGTCCTCGTCGACAACTCGACCTCGCGGGCGAAGTGGCAGCTGGTCCTGCGATCGACGTGGGTGGTCACCCTGCTGCTCACCGGCGGCAACGTGCTCGCGCTCTTCCTCGTGGGCAGGTGAGTCCGATGTCCCTCTTCAAGCGTTCGCCCTGGATCCTCCACTACGACGGGTCGAGCTGCAACGGCTGCGACATCGAGGTCCTCGCGTGCCTCACCCCGCTCTACGACGTCGAGCGGTTCGGGGTCGTGAACACCGGCAACCCGAAGCACGCCGACATCCTGCTGGTGACCGGCAGCGTCAACGAGCGCAACGTCGAGATCATCCAGAACCTCCACCGGCAGATGCCCGACCCGAAGGTCGTCGTCGCGGTGGGGGCCTGCGCCTGCTCGGGCGGCATCTTCGCCCGCGCGTACAACATCCAGGGCGGCATCGACCAGGTCGTGCCGGTGGACGTCTACGTCCCCGGCTGCGCCGCTCGCCCCGAGAGCATCATCGACGGCGTGGTCCAGGGCATCGCGGCGCTCGAGCAGAAGCGAAGGCGGACCGCGTGATGGATTCCCAGGCATTTCTCGACCGGGTCGGCGCCTACCACCGGGACGGCTGGCGCCTGGCGATCATCAACACGACCTCGATCCTGCCCTCGGAGGAGGCCCAGGGCGGCGCTTTCGACATCAGCTGGTCGTTTGCGCAGGACGACGGCAGGCTCGAGCATCTCCGCGAGCACGTCCTCCCCGGCGAGGAGGTCCCCAGCATCTCGGCCTTCTTCGGTGCCGCGTTCCTCTACGAGAACGAGATGCGGGAGCTCTTCGGGGTCAACGTGACCGGGATCGCGCTCGATCTGAAGGGCCAGCTCTACAAGACCTCGACCATCGTGCCCTTCTCGCCGACCGCGATCCGGGCGCGGCTCGACGCGCTGGGCAAGGACCACGCGGACAAGAAGGCATGAAGCGAACCGTGGTCCCGATGGGCCCGCAGCACCCCGTGCTTCCCGAGCCGCTCGTGCTCGACCTCGTGCTCGAGGACGAGAAGGTCGTGGACGCGATCCCAACGATCGGCTACATCCATCGCGGCCTCGAGGCGCTGGTGGAGCGCATCGAGTTCGGCGAGTTCGGCTACGTCGTGGAGCGCATCTGCGGGATCTGCAGCTTCATGCACGGCATGGGCTACGCCGTGGCCATGGAGAAGATCATGGCCGTGGAGGTCCCGGAGCGGGCCAGCTGGCTACGCCTGATCTGGGCCGAGATGTCGCGCGTCCACAGCCACCTGCTGTGGCTGGGCCTGGGGGCTGACGCGTTCGGCTTCGAGAACCTCTTCATGCACTGCTGGCGCACGCGCGAGCAGGTCCTCGACATCTTCGAGAAGACGACCGGGGGCCGGATCATCTTCTCGGTGAACAAGATCGGCGGCGTGCGCCGCGACATCGAGGACTCCGAGCTGGCCGCGATCGTGGCCACGCTACAGGACCTCGGGGCCGGCTTCGCCGAGACCGCCCGCATCTTCGAGACGGACCCCTCCATCCGGCATCGCCTGTCCGGCGTCGGCGTCCTGAGCCGGGAGGACGCGCATGCGGTGGACGCGGTGGGCCCGATGGCCCGCGCCTCCGGCATCGCGCTCGACACGCGGCTCACCGGCACGCACTTCTACGACCGGCTCGATTTCGAGCCGGTCCTCGAGACCGCCGGGGACTGCCTTGCACGGGTCGTCGTGCGCGTGCGCGAGATCACGCAGTCGATCGAGCTGATCCGCCAGGCCGTCGAGCGGATGCCGAAGAGCGACGGTGCGCCGATCGACGTCAAGGTGCGCGGCAACCCGACCGGGGAGACGTTCGAGCGGCTCGAGCAACCCCGTGGCGAGGTCATCTACTACATCAAGGCCAACGGCACGAAGAACCTGGAGCGGTTTCGGGCCCGCACGCCAACCTTCGCGAACATCCCGGCCATGATCAAGCTGGTCAAGGGCTGCGACCTCGCGGACGTGCCGAACATCATCATGACGATCGACCCCTGCATCAGCTGCACGGAGCGCTGAGATGGCCAACCCCTTCAACCTCCCCATGGTGGGCCGCTCGCTGCGCAATCTCGTGTCGCGCCCGGCCACGCGTCGCTACCCCAGCGAGACCCGGCCGCATTTCGCCGGGACCCGCGGGACGATCGAGTTCGACCTGGACACGTGCGTCTTCTGCGGGCTCTGCGTGCGACGCTGCCCGACCCTGGCGCTGTCGTGCTCGCGTGAGGATCGCTTCTTCGCCATCGAGCAGCTCCGCTGCATCGCCTGCGGCGTCTGCGTCGATGCGTGCAACAAGGACAGC
>DATITA010000033.1:0-37234 GCA_035468355.1 Candidatus Dormiibacterota bacterium
CTGCGGGCCGTGCTGGATCCTGGCTGTTGGATGCAAATTATTCAAGAATTCACGATTTGACCCCTGGGGGTAGAACGGCACCCGAAAAGCGTTCAGACAGTCTGCTCGGGCGCGTCAGCAGCTCGGGCGTGTCGGTTATCACGCATCTGCCGAGCCAACCCAGCCGGATCGCCCTGGCCGCGACCTTGCACGACCTCTTCATGCTTGCCGCGCTGGTCGCGATCGTGTCCCTGATCGTCAGCGTCTTCCTGCGCGAAGTGCCCCTGACAGAAGAATCGCAAACCCGGCTCGAGGAAATTGCAGTAGCAGCCTGAAGGCGTCGGCACGTACACGGGGCGGCCCCGTCGATTGGCTCCGGGTCGTCAGGATGCTGCCCGCCAAAGGCCTGAGGCGAGGCGGGTACGAGCCACCCCTCGCTGCATCCACCTGAAGCGATGAACCACGTCGAGATTTGGGAATTGGGGCCGATCTGCCCCGACCTGCCTATCTTCTCCGCGGAATGACTACATGAATGGTTGCGGATGCGAACCGGTTCGCTTAGCAGCCCATGTCGAGGTCCTGAAGGGTTATCCGGTGCGCACACGCCTCAACTACGTAAACGAGAGTCGAGCCCGGCCGTTGCCTAGCCAGCGAGGAATGGAGTGATCCTGAGCGCCAAACGTGCAGCATCAGCTGCGGTGGTCATCCTTCTGGCCGCCTGCGCGCGACCGCCCGAGGACGTTGCGTCGGGCGCCCGGTCGGCTTCGCCATCCGGTCAGCCGGCCACCTGCTCGGCGGCGGCGGTGAACCCCGATGCTCCTCCAGCAAGGGCGAATGCGGCATTTGCCTTCGACGTTGACCACCGCGAGATGCTCCTCTTCGGCGGAAGTCCCGGCAGCCTCAATGACACGTGGACGTGGGACGGACGTTGGACCCAGAAACATCCTGCGCAGAGCCCGCCTGGCGGATCGCTCGGGGTGATGGCTTACGACGTGACCCACCACGAGATGGTCCTGTACGAGCCGGACCAAGGACCGGGGACGGCGCCACAGACCTGGACGTGGGATGGGCGCGACTGGACAGAGCAGCACCCTGCACATGTGCCGCCGACCCGCCAGCAGCCGGCGATGGCGACGGATCCGTCCCACAGCGGCGTGGTGCTCGTGGGCGGCACCGCTGCAGGCGACCGGAGCGACGTCTGGGCGTGGAACGGCGGTGACTGGACAGAGGTCGTGCCCGACCAGGGACCCATCTTCGGCTCCGCCCACGCGGTCGTGGTCTCGGCCAAGGTCGGGCACACCCTGGCGGTGGTCGGGAACGTCGGCGCGTACCAGTTGCAGAGCGGCGCCTGGTCGTCGCTCGGAGTGCCCTGGCCTTCGGCGACCGGGTGGGTCGGAAACGTGGCGTACGCAGTGGGAACGGGTTTCGTCAGGTTCGGGCCTGACGGAGCCACCTCGACCTGGCTCCCCGGGCGAGACTCCGCATGGCAGGCGCTGTCTCCGGCGTGCTCGCCACCCGGGCGGTGGATCAACGGCGAGCGGCCGGCCATGGCGTACGACGAGTGGCGAGACTTGGTGGTGCTCTTCGGAGGATTCGATCGGAACGACACCTGGACCTTCGACGGCAAGACGTGGAGCCGGCCAAGCGGCGCGACGCCGCCCGCCTCGCCCAAGCCATCGCCCACGCCGGGCGTCGGCGCGTGGTCCCCCCTCCCCGATCTGCCAACCGGACGTCTAGACGCCAGCGCGACGGTTCTCCGGGACGGGCGCCTGCTCGTCGCCGGCGGGAGCCAGGAGACGGAGATCGCAATTGCGACCGCGGACATCTTCGATCCGAAGACGAACGCGTGGTCGGCCGCCGCGCCCATGACCAGTGCGCGGGCCCGGCATACCGCCACGCTGCTCCGCGACGGCCGTGTCCTTGTGGTGGGCGGGTTAGGTCCAGGACGTGGCACAGCGGAGCTCTACGATCCTGCGGCGAACGCGTGGTCGCCGGCCGGAAACCTGGTCGAGGCCCGCGCGAACCAACAGGCGGTCCTGCTCGGTGACGGCGGCGTGCTCGTCATGGGCGGTCGCCAGGCTGGGCGGCCGCTGTCGTCCGCTGAGATCTTCGATCCGCGGACCCGTTCGTGGACGGCCGTCCCTTCACTTTCGGTTGCACGTGACCGGCCGGAGGCAGTCGCGCTGCACGATGGGCGTGTGCTGGTGACCGGCGGGGTCACGATTGACACTGGAGGTGCGCTGGAATCCGGGGTTTTGTTTGGTTCGCCGCTAGCCACGATCGAGCTGTACGACCCGGCGAAGAAGGCCTGGACCGCCGGCTCGCCAATGTCGGTCGGACGCGTCGGGCACGCGATGGCGGTCCTCGGCTCCGGCCAGGTCCTTGTCGTCGGCGGCACTCGGGACCCGGCTCCGGCCGAGGTCTACGACCCTGTCGCAGACACGTGGTTTGAGGGGCCCAACCTCATACCGCGGATCGCGCCCACGATCGGGCTTTTGAGCGATGGCGAGGTCGTGGTGGCCGGCGGCCTCGAGGAGGAGTACGACCCGGCGACCGTGGCCAGCACCGGTTACACGCCCGTCTTGCTCGACAGCGTGATGGTGTTCGATGCAACCGGACGTCAATGGACCGCCGGAGCTTCTCTGAGTGTGGCGCGATGGCTTGCGAACGGCAGCCTGCTGCAGGACGGAAGGTTCCTGATGTGCGGAGGCGGCAACCCACCGGGGGCAGGGTCGGCCGCCGCGGAGGCTTTCACAAAGCCCGCGGCCTGAGCACCTCCCAGCAAGACGCTCAACGCGTTGGCAGCGCCTGCGGAGTCCGGTTAACTCTCAGCCCGGAAGGCGCCGCCACCGCCATTCCTGACCAGTCTTGAGTAGGCGAGGCCGCTGTCCTTGATGGTGCGGGCCTGGGTCTCGTAGTCGACGTGCACGATTCCGAATCGCTTCTGGAAGCCCCAGGCCCACTCGAAGTTGTCGAGAAGTGACCAGAGAAAATATCCACGTACGTCTGCGCCTTCAGCGACCGCGTCGGCCACCGCCTTGACGTGCTGCAGGATGTAGGAAGTGCGATCCGGATCGTGCACATGGCCGTCCGCATCGACAAAGTCCCCGCCGTAAGCCCCACCGTTCTCGGTGACATACAGCGGCGGGAGCGCCGAATACTCCCTGCCGAGCCGAACGAGCAGCGCACGCAGGCCATCCGGATTGACCTCCCAGCCCATTGCGGTATGAGGCAGGTCGCGTCCAGGAAAGGTCACGTACTCCGAACCGACGAAGGGCGACGATTTCAACCTTGCAGTCGGCTGGAGATTCGGGCGCGCGCCGGCGGGCAACGGATGCCCGCTGACGCTATCGTCGTGGTAATAGTTCACACCAAGGAAGTCGATCGGCGCTCCGATGATCTTCAGGTCGCCGGCCTTGATCTGCTCGGCGAGTCCGAAACCCCGCACGTCCTGCAGGAGGTCTGCAGGGTATTGCGCGAGCAGGATGGGCTCGAGGTACATCCGGTTCACGAGAGCGTCGACTCGACGTGCTGCTTCGATATCCACCGGATCGGTCGGGACGGTGGGAACCGCGTTGGTCAGGTTGAGCGTGATGCCGATGTTGCCGGCGCCAAGTTCGCGCAGCGCCTCCAAAGCCAGACCATGTGCAAGATGCTGGTGGTGCACCGCGGCGAGCGCCGCACGCGGGTCGCGGAGGCCTGGAGCATGCTCGCCGCTCGCGTATCCCAGCAACGAAGAGCAGAGAGGCTCGTTGAATGTCGTCCAGTGAGCGACGCGGTCGCCGAGCACACCGTGCACTAATGCGGCGTACTCGCAGAACCTGTAGGCGGTGTCGCGGTTCGCCCAGCCGCCGACATCTTGGAGAGCATCTGGCAGGTCCCAGTGGTAAAGGGTGAGCCACGGGAGAATGCCTGCCTCGAGGAGCTCGTCGACGAGCCGGCTGTAGAAGTCGAGGCCTCGTAGGTTGACGTCGCGGTCGCCCGGCTTGATGCGCGCCCAGCTCGTCGAGAACCGGTAGGCCCCAAGGCCGAGCTCCTTCATGAGCGCGACGTCTTGTGGCATCCGGTGATAGTGGTCGACCGCAATTTCCGGAGTGTCACCGCCGGCGACAGCTCCCGGGACACGCGCGAACGAGTCCCAGATCGAGTCCTCCTTCCCGTCCTCATGGGCAGCTCCCTCGATCTGCGCCGCGGCGGTCGCAGAGCCCCAAAGAAACCCTGGCGGAAATGCAGTCGTCATCAGCCTTTCACTGCGCCCTGCATGATCCCTGCCACGAGCTGCCGCCCCGCGAGGACAAACAAGATGATCAGCGGGACTGTTGCGAGTAGGGCCCCGGCGAGAACTATCGAATAGTCGACGAAGTAGTTCGCCTGGAGTGTCGCAAGGGACACCGGGAGCGTCGGGTTCGACTGGTTCAGGACGATGAACGGCCAGAAGAAGTTGGTCCAGGTCATGATGAAGGTGAAGAGGGCGAGCATGGCAGCGGCCGGCCGCGCTGAGGGCAGGGCGATGTACCAGAACGTGAGAAACATATTTGCGCCATCGATCCGTCCTGCCTCGATGAGCTCGTCCGGAAGCGCCTGGCTGATGTATTGGGTCATCCAGAACACCCCAAATGCGGTCACCAGTCCTGGAATGATCACTGCGCCGAGCGAGCCCGTCCAGCCGAACTTCGCCATCGCGATGAACAAGGGAACAACACTGAGCTGAGTTGGGATGGCCATGGTGCCGATCACAAAGGTCAGAAGCCAGCCCTTACCTCGGAAGCGGAGCTTTGCGAATGCGAAGCCGGCAAGTGTCGAGAAGAACACGACTGAGGCTGCAACCACCGTCGCCACGATGATGCTGTTGGTGAACGCCTTCCAGAAGTTGATGCTTTCGTTGTTCATCACCTTGGCGGCGTTGGCGAGGAAGTTGCCGCCCGGTAGCCAGGACATATGAGGATCGTTGAGAGTGCTGGAGTCACCGCTGCCGATGAGGAACGACCAATAGAAGGGAAAGACAGACGCCATGAGGACTGCGCAAAGGAACCCATAAGCCAGAAAGCCGGGGCGTTGTGCGATCCGAGCTTCGGCACGGCGCTGCTTGCGACTTGGAGAATCGCCCTTGCGGAGGCCGGGCAATATCTCAGCCTTGGCTGCCATCAGGCGCCCTCACTGCTGGCAATGCGCCGCGTGATCGCAAGGTTGGCGAGCCCGATCACGATGATCACAAGGAACAGCAGCCACGCCACTGCTGCTGCGCGCCCAAAATTCAGCTGGGTCCAGCCCAGCTTGTACAGATAGATGGTCATCGTCATCCACTGTTGATCTGCTCCGCCAAGGCCGATCTGGTCGTACAGCCGTGGCTCGTCGAAGATCTGGAGTCCGCCGATCGTGGCGGTGATGATCACGAAGATCACGGTCGGACGAAGCTGAGGAATGGTGATCGAGAAGAAGCGCCGAAGCGCCCCAGCCCCATCGATTGAAGCGGACTCATAGAGGTCACGCGGGATTGCCTGCATTCCCGCCAGGAGGATGAGGGCGTTGTACCCAGTCCAGCGGAAGTTGACCATCGTCGCGATGGCCACCTGACTTGCAAAAGGGTCGGTGTGCCAGAGAATTCGACCGAGACCCATGTGAGCCAGCGTCGTGTTCACCAGTCCGTACCGTTCGCCAAACATGCTGCCGAAGATCAGCGCGACCGCCACTGGCATGACGATGAACGGCAGCAGCACGCTCATCCGCCACAACGTCTTGTTGCGTATGTTCATGTCTAGCACCGCCGCGATGAGAGTCGCGGAGACGAGCTGTGGGATCGCCGACAGCAGGAAGATGCTCACGGTGTTCCGAAGGGCAATCCAGAACTGCCTCTGGTGAAGGACGAAGACGAAGTTGGTGAGACCCACCCAGTTTCCCTGGCCGCCGATGAGATCCCAATCGTGGACTGAGACCCACCCTGTGTAGGCAAGTGGAAAGAGCCCCACAAGCGCAAACAGAATGAAGAACGGCGAGATGAAGAGGTAGGGTGAGAATCTGACGTCCCATCGGCCCAACATCTGATTGACGGCAATCCTTCGCGGTGTACCTTCCTGGCCAGACCATCGAACAACGGCGCGACGAATCATCGATAGGCTCCTCGGTGGTGGGTGCCGGCTAGGAAACTGGGCCGCACCGCGGCCCAGTTTCTCACTCAATTCTGCTCGGTGCGCCGGGTGTCTAGCTAAGCGCCTTGATGTCTGAAACCACCTGGACCCACGAGGCGTCGATGGTCTGTTTCTTGCTTTCGACGCGGGTCAGCCCATCCTGGACTGCCTGCATGATCGCTGCGTACTTCGTGCCCTTGTAGGGAGTGACCTTCACCGCCTGCGCTCGCGCTGCGAAGATCTGGCCGATCGGTGCGTTGTCGAAGTAAGGGTTCGTCGCGCCGGTCAGCGCCGGATTGGTGTAGGCCGCCACCTGGCTTGGGTAGTTGCCTGTGGTAGTGAAGGCGGCGATCTGCTGCTCTGGAGCCGTCAGCCACAGAGCGAGCTCCTTGGCCGCCGCGGTGTGCTTGCCCTGTGTGGGAACTGTAAGGAATGATCCGCCCCAGTTGCCACCGCCGTTAGGAAAGACGTTGGCGATCTTCCAGTCGGTGACCTTCGGGCCGGTTCCCGAGATGACACCGAGCATCCATGAAGGGCAGAGCATCGTTGCCCACGCACCGTTGGCAAGTCCGGCGTTCCAGTCGGTGCTCCATTCCTGCAGATGAGCGGAGCTAGTAGCGCTGGCGTTCAACACGGAGGTGAAGGCAGCCTTCACATCAGGATTCGTTGTCGCTATGACCGTGCCATCGTTCTGCTCAAAGAAGTTCTGATACTGGTTGGCGAGACCCTGAAAGGTCGCCCCCGCTGAGTCGAACCACGCCGTGCCGGTCTTCTTTGCTGCGAATTGCTGGCCGACCGAGTAGTAGTTGTTCCAGTCGCCGGTGAGGAGTTTGGCGACACCTGCCGGATCACTCGCAAGCCCAGCCTTGACAAAAGGATCGGACCTGTAGCAGATCGCCTCGGGGCCGATGTCAGTTCCAGCGCCGATGAGCTTGCCGTTGACGGATGCTGACGCACTCTTCCAGTCAAGCCAGCGGCTCTTGGTCTCGGGTGTCGTCAGGTCGACGAAAAGGTTGGCGTACTGCTTGAGCTTCGGCATCCAGTCGACCTCGACTGCTTCGACGTCACCGAGGCCGGAACCGGCCGCAAGCTTCGTGAACATGTTGTCCTGAGCCGCTTGCGATGTTGCAGCGATGTTCTGGACGACCGTCACGTTGGGGTGGAGCGTGTGGTACTGCGCCAGCATTGCATCGCTGTAGCCGAACTTGTTGAAGGTCGCGAGCGTTAGCGTGATCGGGGTGTTGTCGGTGGCGGAGGAAGGGCTTCCTGATCCGCAGCCGGCGATCACGAGGACGGCGGCAATCGTCACCCCGAGAAGGCTGCTGGTTCTCCTGAATCTATTCATGGCTTGTGTGTCTACCTCCTTGTGCACTTGACGTGCTGCTCTTATGTGAACGGGCAACGCCGGTTCGCCTCTATTCCCTACCCCCCTGCCCGCTCGAAGAGCGGACGACCAGCTCGGTCGCCAGGATTACTTGCTTCCCACCAGGCCCAACCGCATCGATGGCTGAGAGCAGAAGACTGGCCATCTCGCGGCCCATCTCCTCGATTGGTTGGCGCACGCTGGACAGAGCAGGAGTAGTCGACATTGCGATCGACGTGTCGTCGAAACCGACGATTGCGATGTCCTGCGGCACACGCCTGCCCTTCTCGCGGAGAGTAGCCAGCGCGCCTGCCGCCATCACGTCGGATGCACAGAAAACTGCGTCAAGGTCGGGATGCCGGCCGAGAAGCTCTTGCATCGCGATGACACCGCTTTCCTGTCCAAAGTCGCCCGCGTGCTCGTACGACTCGTCGAGCTGGAGGCCGGCTTCCCGGATGGCTTCGCGATAGCCCCGCAGCCTGTCGATGCCGGCACCCATGTCGAGGGGACCGGTTATGGTCGCGATACGCTTCCGTCCCGTGGCGAGAAGGTGTTCCACCGCCATGCGCGCGCCACCAACGTTGTCGACGTCCACATAGGTAATCCGCGCGCTGGCGGCTGGCCTGCCTCCAAGCACCACAGGCATACCGCGCCTCTGGAGCCGCTCGGGGAGTGGATCCCTTCCATGCAGGGAGACCATCAGGACGCCATCAACGTGTCCGGCCGTCAAGTAGCCCTCGAGCCGTGATTCGTCGGCCGCCGACTGCGGAGCGAGGAGCACCAGCTGCAGTTGCTTTTGTGAAAGCACCTCGCTTATGCCCCGAACGAGGCGCGGAAAAAAGGGGTCCCCGAACAGGAAGGCGGTGGGCTCGGGGATCACCAGCCCCACCGAATCAGTCCGCCCTGTCACCAGGGTGCGGGCCGCACGGTTGGGTACGTAGCTCAGTTGCTGTGCCGCTCGTTCGACCGCTCGTCTGGCCCGCGGGCTGACCCTCGGGCTGGCGGTGAACACACGCGAGGCGGTGGCGCGGGAAACGCCGGCGAGCTTTGCCACCTCTTCGAGAGTCGGCACGACCGGAACGGTCTGTGGGAGCGCTCTCACGGGGTTCTTGTACTACGGTCCCGCTCATTTGTCAATAGTTTCGAGAGAGCGCTCTCCGACCGCCACCCGTCAGGCTTGCTCAAGCCGGGCGGCCCTGGTGCGCCTTCAATCAGAGGGTCGGGTCGCGCACGAACTCAACCAGGCACTTTTCGCGTATTTGGTCGAAAAAGATGGCAGGTCCGAGTTCGGCTGGTGTCAACCCAGCCCCGTCAGTCGGGCGCGTGCGTGTCGAGGAAATCGCGGATGATCGGCGCGGTCACGTCGGTGCGCCAGAACGCCTGGAGGTGACCGAGGTCAGACATCACCGCCTTCTCACCCATACGAAGGACTTTGACTGCTTCCTCAGCTGCTTTATCCGTGTTCTCTCGTGAGCCGCAGAGGATGAGCGTCAGAGCCTGGATCAAAAGGAAAGGTGTCCGCCTCGAGAACAACGTCAGCGTGATTCGGCACCAGGAGAGGGGACGCCCGATTCCGAGCCCGTCGCAACCAGACCCGCCTCGTACGCGTAAATGACAGCCTGGACGCGATCCCTCAGGTCGAGCTTCATAAGTAGGCGTGCGACGTGGGTCTTGACTGTCGTCTCCGCAATTGACAGCCGCGCTGCAATCTTTGCGTTGGTGAGCCCGCGCGCAACAAGCCGAAGGACCTCCACCTCGCGATTTGTCAGGTCCCGTAAGGCGGTGGAGGACACCCGAACGGCCGGCTGGCTTCCAGCAAACCGCTCGATCAGCCGCCGTGTCACCGCCGGAGCCAGTAGGGAGTCTGCGCCCCGGGCTGCCTGGCGAACCGCGGCAACGATGTCCTCGCCGGCCATGTCCTTGAGAAGGAACCCCGAAGCTCCTACACGCAACGCCCCATAGACGTATTCATCGAGGTCGAATGTCGTGAGTATCAGTACGCGCGTTGGCACGCCTTCGGCGAGAATTCGCCCCGCCGCAGCGATCCCATCCTCGCCTGGCATGCGGATGTCGAGCAGGAGCACGTCTGGCCGCTCGCGCTTCACGAGTTCCGCGGCCTCCTGGCCACTTCGTGCCTCCCCCACTACCTGCATGTCGGCTTCGCCCTCCAGAATCAGGCGAACTCCGCTGCGTACCAGCTCCTGATCGTCGGCGATCGCCACGCGGATCACGTCGGCATCGCCATGGCCGGAAACTGCGCCCGGACCTCGAATCCGCCGTCAGCACTGAGGCGCCAGTCCAGCCGGCCACCGCAAGCCTCGGCGCGCCTACGCATTCCCTCCAGACCCCGTCCGCCTCCATTAGCTTGGGCGGGTGCGGGAGTTCCGGCACTGTTCGCGACGACGAGCTCCACATCTGGGCCGGCGTTCCGGACCGTGACTTCCGTGGACGCGCCAGGCGCGTGCTTCAGCACGTTGGTCAGAGCCTCTTGAAGAACCCTGTACGCCTCGAGCTCAATTTCGGCGGAAAGCGCGGGCATTGGCTTGGCCATGCAGAGTTTCACATGCAAGCCTGTGGCTTGCGCTCGCCGTACGAGCTCTTCGATGTCCGTAGACGGCTTGTCGACATTGCTCGGGCTGAACCCCATTTTCAGCTCGGTCAGCCCCTCTGCGGCAACCTGATAGATGGTCCGCAGGGCGGCCTCTGCTCTCTCGCGATCAGACCGCCACATGCGGCGGGCGGCGCCGCCGTGCAGGGCGATCACGGTCAGGCTGTGGCCGATGGCGTCATGCAGCTCCCGAGCCAGCCTGGCGCGCTCCTCCAACACGGCGGATCGGAGACGCGCGTCGCGCTCCTCCGCCAAGGCGATGTTGCTGGAGCGCAGCTCCTCAACCAACCTGACTCGGTCGCGAAACACGCGGCCGGCGATCCAGGCGAAGAAGAGGATGGCAGAGGTGCCTGCCCACCCCTCGAGGCCGAAGCTTGCGACCTCACCTAGGCCGCAGATGGCAAGCCCCATAAGCGATCGGCCGCGACTCTCGAGGTAGGCCACTGCGAACGGCGGAAGGAAGGACAGGCTGATGGCAGTGAACGTGGGGCTGAGGGGCGCCACGATCAGGACGAACAGCGCTGCCAGCGCCCACAGGGCGGCTGTCATTAAAAGAGGGTGGCGCCATGCGAAGGCGATCGGGGCGGCGAGGACGAAGCAGCTTGCCAGCGCAATTGGCAACGGCACGCGTGCATGGTTCGCCGCTCCGATCTCGACGAGGAGGCCCACGCACACGGCAGCGGCCGCGATGGCGGCCCACGGCAGTGCGGCATACGCAGCTGCGTCGACCTGTGTATGGCGCGGTTTACGAGCGACCAGAGGTTGGTCATCAATCACGTGCCTGTCCGGATTCGCCGAAGCCAACGAAACGACGACCCGTCGGGTCTCAGCCAAGAGATCTCGGGCACGTACCTCGATTGCCGCCACCGCTTGGGTCCCGCCCTCTTCAAGGGGCCGCAGAGCGTCGAGCGCTTGCGAGGCGACCGACTCCATGCCCGCGATCAGCTTTTCGTGGAGGTGCTCGGTCAAATTCAGACGCTCGAGCGCGACCGCAGCGTCGGTTCGCGCCGCGCGTTCTGCCTTGATCTCCCGCTCCTGGCGGCGAAGCTGAATGACAACAGCGCGCCTTGTCCGGACGAGGCGACCGGCCAGCACCGGGGCCCCGACGACGAACACAGCGAAGAAGGGCAGCGCGCCCGACACGCTGTGCCTGCCCGGGGTCAGAAGGTCCAGCACCACGATCAGCAGCAGCGGCTGGAAGATGCCGAGGACGACTTCCCTGCCCGTCCCATGCGCTCCAAGGGAGTAGGTCATGACCAGCAGGGCGATGATGGGCACCGTCACGTCGCCTGATCCAACCGGCAAGTCAGGAAGGAGTGCGCTCACAAGCGAGCTCGCGGCGGCCACAACGGTCAGCACCAGCAGACCAAGCAGCGGACGCCAGCGCCGCAAAGCCACGGAAACGAGTGGGAGGGAGTTCGCGGCGGCATACCCAACGCCTGCTGATCCACCGCCGAGGCGGATGAGCTCCTCGACGAAATCGGCAAGCATGAAGCCCAAGGCAAGGAGCAGGTCCGACAAGACCCCCACGGGCAGACGGCTGCGCACGACGAGAGGGTAGAACGACTCAGCCGATTCCGGCGTCATCCTCGAGGAGGACTTCTCGAGGATGACTCAAATTCAACCTGCCGGCGGACGACAGCCGCCCCATGGCTCCCCTAGCGTCTTCCTCGTGGCCGCTCAGCGGCTAGAACGCAATTCGTAAGGAGTAGGAGGAATTGATGGATACCACCGGATGGGAGGAACGAAATCGCGCGCTGATCGCGCGGTTGGCTGGAGTCTGTGGTCTCGTTTTCGTCGCGTTTGCGTTCGCGCCGGGCAGCATGGGAGGTCCGCTCTTCGACAACATCTCCTCGCAGCAAATCGTGGACTGGGTCAGCCACAACGGCGCCGGCATCTCGTTCTCCGGCTTCACGAGCGGCCTGGCGGCCAGCGTGGTGACCATCTTCCTCATCCTCTTAGTCCGGATCACGGCAGGTCGAGGTGCACTCGCTGTCATCGGGGTGTCCTCGGCAGCTTCGTTCATGGCCATCGACTGGGTCCACGCGGGCGTCTTCTATGCGATGGCCGACGCCGGCCAGCGCGGACAATCGGAGGCCGGTGTCGTTGCCCTGTTCAGCCTGGCCAAGATGATCACCTTCGCCGACGGTTTCGTGATCGGGATGGCGGTGCTTGCGATCAGCGTTCTTGCCATGCTTTCACGAACACTTCCGCGGCCAATCGTCTGGCTGGGCTTCCTCATGGGCGGCTACCACATCGTGGAGACTCCGATCCAATTGGCGCTCAACGGCCGCGCGAGCGGGGTGACCGGGCCAGTGGATGTGCTCATCTCGCTCATCTGGGTCGGTGCGGTTGCCCTTGTTCTGCTCATCAAGCCGATTTGGGTTGTTGAGATGCGGCCTTCTGTAGCTGCGGCAAGTTGAGCGATTCGCGCCTGGGCCTCCTGACCGCTGCGTCCTCGCCGCGAAGGCTCCGGGGAACGGCGCACTCTGAATACAGGAATTGGTCGGGGGCCCGGGATTTGAACCCGGGCCCTCTGGTCCCGAAACAAAGCGACATTGGTCACCGCAAACTCGTCAGAGTTCGCAAGGGTGCGAGGTCATCGGCTGCAGGACTGGGCCGCCGCGCCTGGCCGGTAAAACGCCGTCAGCTCGCTGTAACTACTCGCTAGAAGTGTTCGAGCAACCAGGCGTGCACTTCTCCGATCCGCCGCTGGAGGAGGGTTATGTGCCCGTCGTCGGCGGAGAGGCGAGCATCCACGCCGGGGATTGTGCCCGCTAGCCACTCACCGTGCTGGAATGGAACGAACCAGTCGTGAAGCCCGTGCCAAAGCTGAACTGGAACTCGGATGGTCCCCAACTCGAAGCCCCACGGCTGTAATCCCGCCATGCTGTCGTCCCACCAACCTTCGCCGCCTGGCGCCAGGCCATCGCGGGTCCAGGTGAGGAGGTATTCCGCGAGCTCCGGCGTGAACGCGGCAGCGTCCACAGGTGAGACCAGGCTTGGGAACGCGCGCTCCATTGCCTCCGCATTCATCGCAAGCATGTGCTCTCTGTCAGCGACGAGCTTCGCTCTCGCCGCCGGCTCGTCCTCGAGCATGAGCTTGATGTCATTGACGTTCTCCTCGCCCATTCCGGTGAAGTAGTCGAGCCCTGGCGCCCCGTAAGGGGCCAACCCTGCTAACGAGCCGACCGCGACCACCAGGTCGGGAAGCAGGGCGGCGCAGGCGAGAGCATGAGGCGCGCCCCCAGAGATTCCCCAAACCGCGAGGCGGTCGATGCTGAGTGCAGCCGCAACAGCGCGCACGTCGGCCGCACAGTCGGCGATCGACCGCCCTGGCTGGGGAGTCGAGCGACCGTAGCCAGGCCGGTCATATCCGATGAGACGAATACCCCGATTCTCCGCATCCGTGATGTGCGGTCCATAGAGCCGGCCGGCACCCGGCGTCCCGTGGAGCATGAGGACGGGGCTTCCAGAAGGGTCGCCGGCCTCCTCGACGAGAAGATGCCGGCCATCCGGAGTGGTTATGAGTCTTTCCACGCTGCTCACCTTATCCGCTCACTGGCGTCGCCATGAACCACGCGCAAGCACTGATTCGCGGTATCGCGCGTCCTGTTGGATCGGTTTCGAGCTCTTCAGAGCCTCGGCGCTTACTACGTGAACTACTACATGCGAAGGCCCGGTTCGTGTCAGCGGGCCGGTCGAAGCCCACAGTGGTCGTCAGGTCGTCTCGATACTGCTTCTTGGGGCCCCAACTTTCGCCAGATAATCGAGCGCGACTCCGGCCATCGCAGAGCTGCCGATTGGAAGCGCTGATTCATCGATGTCGAAGATCGCGGTGTGCAGGGGTTTGGGCGCGGCCCATCCTGGATTCTTGACGCCTAGCCACAGCATCGCGCCGGGCACTTTCTGGAGGACGAACGCGAAATCCTCCGCGCCCATTTGGGGCTCGGACATGTGCACGGCGTCCGGCCCGAGGAGTGACCGCGCGCTTTCGCCCAAATGCTCGGCCATGGCCGGATCGCAGATCGAGGGCGGATATCGCATCTCGAACTCGATGCGAGCCGTAGCGCGTAGCGCCGACGCGACCCCGGTCACGACATCTCGCAACCGCTGCTCTAAGTGAGCAAAGAGGTCATCGTCGAAGGCGCGGATCGTGCCCTTCAACACGGCCTGGTCGGCGATCACGTTTGAACGGTTGCCGGCATTGAAGCTGCCCAAGGTGAGGACTGCGGGGATGGTCGGGTCGACCTCGCGCGACACCAGCGTCTGAAGCGCCAGCACGATTTGGGCGCCGACTACCACAGGATCGATCGACTGATGCGGGCGCGCGGCGTGGGCGCCGCGACCTTCGACGGTGATCGTGAACGAGTCGGCGCCGGCGAGCAGCGGTCCAGGGGCGTAAGAAACCTGACCCGCGTTGAGCTCCGGCCGGACGTGGAGCATGAAGGCGGCGTCGACCTTCGGGTCGCCCAGCACGCCGTCTTCGATCATTCGGTCGGCGCCCGCCCCGCCTTCTTCGGCCGGCTGAAACATCAGCTTCACGGTGCCCGCGAACTGCGACCGCCGCTCCAGCAGGAGCTGCGCCGCGCCCATTAGCATCGCGGTGTGGGCGTCGTGCCCGCAGGCGTGCATCACGCCGGGGATCTCGGAGGCAAAAGGCACTCCCGAGCGTTCCTCGATCGGCAGCGCGTCCATGTCCGCCCGAAGTAGGACACACGGACCGTCACCGCCCTCGCCTTTGATCTCGGCCACCACGCCGGTCTTGGCTAGCCCGGCACGGAACGGGATGCCGAGCTCGCGGAGGCGGGCCTGGACCAGTGTCGACGTCTGCTCCTCCTCGTACGCCATCTCGGGATGGGAGTGGATGGTGCGGCGGTCGGAGACAATCCTCGGTCCGAGCGCGCGAGCCGATTCCAGCAGCCCTCCAGAGCTCACGACCAAGAACTATAAGGTGGGCCTAAAAGCCCCCACGGATCACTTATCGGTGCAGCAACGCCAAGACATGCGGCCATAGCAACACTCCAACCGTGATGACGCCACCGATTTCGGTGACCGCAGTGGCGCCGGCGGCCACATCTTTGATGCGCCCGATTTTGGGGTCGTGCGATGGCTGAACTACGTCGCACAGCATTTCGATGGCCGTGTTGATCGTCTCGACAGCCAGCAGCAGGGTTCCCAAGAGCACCAACAGGGCAATCTCGACACTCGTGAAGTCCAGCAAAGTCCCGACCGCCGCGAGTGCAATCACGACCACGATGCCGAGGCGTAGCGAGGGCGTGCGCGGCGTGACCCACATCAAACCCGAGAATGCGTGGAAGCCGCTCTTCAGGACGTTCCAGGATCCCGAGCGATGAGGCGCCTCGGTGCTCTTCGTGGCTTTACCTCCCATCACGTCGATCGTACGTGATCGCGATTGCAACTCCAATCGCGCCCATCGCCGGATTCAGTCGCCGGGTGTAGCCGGGGGCCCGGATCTGAGATAAGAAGTGGTCGGGGGTGCGGGGTTTTCATGCAGTCCGGGCGGGTCGACACCTCGCTTGCTGTCCGCCATCTCGCGCATATGGGTGCGTGCACGAGAGGCCGCCGCATCAACAGCGAGATCACGAGTTGAGGCGTCCAAGGGCTCGAGCCGGATGGTTCCAGCGTGCAGAATTCAAACCATGATGAGGCCGCACATCGTCAAGAGTCGTCGCATTGCGCGGGCGTGCGCCGCTGCCGTGCTTCTGCTTTCCCTCGCCGCTTGCGGAGGGGACTCGATAGCCGGGGCTGCCGCGACACCCAGCCCGACTCCAGCGGCGTCAGCGCAGCCAGGGCCGACGAGCACGCCGGCCCCGGCCGCCGTCATCCCCAACCTGACCCAGGACACAGCAGTCCAGCTGTACGTTGATCAGGGCTTCACTTGCGTCGTGACAAAAGCTAGCCACCCCACGTGGACCCGCCACCTCTGCTCGAAGACGGCGAGCAATGCGCTGGCTACGGCGGAGTTCGAAGGGCCGGGGACGAGGGTCGCGAACCTTAAGGCGGCGACTCTTGGCATGCCGACCACTGTGGTCGAAGGGTTCCTGGGCGATTCGGCCACTTTGCCGTTTGATGGACCCGCTTCCGACCAGGCGCTGCAATGGGTCAGCGATTCACTGCCCAAAGGCGGGGGCGCCACCGTCATCAACGGAGTGCACTTGCAGTTGGTCAACAGCCCGCCCGTCGCCTGGGTGACCCTGAAGCCGGCCAGCTGACATTCCGTCGGTCAGAAATCGTTTCGAGCTGTTTCAGAGTGTCGGATTACTACACGAGAAGGCCACGGTTGATGTGGTCGCGTCGAGGAAGGAACCGGGTTGCTCTTCCCGGCGACCGCCAAGAAGATGCGCGCGGGCCTCGATCGAGTCAGGCGGGCCGGCGAGACAGCTTGTAGGCGACGGGGTCAAAGCGCCGCAGCAGCCTCACATACGGCCAGGTCATCCCGGGCCAGATGGTCGTGTTCCTGCCGGTCTTGTCGAGGTACCAGCTGCGGCAACCACCTGCGTTCCAAACCGTGTCGCGAAGGCGGGACTGCACCGCGGCGTTGAAGGCGTCCTGCGCCTCGCGCCGCACCTCGATGGCGGCCAACCCGCTGCGCTCGAGGTGGTCGAGGCACCCCATCACGTAACGCAGCTGCGCTTCGACCATCACCAGGACCGAGGTGTGCCCCAGTCCGGTGTTCGGGCCGAGCAGAAGAAAGAGATTGGGAAAGCCCGCGACGGCCGTCCCCCGGTAGGCAGTCGCGCCGCCGCTCCACTGATCGGCCAGGCATCTCCCCTCTCGCCCGGTCACCCTCTTGGCGAAGGGCATTTCGGTGACCCGGAACCCGGTGGCGAGGATGATCACGTCGATCTCTCGCTCGCTGCCATCGGCCATCACGATCGAGCGGCCCCGGACCTCACGGATATCGTCGGTGACGACCTCGACGTTGGGCCGCTGGAGTGCCGGGTAGTAGTCGTTCGAGATCAGAATTCGCTTGCAACCGATCGCGTATCGCGGCGTCAGGCGAGCCCGCAACGCTGGATCGGCCACCTGCTTCTCGAGGTGGCGACGGGCCAGGCGCTCGGGCATCGAGTTCCGGCTCGGCTTCATGAATGGGATGACGAACAGCTCCCGAGACCAATAGACGATGGAGCGGACCAGGCGCTGCCAGCCCGGGACAGAACGGTAGAGAGCTCGCGCGAGGCCGGAGACCGGGTGGTCGCGATGCGGAAGCACCCAGGGCGGCGTGCGCTGGAAGAGATGGAGCTGCCCCACCTTGGGTTGGATGCGCGGGACCAACTGAATCGCCGAGGCACCTGTGCCGACGACCGCCACCCGTTTGTCGGTGAGGTCGACCGAGTGGTCCCAGGCGGCCGTGTGGAAGTGCGGGCCGGGGAACTCGTCCAGGCCCGGGATCGGGGGCAGGGACGGCTCGCTGAGAGGTCCCACCGCAGCCACCAGGACGTCGGCGCTGAACATACCTTTCGACGTCTCAATGCGCCATCGGGCGGCGGCATCGTCCCACGATGCCGATTGGACCTCGTGGTCGTAGCGGAGGTGCTTGCCCAGCTCGAATCTCTTTGCGCACGCGCGGAGGTAGTCCCAGATCTCGACCTGTGGCGCGTAGGTGCGAGACCAGGTCGGGCTGGGCGCGAAGGAGTAGGAGTAGAGGTTCGACTCGACGTCGCACTGACAGCCGGGATAGGTGTTGTCGCGCCAGGTGCCCCCGAGGTCGGCAGCACGTTCGAAGATGACAAAGTCGTCGCGACCGGCTTGCTTCAGACGAATCGCCATACCGAGGCCGGAGAAACCGCTCCCGATGATCGCGACACGGTGGTGCGACAAGTGCAGGCCCGTGCTAAGCCATCGGCGCCATCGGCGGATTGCGCCCTTCGACCGCGCTGGAGGCGAAGTCCTTGATCGCAGGGCCGAAGTCGGACGCGTTGGGAAGCACCCAGAAGCGCTCGGACCGCACGGCATCAAGAACCTGCTCTGCAACCAGTGCCGGATCCATCCCGGTGTGGACGAGTTGCTTCACCATGGCCTCGAGCATCTGGGCCATCTGATTGGGGTCGGAGGCCGGAAGAGGTCCAAGGCGACCGGGCCAGTTGCGTTCAGAGTCGACGATTCTCGTTCGGATCCAACCTGGGCAGAGAACCGACACGTGGACGTGCGAGCCCCGCATCGCAAGCTCATGGTAGAGGGACGTCGAAATGCCGACCACGGCATGCTTGCTCGCCGCATATGGCGCGGCGAACGGAAATGGAAGGAGCCCAGCGATCGACGCTGTATTGACGATGTGGCCTTGATCGCGCTCTACCATCGCCGGCAAGAACGCTCTCATACCGTGAATGACTCCCCATAGGTTGACCTCCAGCACCCATTGCCATGCGCTGATTGGCTTCTCCCAGGCGGCCCCAGGCCCGGCGCCCGACACGCCTGCGTTATTGCACACCAGGTGGACAGGCCCTAAGGCTTCGGCCTGCCTGCGCAGCTCGTCGACCGACTCGGCCACAGAGACGTCGGTGGGCACGGCCAGGACCGTACCTCGCTTGGCGAGCTTATCCGCCGCGAGCTCGAGAGCGTCCTCCTCGACATCGGCGAGCACGACCTTCATCTGCTCGCTCACACACTTCTCCGCGATGGCCTGACCGATGCCGCTCGCGGCTCCGGTGACGACCGCCACCCTTCCGGACAGATCCATGCTTCGGGCCCTCCTCCAGGTGGAAGTATGCCTCCGAATTCAGGCTGTGAAAGGCCCGCTTTCCATGACAGAATCGAGCGCGTTACAGTCGGGCCCGATGTGGAGGGATCAACCATGAGCTTGAGCATCACCGAGGTCGTGGTCGACATCCCTCAGGGCCGCTTGCGCGGCGCCCTCGCCGGCGGCATCGCATCCTTCAAAGGCATCCCCTATGCTGCGGCACCCTTCGGCGCCAACCGGTTCAAGCCGCCGCAGCCAGCCCCTTCGTGGGACGGGATTCGGGAGGCGCTCGCGTTCGGGCCGACGGTACCCAAGCCCCCCTACTTCCCACCCTTCGACGAGATACTCCCGGAGCCTGCGATCGCGGGCGACGAGTGCCTCAACCTGAACATCTGGACGCCCGACCCGGCGGCGACCGCGCTGCCCGTGATGGTCTGGATCCACGGTGGCGCCTTCGCAAACGGAACCGGCGCCGTGCCGAACTACGATGGCAGCCGTTTTGCCCGCGACGGCGTCGTGCTGGTGAGTATCAACTACAGGCTCGGCGTCGACGGCTTCCTTTTCCTGGGCGACGGGGTCGCCAACCTCGGCCTGCTCGACCAGGTGGCGGCGCTGGAATGGGTGCGCGCCAATATCGCGTCTTTCGGCGGCGACAGGGACAGTGTCACGATCTTCGGCGAGTCCGCGGGCGCGATGAGCGTGGCGACGCTACTCTCCATACCTCGGGCCAAGGGTCTTTTCAAGCGGGTCATCGCCGAGAGCGGCGCCGGCCACCACGCCATCTCCGCAGGTACAGCGACGCGGGTTGGCGGCTACCTGGCCGAGAAGCTTGGCGTGCCTCCAGACCGCGCCGCCATCGCCGCTGTCGCCGTGCCTAAGGTCTACGAAGCGCAGGTCGCGCTGAGCGGTGAGGCCTTCTTGATGCCCGACCCTGCCAAGTGGGGCGAGGTCGCCGCCAATCTGATGCCGTTCGAGCCCGTGATCGACGGCAGCGTGGTTCCGGCAATGCCGATTGAAGCAATCGCCGCGGGCGCGAGCGCCGGCGTCGACCTGTTGGTCGGCACGAATCGCGAGGAGCAGCGCCTATTCATGGTGCCCAGCGGCGTGATCGACCACATTGACCAGAATGTTCTGGCGATGGCCGTCGCCGGCTACCGCCTACCCGCAAACGCGATCGAGCTGTACGCCGCCGCCCGCCCAGGCGCGACACCCGGCGACCTGCTGGCGGCGATCAGCACCGATTGGTTCTTCCGGATTCCGGCAGTTCGGCTGGCCGAGGCCCACTCGAAGAACGGCGGGGCGGCCCACGTCTACGAGATGGCCTGGCGGTCGCCGCTGTACGGGGGCCGGCTGGGCGCCTGTCACGCCCTCGAGATCGGGTTCGTCTTCGACACGCTGGATGCCGAGTGGACGGACAGGCTCGCGGGGCCCAACCCGCCCCAGTCCATAGCCGACGAGATGCATCGCGCGTGGGTGGCTTTTGCCCGCACGGGCGACCCCGGATGGAGGACTTACGACAGCGACCGGAGGACGGTGATGCGCTTCGATTCGAGCTCGGGCGCGGTCGACGACCCCGAAGGCGCGGAGCGTCGTCTGTGGGAGGGCATCCGCTAGTTCGGCTTGTGACCGAACAACGCGTGACCAGCGCCGGCGATTTCCAGGAGGTGGGGCAACGTATCCTCGGCTGGCGACTTCCAACCTTGGCTCAAAGACGGGCCTTCGCCAACACGTCCTTAGCCCAATCCACGATACGGCTCGCCCTTTCGACCCCGTCGCGGGCGTCTTTTACGCTTGCTTTCCTCGACTCGTATTCGACTGTGTTCTTTCGCGCAAGCAGGGTCCTCAGTTGACGCGCCCGCTCGCGGCTCTCCGGAGCGGAACCCGCAACCTCCGCTAGTAGGTCGGCGGCACGTTGGTGGTCCGGATCAGTCGAACGAACTCCGGCCAATGCGATGGTTGCCGCGTCAGTGCCGCTGATTGCGGCATGAATTGCATCTAGCAGAGCTGCATCGTTGCGACCGGCATTCAGCCCCGAGCGTGCCTGTTCAATGAATTGAATGGCCTTGTCCAAGTAAAGCCGGGCCTCGCCGCGCCGGACTTGGGTCGTCTTGCCCTTCGCCATCAACCGGTCGCGTGCGGGGCGGCAAATACATCGATGCCTTCACGCTCGATGGCCTGCCAAGCTCCCTGTCTAGTTTGGCGGCTCTTGCTCAACCTCCCAAGCGACGGCGAACCCACCAACACGTTTAGGCGCGTCCCGAACCGTTCACGAGCTTTCTCGGCGATCTCCTGTGCCGCGGCCTCGACCCCCGCTACGTTCTCGCGGGACGTAACCAACGCAAGGTCGACGTCGCTCGTGGGCTTCATTTCCCCTCGAGCTGCGCTGCCAAATATTCGGGCCTCTTTTACCGGGAGTCGGCGCCCCTTCAGCTCTCCGGCCACGAGCGCAAGGAGTTGGAATCTCAACCTGGGTTCCAAATCGAACAGCTTGCGTAGCGATTCAGCCAGTGCATGGTGCCCGTTAACCCGATACAGGTCAGTTCGCGGAAGTCGCTGCACGGCGACCACCCCCTGTTCTGCAAGGCCAGCCAGTACCTGATTGGCACGTGGGTGCGAGACACCTGCTCGTCGCGCCAAGTCACGACCGCTCGCCCCCATGTCCGAGGGAAGCGAGAACAAAGCGCGCAGGAGCCTGACGTGGCTGGCGCTGGCAAAGGTGTCATTTAGAGGATCATCTAATCGCATTGGTAAGCAATGTTACCACATGGTCATAATTAGCACCACCCAGTCAATCAGCCGATCGGCAGGTGTTCCTCAACCACCGGGCCCGTCTCCTCATGCCCCTGTCCCGGGCTGAGGCACGCGGGCGTACAGGCGGCCCATGAATTCGACCAGGAGACGTTCGCGTAGAGGTGCCGGCAGGACTTCCAGGATTCGGTTGATGGGCGCCATTCGCTCAGGCAGGCCGCTGTCCATCGAGAGCCCCGCCATGGCGAGCAGGCCACCGAAAGCTTCGGAGGTCAGCGTGGCGGGGTCGAGAGCCTGCGCCGCCGCCACGAGGCTTGGGGCCACTTCCTCGACCGGCCGCGCGCGGGCGGTCAGAGCGGCGGCCGCCAGGTCGGCAAGCAGAGGGTCCACGCGGTCCTGGCTAGCGGCGGTGACCGTCAGGTGCAGGTTGCGGGGCAGTGAGCCAAATGCGAGCTGGGGCTGAACGTACCAGCCTCTGGCTCGCAGCTCGTCGGCAACCTCGAACAGGTCGACGTCCTCGGCGACGAACGGCACGAGGCTCGAGTCCGGATGTCCCAGCACGTGCAGGCCATCGATGGCGTCGATTCCTGAGATCAGCCGGCGGGTGGCGTCACGCGTCTTTCGCGCCAGCTCGAGGTAACCCGCGTCGCCAATGAAATTCAGCACCGCCCAGGCTGCCGCCAGCGGGCCGCCCGACTTGGTGGACTGCAGCGTCGAGTTGATGATCGTGTACCCGGGCCAGTCCGCGCACGCGAAGTACTGGTGGCGACGCAGCTCTGCGTCGCGGTACAGCAAGACCGATGCTCCCTTCGGGCAATAGGCGTACTTGTGGAGGTCAACCGAGATCGAGGTCACACCGGGGACCGAGAAGTCGAAGTCCGGGATCGTGTCTCCCAAGCGACGGAAGTAGGGCAGGACCCAACCGCCGATGCAGGCGTCGACATGGCACGGTACGCCGTGCGAGGCTGCTGCGGAGGCGATGGCGCCCACCGGATCGATCACTCCGTGCGCGTACGACACCGCGGACGTCACCACGAGCACGGTGTGATCGGTGATGGCCGCCTCGACCGCGTCCGCGTCGGCCCGGAACGTCATGGGATCGACCGCCGCAGGAACGACCTTCAACCCGAAGAGGCGCGCGGCCTTGTGGAACGCGGCGTGGGCCGTGAGCGGAAGCACGATCTCTGGTTGTGAGATGTCCTGCCGCCGGTCCCGCGCAGCCTTGACCGCCAGCATGCAGCTCTCGGTTCCTCCGCTCGTGAATGTGCCGACCACCCGTTCGTCCCCCTGCAGCAGCGCCGCCGCCGCCGCAACTACGTCGTTCTCCAAGCGCACGAGGCTAGGAAAGACGGTTGGGTCGAGGCCGTTGACCGAGAGGTAGGCCAGGTACGCGCGAGAGGCCAGCTCATCGATGTCGGAGAGGCCGCTGTCGTAAACGTATGCCCAGGTGCGCCCGCCGTGCGTGGGCAGGTCACCTCCGCGCAGGCCTTCGAGGCGGGCCAGGACCTCCGAAGCAGAGACGTGGGTCGTGGTCGCGCTTTTGATCATTTCGTCAGGACCTCCATAGCAGCGCTCGGAGGCGCCGCTGCGATCAGTTCTTCAAGCCGAGATGCGGTCAGGTCGTAACTCCTTGTGAAGATCAGGCTGGCCGCGACGATCACCGCCGGGATCAGGCTGAACCCCACCAGGACACCGAGCCGCGCGCTGTCGGGTTGCGCCACGATGCGGCCTTCTTGCGAGGAGACGAAGCCCGTCAAGCCCAGGATCAGGCCGAGCAGGCCGGGGCCGAGCGCAAGGCCGGCGGTCTCACCGGCGGTCCACAGGCCCGTGAAGACTCCGGCGCGGCCGACGCCGGTCCGCGCGGAATCCGCGGCGATCGTGTCGGGGAGCATCGAGAGCGGAAACATCTGCATTCCCGCGTAGCCGACACCTATGACCGCCACCATCGCGTACACGACCGGCAGGGGGACGACACCACCCATCACGAGCGACGCGGCCCCGAGGGCGAAGAGCGTGGAAGCGGCGACCAGTCCGGCCCTCTTGCCGGCGCGACGCGAGACCTGGCTCCAGAGTGGCATGACCAGGATCGCCGGCGCGACCAGGCATACGAAGAGGATCGAGCTCGCTCCCGCGCGGTGGAGCACGTAGGTGGAGAAGTACTGGACCGCAGCCAGCATGGTGCCCGTGGCCAGGGCCTGCAGTACAAATGTCGCGAGCAGGACCACGAACGGCCGGTTGCCGCGCGAGATCCGCAGCTGTGCGAGCAGGGAATGCTCGGAACGGACCTCGACCACGCGATGGGTCTTTCGGGTTCCGATCACCGCTCCCACGAGACCGAAGAGGAGCACACCCGCCACGAAGAGCGACATGTACCGGTATCCGGCCCGACCGCCCCCGGCCGCCTGGACGATGGCGGGCGCGACCCCGCCCGCAAGGAGAAGGCCCACCGCGAGCACAGCCACCCGGTAGGACATGAGCGTAGAGCGCTCGTCGTAGTCGTCCGTGATCTCAGCGGGCATCGCCAGATAAGGGACCTGAAAGCACGCGTAGAAGGTGGCGGCGAGCAGGAACAGCACCGCCACATAGGCGGCGCTTGCAGCGGGTGAGCCGGCGGGTGCCGAGAACATGAGGAAGAAGAGCACCGGGAGCACGATCCCTCCGACGAGCATCCAGGGGCGGCGGCTGCCCCACCTGCTCTTGGTGCGATCGGACAGGCTGCCCACCACCGGGTTGACGAGCACATCCCAGAACTTGGGCAGCAGGACAACGGCGCCCGCCAGCGCCGCAGCCACCCCGAGCACGTTGGTCAGGTAGTAGAGGAGCAGCAGCCCGGGCACCGTGGCGAATGCGGCCGTCCCAATCGACCCGATCGCGTAACCGAGGTCGGTTGAGCGCGACAGCCGAGCCCGATGCATGGGCCGATGATCGTCCGCGCGCCCATCGGCCGCACGTGCCGAAAGGCCCTTCCGGTGCGAGCTAGTCGGATCGCTGCGCGCGGGAGCTAATCGCCCCCATCGATGACGACCCGGCGGACAATGGCCGCAATGCTCGAGGCGGTCGACCACCATGGCCCAGCGGTCGAGCTCCGGCTCGGCACGCGGCCCGAGCGCTTCGACCACGTGGCGGCCTGGTACGTGGACGGCTTCCTCGTCGACACCGGCGGCGCCCATACGGTGGCGGAGCTGCTGGAGTGGCTGCGGGGCCGCAAGCTGGAGGGGGCTGTCATTGGCCACTGGCACGAGGACCATTCCGGCGGCGCCGCCGCCGTGGCGCGGCTAGGCGTCCCGCTCTTCGGCAGCCGCAGCACGGCGGCCAGGCTTCGCCGCCCTGCGCGCGTGCCTGCCTACCGCGCTGCCCTCTGGGGCCAGATCGAGCCGGTGAAGCTGCACCAACTGGAAAGCCAGCCTCTCCGCACGCTTCGCCTACCCGGCCATTCCCCCGACCAGCTCGGCTATCTGCACGAGCCCAGCGGTTGGCTTTTCTCCGGCGACGTGGCGCTCCGCCGCCGGCAGAGCATCGCGATGCCCGGCGAAGACCCCTGGGCGATGATGGAGACGCTGCGCGTGGTGCTCGACCTCCAGCCGGCGGCGCTGGCCACCAGTCATCGCTCCCTCATCACTGACCCGGCGCCCTTCATGCGCGACCAGCTCGACTACATGGAGGAGCTGGCGAGCCGAATCCAGGCCGCTCGACTGCGCGGCCTTTCACCCAGAGCAATCGTCAGCGAAATCTTCGGCGGTGAGCCGCTGGCGCCTGGCGCGCCGGTGAGCTGGCGAGACCTCTCGAGCGGCGAGTTTTCCGCCGAGCGCTGGGTGCGGGCCTTCCTGCGCGGACCAGGGCAAAGCCTCCTGCGCACGGCGGTACCTGATGCGCTCGGCTTGCACCCTCGGTCAGCCGAATAGGGGGCCTCGAAACGAACGCGAGGCCCGGCATGGCACGTCTGGCGGAGAGCTCGTCGCTCGGCGTCGCCGTTTGGCTGGCTGAGAGAACCGTCTGGCCAGGACGGCGGCGTGTGGCCGACTTTCGACATGCTTCAAGTTCTTCGTTGGATCCGCAGCGCGCTACCTGGTTGGCGCAGTGAAAATCCGTCCCGCGACTAAGGAGGACCAGCCCACAATCCGGCGCCTCATCAAGGACGCAAACCTGAACCGCATGAGCCTCCACTGGTCGGACTTCGTGGTTGCCGACGAGGACGGTGCGATCGTCGGGGTGGGCCAGGTGAAGGGACACCGGGACCATAGCCGGGAGCTGGCCTCGATCGCCGTTGTGCCCGCCTGGCAGGGCCAGGGCATCGGGAGTGCGCTGATCGAGAGGCTACTCGCGCAGGAGCCGGGGGTAATCCTTCACCTGACCTGCCGGCGCGAGCTCGAGGGCTTTTACGAGCGCTTCGGCTTCCGACGTCTCAAGAGGGCCGAGTACCCGCCCTACTTTGGACGCCTGATCCCGTTCGTCAACCTCTTTGTGCGGTTGCTTGGGACGCAGATCTTGGTGATGCGGCGGGAAACGGCCGGGTGAAAGCCAGTCGCCGCCGAGGTGATCGGGAGCCGGGGGCCCCGATGACCGCATAGAAAGTAGCTACTGAAGGCGGGACACTCCAGTTGGCGAGAGCCGGCACATTGGCCGGCCCTCGCCCAAATATCTTTAGTGCGAACCCAAGTCGTACGGCCTCAAGAACGGCCTAGGCGCGAAGTCGAGAAATGCGGGGCTGGCCACGTTGAAGGTCGGGCCGAGGGCGGCAGCGCTGGTGTTCAAGGTCCCTGGGTTGGTGCTTCCGGTCCACTTGCCCGTGTCGATCCGTTTGATCAAGGCCTTGAACGCCGCGATCGTCTCGGCTGGAGTGAACGTGCAGTGTCCGGCTCGATGTACGAACGCTTGCCGGAGCAGCTGGCTGTCCTTGGCATCCTGGATGACCGAGCGGTACGCCTGCTCGTCGGTGACGACGACCAATCCGTCACCGGTCGTGTGCAGTGTGAGCACCGGCTTCCCCGACAGGTTGCCGTTGAAGATCACGTTCTGGGTTAGATAGGCCACCGCACCTGGGTCGGCGCTGATCCTTGGCGCGGCATCGAGCGTAGCCAGGTCGGCGCGAAGGCTAAGGCCTGCCGCCGCGTAAAGACCGCGCACCTCGCTGAAATCGGACGACATCACGAGCTGCTTGGCGTAGTTCACGCCGGTGTTCCACGACGGGTTGCCTCCCGCCCGCGCCTCGAGCTCGGCTCGTAGCGCGAACACGAACGGGCCGTCGACCTGAGTCAGCCACGAAAACTGATTGGCTTCCTGGGCGACGAAATCAGTCGCCGCCGGCTCGGAGCTGGCTGGGTCGAACCAGCCGGGCAGATCGCCGAGCGCGCTGGCCAGTGCTATGCGCGCTCGACCTTGTGGCGTGGCCTGCGCGCCGAAGAGCAGTTGCTCGGAGAGCCCGAGGTTCGCACCCGGGTTCGTGATGTGGACCACCTGCAGGCCGCTACCCGGGCCGATCAGCTGCTGGATCGCGAACTCCGAGTCGAGAGCCTGGTTCCAGGTTCCGACTCCGCCCGCCACCACCCCGCACATCGGTAGCGCCGCCGTGAACCGATCGGGATGGGTCTGAAGTAGGCCCGCGGTGATTATGCCTCCCAGGGAATGGCCCCATGCAATCGTGCGCCTGGGCGTGCCGAACGAGGCGTCGAACCTGTCCAGGGTTGCGATCTGATCAGGAATCGCTTGCTGGATGGCCCAACCTGTGGTCGCGTACGAGGACCCTGCCAACGCGTAGCCGTTCCCCAGCAGCCACCCGCCAGTCAACAAATCGCCGACGTCCTGTGCCGGGTTGGCCGAGCCCGGATTCACGTATCCGTGGCTGTACAGGACGAGCGTCCCGTTCCAGCTGGCCGGCACCTGGATCTCATAGGTGGCGCCGTCCGCCAGCGTCCCGGTCAGCGTCGAGACGCCTCCACCTGCCCCGGCGGCGATGGGGCCGGCGAACATCGCCGTCAGGGCTATGGCTAGCGCCCCTACCCGTAGAGAAATTCCTGCGACAAGACCTCGTCGATTCCGTCTGGCCTTCATTTGGCATCCCCCTCCGTACTCACAAGCACGCCAAGAAGCCGGGGCCGCTGCCATGTGGCGCGGCGGGCGAGAACACCTTAGTCCTTAAATGGACGGAGCGGATTTAACGATCGCGGCGGTCGCCACTCGCATATTCCATTGGAGCCGAGCCGCCCGGGGCAGCTCGCGAGAAGCACCCACCGCCCAGAGTGAAATCACAACGATGCGACCGATGCAACCCCGATCGACCGTCTCATTAGAACACCATCGGCGGGTACCGCCGAATCTCCACGCCCTCGAGGATCCGCTCGACTTTGTACGACTGCTGGTCGCTCATGTTGTCTGACCCCCTTTCTTGTTCGCAACCACCGTATGCCCGCTCCGCCCAAAGACCTCGCGCGTTCAAGCACGTGGCTTAGACACGCACTTGGACAACCAGCTCGGCTCCGTCTCTAGACTGGGTTCATGAGCGAATCGGTGTGGGATTACCCGCGCCCCCCGCGCGTCGAGCCGCTGCGCCGCGTCGCACGCGTCGAGTTCGACGGTCTGACTGTCGCCCGCAGCGATTCAGCCCTCCGCGTACTGGAGACCAGCCACCCACCAACGATCTACTTTCCGAGAGCCGATGTGCACCTCGAATCATTGAGGCCATCGAGGGGCATGACGGTGTGCGAGTGGAAGGGCCAGGCCTCCTATTTCGACATCTTCGGCGAGCATCGCGAGTCAGCCTCCGCAGCATGGAGCTACGCGGATCCCCTCCCCGCCTACCGCATGCTCAAGGACTGCATCGCCTTCTACCCCGGGCGGGTTGACGCCTGCTTCCTCGACGACGAGCGGGTGACCGCGCAGGCCGGCGACTTCTACGGTGGCTGGATCACGGCGGGCATCGAAGGACCGTTCAAAGGGGGCGCCGGGACGTCCGGCTGGTGATCAGCTCGGAGTGCGCCTGACCAGCGCTTCGTAACGCTTGACTGTGGCCAACTTGACCGCGTGGCCGGCAGAGCGCAAGGCCATGCCAAGGCAACACAAGGCTGGACATCGCCGCGAGTTCCAACGGTCACGATGCAGATGCGCATGCGCGCGAGATCTCCTACCTCATGAGATGGCTTCGTAGGATGTGCCAGCGGTCGCCTGGGCCTCGGTGGGTGCGATGCTCGTTCCCGACCGGCCGGCCAGTATCTCGCTCGCCCGGGCGAGGGATCCTATCCCCGCGCGACGCCCAGTCGCCTCGACGAAGCGGCATGCCGCTTCGATCTTCGGTGCCATCGACCCCGCCGCAAAGGAGAGCGAGCGCAGCCGCGCCGGCGTCGCTGACCGGATGGGCCGCGCACCCGGTCCTCCCCAGCCTTCTTCGACGGCATCCACGTCGGTCAGGAGCATGAGAAAGTCGGCCTCGACCTGGATCGCCAGAAGCGCCGCGGAGAGGTCCTTGTCGATGACGGCCTCGATGCCTTCTCTGCGGCCCGATGCTGGATCGACGAACACGGGGATGCCACCGCCCCCGGCGCAGATCACGATCGCTCCCGTGTCCACCAGCCGCCTGATGGTTTCCATCTCGACGATGCGCCTGGGTTCGGGAGAAGCCACGACGCGGCGGTAACCGGCGCCGTCCCTGGCGACCTGCCACCCGTGTTCGGTGGCAAGCCTGTGCGCTTCGCCCTCGGTGTAGACCGGCCCGACAGGCTTGGTCGGATGGGCGAAGGCGGGATCGGCGAGGTCGACGTCGACCTCGGTCAGCACTGTGGCGACCTGCCTGCCCGACAGCTCATTCTGGAGAGCCTGCTCGAGCAAGTAACCGATCATGCCTTCGCTCTCGGCGACGAGCACGTCGAGCGGATACGGCCTGACCGCACGATATGACTCCGACTGAAGGGCGAGCAGACCGACCTGCGGCCCGTTGCCGTGGGTGAGCAGCAAGCTGTGGTGCTTGGCCAGCGCCGCAATTGAGCGCGCTGCCTCGGCGACGTGCTCGCGCTGGACCGAAGCCTCGAGAGGCTCCCCCCGCCGCATCAGTGCGTTGCCCCCCAGCGCGACCACGACTCTCATGCTTTGTGGGCCCCAGTCTGGCTCTGGCACAGCGGCTCGTCAGGGCCGTTGGGCTCGAGCTTGTGGGGACCTTCGCCGCTGGCCGCCGATCGTTGAAAGGCCGACGCTCACCATGCAGCCCGCTTGGGCCTACGCAAAGGAGCTCGACATGGCAGTTGCCGCGGACACGCCCGTCAAAGACCTGCTGAGGATCGCGGACCTCGAGCGTGACCGCCTGCGGACGCTGCTCTCGATCGCGAGCCGGTTCAAGCGTGAGCCGCATTCGGCGCCCGATGTGCTGAAGGGAGACACGGTTGTGCTCTTCTTCAACAAACCGTCAACCCGGACTCGCATCTCGTTTGAAACCGCGGTGGCGCGGCTAGGCGGCACACCGGTCTCCGTAGGGCCGCACGAGCTGCAGCTGGACCGCGGGGAGACCATCGAAGACACGGCTCGCGTGATCAGCAGCTACGCGCGCGCGTTCGTGATTCGCACCTTCAGCGACGGCGACGTCCGCAGGTTTGCGGCCGCCGCCTCGATCCCCGTCATCAATGCGCTGACCGATGGCCACCACCCCTGTCAGGCACTCGCCGACCTGATGACGCTGCTGGAGATCTGGGGCCGCCCGGAGGGACATCGGCTGGCGTTCGTCGGTGACGGCGACAACGTGGCACACAGCCTGCTGGAAGGCTGCGCGTTGGCGGGCATCGACATCGCGGTCGCGACGCCCCCTGGATTCGAGCCTGATCCTGAGGTGGTCGAGGTGGCTCGCCACCTCGCAGAGGCAAGTGGCTCGCGCGTGATCATCACGAACGACGCCGTAGAGGCGACAAGCCAGGCTAACGCCGTCTACACGGACGTCTGGCTGTCGATGGGAGTCGACGAAGCGCTGCGTGATGAGCGGCGGCGCGCCTTACTCCCCTACCGGGTTGACGCCTCTCTGATGGCGAATGCCCGGCCAGATGCGGTCTTCATGCACTGCCTCCCCGCCCATCGCGGCGAGGAGGTGACCGATGAAGTGATCGACGGTCCTCAGTCGCGCGTGTTCGAGCAAGCGGCCAACCGGCTGCCGACCGAGCAAGCGGTGCTGTGGGCGTTGCTCACGGAGTTCATTCACCCGGCGGCGGAGCACCGGTCTTAGGAGGACGAGATGCGCAAGGTCATCATCATGGGTGCCGGAGGGCGGGACTTCCACAATTTCAACGTGGTTTATCGCGACGACCCCGACACTGAAGTCGTCGCCTTCACCGCGACACAGATCCCGGGGATCGCCAATCGCATCTACCCGCCATCACTGGCCGGTTCGCGTTATCCGAGGGGAATCCCGGTGCATCCAGAAGAAGAGCTTGCGCAGCTCATCCGTGACACGGGCGCCGACGAGGTGGTGTTCGCCTACTCCGACATCGCGCACATCGACGTCATGCACAAGGCCTCGCTGGCGCTGGCCGCGGGCGCGGACTTCAGCCTGCTCGGACCACGTTCGACGATGCTGAAGAGCACGAAGCCGGTGGTCGCCGTTTGCGCGGTGCGCACAGGATCGGGCAAGAGCCAGACGAGCCGCCGGATCGGGCGTCTCTTGCTGGACGCCGGACTGAAGGTGGCGCTGGTCCGTCACCCGATGCCGTACGGCGATCTGGAGGCGATGCGCGTCCAGCGATTCGCCACCCTGAGTGACATCGACGCGTCGCACCCGAGCGTCGAGGAGCGCGAGGAATACGAGCGGCCGGTCGAGCTCGGGATGGTCATGTACGCGGGCGTCGACTCCGCCGACATCCTGGTCCGGGCCGAGGCCGAGGCCGACGTCATCGTCTGGGACGGAGGCAACAACGACCTTCCGTTCTATCGTCCCGACGTGCACGTGGTCGTGGTGGATCCGCTGCGAGCGGGCGACGAGCTCGCCTACCACCCCGGCGAGGCCAACTTGCGCATGGCGGACGTCGTGGTCATCAACAAGATCGACAGCGCTGGGCTTGCTCCGACCGAGCGTGTCATCAAGGACGTGATGTCGGTCAACTCCTCGGCGATGATCGTGCGGGCCGCATCGCCGACAGTGCTGGACGACGGTCCGTCGCTGCGGGGCAAGCGCGTACTGGTGGTGGAAGACGGGCCGACGCTCACCCACGGCGGCATGAGCTACGGCGCCGGCACGGTCGCCGCGCAGGGAGCCGGTGTGGCGGATCTGCTGGATCCGCGGCCCTTTGCCGTAGGTTCGATCGCGGAGACGTTTAAGAAATATCCACACATCGGTCACGTGCTGCCGGCGATGGGCTATTCGGATTCGCAGCTGCGAGAGCTGGAGGCGACGATCAATGCGGCGGACTGCGACGTGGTGGTGACTGGAACGCCGATCAACCTGGACCGGCTGATCCGCTCACGACACCCGATGCGCCACGTCACCTACGACCTGCAGGAGATCGGCCAACCCACGCTGGCCGATGCACTGCGACCGGTGATCGCTCGAGCGCTGGGCAGGCAGCCTGTCGCGGCTCTTTGAGTCGTTGGACGCGAAGCGTATTCAAGAATTGGTCGGGGGCCGGGATTTGAAGCCGGGCCCCACGGTCCCGAAATCTGGGCGGTCTCATCCACCCGAGACCGCTTCCGAGGGGGTCTAGTTCATTTCGAGACCGGCCCGACCGCTCCAAACCGGGTTCAGCAGTATGTCTATCGCGTTAGCGGGGTCGAGGCTGTCTTTGCGACTCGTGCCCACGCCGGCTCTATTGGCGTCGCTGAGGTCACTTCACTACGCCCCTGGCCTGCGGGACGAAGCTCGCAACTATCGTCAATACATTGCCGATAGCGGCCGCAATCAGGGTGTCCGTCGTGGCGCCCGCGGCCATTGTCGGTACGCCATTGGCGCCCCAGGCGAACGCCAATGCCAACAGACCTACAGCGATAGAGAGCATCGAGGCCAGGGTGTAGAAGGTCGGTGACCAGCCCGGCACCTTGCCCTTCGTAGCCGCCCCGATCAGTAGTAAGACCGCAACAGCCAGGAAACTGCTGCTGAGCCCAACAACGCCGAGAAGACCGGTGTCGCTCCTGGACTGGACGATCGCCATGCCGGCCATGCCCAGGCCCACGGTTCCCGATGTGCCAACTGCCAGCAATTCAAACAGCGACACGTGCCGATTACGCAACAGCGTCTCTCGTCCTCCCCACTGACGCCTGGGTGAACCAAGATGACGCGGGTGGGCGCCGGAGTCCTATCTGTGATTGCGACATCAATTAGTACCCCCCGACTACTTCACAACGAAGTCTCGTTGGCCGCCGCGGGTATTGGTCCCAACGCCAAGATGTGCGCCATCAACGTGAGGTACGGCAGCACCAGAGCCGCCGTGCCCGCCGCGAACAGATTCATGAAGCTGCCGGCGCCTGCCGCACATGCCCCTTGGCTGGTACCAAAATCGCAGGCTGAGATCCCGAAGAAGAAGCCAACCGGCACCGTCATCATGGCGACGACGACGATCAGAACCGCCGCCCAGATCCCCGCCTGCGCCGCCAGCAAAGCTGAGCGCCCTCGCTGTCGCCTGACTAGCACCTCTGCAGCCGTGGCCAAGACCGCGGACAGCACGATCACAAGGAGGACCGGGAGCAAGACAGCCGCGCTGAGGTTTAAGAAGTTCGAGGCATCGTCCATCGGACCACCAACAACGGAGGCGCCCGATAGCACCCCGCCTGAGCAGTTGGCGAACAAGAGGAGGCTGAGACCGACCCCGGCGAGGGCGCTCCACCTGGCGCCGCGCGCGGCTCGGCCAACGACGTCCAATGGCGCCCGCGAGTTGGTCGTGATCTGGCGCCGTTCGCGGGAGCCGGCGATGATCAGCGCAACGAATAGGGCGACGGCAATGCCGAACAACCCAAGAACGACCACCAAATCCACCCAGCCGCGGTGAAGAGCCCACGCACTTACCAGGTCGAAAACGGCAAGCGTGGCCATGATCCCTACGCCGACTGTCAAGACTGCCAAGCGGTTCATAGCGGGATGATGCGCCGGCCCATGTATCGAGCGCAGTACCAAAGGGTCTCAGATTGACTCTCAATTTCGGTCAAACGAGCGACACGCCTGGCGGCTTGGCCGTGCGAGCTTAGTTACCGTTTCGCCGCCTTTGCGCGAGCACGACCCGACCTGGGTTGCCCCCACTTCCGAGCCGATGATCCGCGTCGTTTACCGCGCCGAGTCCACGGAACGATTTCTCGATCAACCGGAGGCACGGCGTAGCGGCCTCGTCTCCTTCCGGCGAATTTGATACCGGATTGGAACTCACATTGAGACGCAGCGTGATGCAGCATGGGCGCCATGTCAGGGGTCACTGTGACTCTCGCCAAAGACGAGGTGAGGTTCGGGAACCTGCGGCACCTCGCGCTCGCGACCTTCTACTTCGGCTTGTCGTTCACCTGGCTCCCCTATCCGCTCGTCCTGCTGCAGAGTCAGATCCGGAGCTTTGGCTTTCCGAAGGACCAGGTCGAACCCGTCATCGGTTACACGGTGGCGGCCGGCGCCTTCTTCTCGGTCGTCGTACCCCCTCTCGTCGGAGCCCTCTCGGACCGTATCTCAACCCCGTGGGGCCGCCGGCGTCCCCTGATGGTGGCGGGAATGCTCGCGAGCCTGGTCGGCATCGGGCTGATGTGGAGCGCCCGAAGCTATCCGCAGCTCCTTGTCGGGCACCTCATCGTGCAGATCTGCCTCAACGGGGCCGCCGCGGCCTACTACGGGATCATCCCCGACGTCGTCCCGGCACACGAGTTCGGCAAGGCGAGCGGATTCCTGTCGGTGATGACGGCATTTGGCGCTCTGCTGGGTTTCGCCACCACGTCCGTGTTCTCAGCCCAGCATGCGGCGGTGCAGAGCTACCTGGTCATGGCGGTTGTGCTCGCGCTCAGCGTGCTGCCCGTGCTATGGGCGGGAAGCCAGGAAGGCAAGCGGCCGATCGCTTCCGGTCCTCGCCGGAGCCCACGTGAGGTCGTCGTCGACTTCTTCCATCCCCTTTGGGGCGGAGACTTTGCCTGGGTCATCTTCACGCGCATGATGGTGACCGGGGGCGTGGCGGCGGTCGCCTACTTCCTCTCCCCGTTCTTCGCGAACGTGGTCAAGGTCGGCAACCCCGACCAGTTCACCTCGATCTGGCTGGGCGTTGCGTTTGCCGCGATGATCCTTCCTGGCCTGTTCGGAGGCCCTGCCTCCGACCGTCACGGACGTAAGCGATTCGTCTACGCAGCGGGCGCTTTTCAGATCGCTGTGGCCGCCTTCTTCATCGTCTTCTACCCCACGCAGATCTGGGTCGTCCTACTCCTGGCCGTGGTCTACGGCCTCGGCTACGGTCTTTACGTCGCCGTCGACTGGGCCCTCGCCTGCGACACCCTCCCCGATCGCGCGAAGTCGGCCAAGGACATGGGCCTGTTCCACGTCGGTCAGACGCTACCGAACAGCATCGTCCCCGCCATCGAAGGCGTGCTGATCCAGTATTTCAACAGCCACGCCGCGAACTCCGGCTACCGAGTCGCGTTCGGAAGCGTGATCCTCTTCTTCTTGCTCGGGACGCTTTTCGTCAGCCGCATCCGTTCGGTGCGCTAGCCGACGGCAGCGGCCTCGCGTTGCCAGGAATTGTCTTGTTCGTCGTCGCTAGAGGTGTAGACCCGGCATACCGGTCGGCGAACGGCCGCTGGCGCAAGCCTTACAAAGGGCGGCTATTGGACGACGAGAAGGCCGACCATGTAACCGAGCGTCTGCATCGGTCCTCCGTTACCGGCGAGGGTGCCCGTTCCGCAAGGGACGAAGCATTGCCAGTTGTAAACGCCAGGCTTGCCCGTCCGAAAGGAAAACGTGATCACGTTCATGCTCCCCGGCGGCGCAGCGGCGTTCAAAGCTTCCAGGGGGACGAAGACGCCAAGGTGCGGAATGGCAAAGGTGTGGGCTGCGTTGTCCGCCGAATCGAGAGCGCGGAAATCGCCTTGCTGCCGTTGGCCGTTGTTGTCGTAATACGTCATGTGAAAGGTGCCGCCAATGATGCCTTGCGCCTGACTCCAAAAGGGATTACGCAGGCCCCTGGCCAGGTCCTCCTCGTCGATCTGCATTGTGACCAGGGAGTTGGCGGGGACGTCAAGAGTGGTCGTGGGCAGGTAGCTGGGCCAGGCGGGATGCGGGTCGCCGGGACGGCCATTGCCCGCGGAGACTTCGAGGTGAATTCTCACCCCTGGACCCTTCGTGTTGGCGACGGCTTGCGTCGCAGCAGGCCGGTGCAGCAGGAAGCCGACTGCGAAGGTAGTCGCCAAAGCGCACACGATCCCGACCGCCAGGACCAGTATCAGCAGGCGCTGAGCAACATTCCGAGGCCGCTCAGCTTCCATTCCCTGCGACCTTAGCAGACCGTCGATCACGCTAAGGTGGCATTGATTCAAAGCTCGGAAATTGGGCGGGGGCGCGGGATTTGAACCCGGGGCCTCACGGTCCCGAACCGCAGTAGGCGCTGGTTCGGGGCGTACCGCCAGACGCCTTTTGAGTTCACTCCGTCCGCGCTTCAAGTCCGCCAGCTACCGCGGCGTGACGCCGGGTGCCGCTTGGGTTGCTACACGCGTTGCTACACGACTTGGGCGAAGCGGCCAGAACTATGGGCACAAATGGCAGTGCTGAGATCCGGAATTGAACTCGACGGAGTTTCTGAACGCCACAGGTGGCGAGGTGCATCCACAATGCGGAAGGAACGGAGGGCCGGCGATGAGCGCTGAAGTCACGGACGAGATCGACGTTGTTAAGATCGGACCAATTGCCGGCGCTGAGATAACTCGTGGCCTCCTCTCATGAACCGCACGTTAACCGTTAAGATCGCGGCGATGATGGTCGGCGTGGGCCGGCCGCTTAGGGGAGGGAGCTAATGGTCAAACGGCCGCGTCTTTTCGTCACACTCCTGGCTGTGGTCGCTCTCGCCGTGGGGCTGAGTCCGTGGTCCACGGCCAGCGCCGCATCGCAGATCGGCGGCACGGTACCGCTCTCAGGGACTGGTTCCCCGACCGCCGGCGACGCCCCGGCCTCCGGCAGCGGCGACACCACCACTGCGGAGTTCGCGGGCCAGATGGACACCGCGGCCGGCCCGGCACCCTACTCAGGCACCATCACCGGCCGCAGCAACTCTCGCGGCAGCGCGGTCGGGCCGACCGTCAGCGGCGCCCAGAAGGCGAAGTCCAACCCGACCGTGACCGCCAGCTTCGACGGTCTCAACCTGTACCAGCAGCGGTATGCGAGGGGTGGCAACCAGTTCACGGTCGAGCCGCCTGACCAGGGCCTCTGCGCCGGCAACGGCTACGTGGTGGAGGCCGTCAACGACGTGTTCAACGTGTTCGACGCCAGCGGCAAGTCTCTGCTACCCGACAACACCGCGACCAACATCGTGGCCGGCTTCCCGCGCGACGTGAACCACGCCGTCGACCTCAACTCCTTCTACGGCTACGCGCCCGCGATCAACCGCACCACGAAGGTGCGGGCTCAGAACGTCACCGACCCATCCTGTCTGTACGACGCGGCCACCCAGCGGTTCTTCCTCGTCGTCCTGACGCTGGAGACGCGCCCCAACGGGTCGTTGACGCACGTCAACCACCTCGACATCGCGGTCAGCCGGACGCCCGACCCAACCGGTCTTTGGAACATCTACAAAGTCGACGTCACC
>DATITA010000034.1:0-2168 GCA_035468355.1 Candidatus Dormiibacterota bacterium
CCTGCTGCTGCCGGCCGTCTCGCTCGGCCTGTGGCAGAACTTCGGCGACGACCGTCCGCTGGCCGCCAGCCGGGCGATCCTGCGCCGCGCGTTCGATCTCGGGGTGACGCACTTCGATCTCGCCAACAACTACGGACCGCCGTACGGCAGCGCCGAGGCCAACTTCGGACGCATCTTCGCGCAGGACTTCGCGGACCTGCGCGACGAGCTGGTGATCTCGACCAAGGCCGGCTACGACATGTGGCCCGGTCCCTATGGCGATCACGGCTCACGGAAGTACCTGCTCGGCTCGTTGGACCAGAGCCTGCGGCGGATGGGGCTGGACCACGTCGATATCTTCTACTCGCACCGCTTCGATCCCGACACGCCGCTGCAGGAGACGATGGGGGCGCTGGACTTCGCCGTGCGCTCGGGCAAGGCGCGCTACATCGGCATCTCCAGCTATTCGGGACGCCGGACCGAGGAGGCGATCGGCATCCTTCGCTCGATGGGCACGCCGCTGCTCATCCACCAGCCGTCCTACTCGATGTTCAATCGCTGGATCGAATCCGACCTGCTGGACGTCGTCGGCCGCGAGGGTGTGGGCGTGATCGCCTTCTCGCCGCTGGCCCAGGGCCTGCTCACCGACAAGTACCTGGACGGGATTCCGCCCGACTCGCGTGTGCGGCGCGGGCAGGCATTCGCCGACGATCTCCTCACCGATGAGAACGTGGCCCGCGTGCGGGCCCTCAACGAGATCGCCGCGCGTCGCGGTCAGACCCTGGCCCAGCTGGCGATCGCCTGGGTCCTGCGCGACCCCCGGGTCACGTCGGCACTCGTCGGCGCCTCCAGCGTGGCCCAGCTCGAGCAGAACGTGGCCGCGCTGGACGGCCTCGAGTTCGGCGCCGGTGAGATCGAGGCGATCGAGCCGCACGCCGTCGACGGCCAGATCAACATCTGGGCCTCCTCCAGCGAGGGCTGACGCCCCCGTCGGGTCGGGCTGGCCGGACCTCGCGGGCCTCAGCGGCTCTACTGCCCGGAGCTCTGGACGATCTGCCCGTTGTTGTTCACGTAGGACTGGGCGGGCTTGCCGCTGATCCCGACCGCGAAGAAGCCGCGCGGCACGGAGCCGTTGGCCAGCACGGCATGGGCCTTGCCGTTGAGGCCGGCGGCAACCTCCCACGCGACCACGTGGTGACCGACGGACACCGCGGTCACCCCCCAACGGAAGATGACCGTTCGACCTGGGGGCAGGGCTCCGAGCGCCCATGTGTTGGAGGCGGCGCTGACCCCGGCGCCGACTCCCCCGTTCTGGCAGCTGTAGTGACAGGCGCCGGGACCATGATCGACCACCCAGATCGGCCGGGACGAATTCGCCAGCCCGGTCTGGTCCAGGCTCGCCGAGAAGGCGGCCGCACTGGTCCCCGCGCCCTTCGGCGCGGGATAGGTGCAGGTCACATTGCAGATCGTCACGGCCACGTTCGGGATCGTCTTGCGACCGATGTTGCGCACGGCGATCAGCAGGTGAGTGTGCTGCGCAAGGGTCTGGCTCGACGGGAAGCCCGCGGCCCTGACCGCGACGGGGAACTTCCCGCTGGGCTCGGTCGCGTCCTGACGGGCGCCGCCACCGCAGGCGGAGACCGCGAGAACGGTTCCGATCCCGACGGCGATTCCGACACTGCTCACTCTCCAGGACCGCAAAGCGTTCGGAACATACCACGGGAGGTCGGGGCCGGACTCCGCTTCCCGGTGAATTGCCGGTTGCCAGTTGGTCTTTGCACCGGCGGTCGCGTAGTGTTACCCGCTGGAGCCTCGCGTGTTGCCGGGCTCACCATCGTGGAGGAAGAGACCAGTTGATCCGAGCCGTCGCCGACCGTGCGTTCTTGCCGACCAAGAACGTGCTCGAAGAGGTTGGCAACATGATGATCCTGACGGGCAAGACGCTCGCCTCGGCGGTCCGCCCTCCATACCCCTACGGGAGCGAGTTCGTCGGACAGTTCCTGTTCGCGATGCGCCTCTGCTGGTTCCCGCTGCTCGTCTCGACGATCGCCTTCGGTTACGAGGCGCCGGGTCTGCAGGCGGCCAACTTCCTCGTCCTGTTCGGGGCGCTGGACCGGTTGGGCGGCTTCTTCGTGCTCGCCTCGATCCGCGAGTTCGCCCCCTTTGTCGACGCGATCGTGCTCGCCGGT
>DATITA010000035.1:0-4998 GCA_035468355.1 Candidatus Dormiibacterota bacterium
CCCCGGAAGCCAAACGCTGTTGTACGCCGCAGACGCCACGCCAAACGGAATCGACCCGTTCTTCGCAGCGACCATGCTCGCGTATGCGCCGGCTGCCCACATTGTTGCCAGCGCTAACAAGCCGAGCGCTATCCAGTCGACGGCCCTAAGGCGCCGATTTGGAAGGGCCGCTGATGGCGGCGGCTCCTCGGATTTTGCTTCCGTCGACCGCCGTTCGGATTCGCTCGACTCTCGAACTTGCCTACGCTCATTGATCTGTCGGGTCAGCTCCTGCGAGGGCAAACTCATCGCGCAGCGATCGTAATCGCCTCGCACTGCACTAGCAGGCGGTCGATTTGCCGGCATAACGGCCCCGCACACCGTTGTGCGCGGCCACTGTCGGACCTACAGCGTTCGAGCCAGTCTACCGCGGAGGTACTTGTTCGAGTCCACAGCGGCCACTCCAATTCGACGGGCCTTCCATGACGCGAACCGGCTTATAGGTCCAGTACTCGCCTCAACCCAGCGTCGACGTCCTGCATTGACGCTCGAGGCAACTTGCCGACCCTGGAGTCGAGATCCGATCGGTCGATCGTCTGGAGTTGAGTTAGGTTGACAACCGATTCTCGCGCCAAGCTAGCGACGCCCTTCGCAATCAACACGTTTCCCGGGGCGGCTGCCCATTTCACGTTGGAGGTGATGCCAACGACGGAGACTGTTTGCAGGGCGGAGAGGTTTACAAAGTCAGCGGAGATGACCAGCACCGGACGGCGCAAAGCCGGCGCCGAACCCCTTGGCGAGCCGAGGTCGGCCCACCAGATCTCTCCGCGGCGGATCACCAATCCGACCGAGCCAAGGCGCGACGCGCGGCAGCTTTACCGAATTCGTCCGGGCCGGTGTCGACTTCTTGGCAAACACGATTGAGCGCTGCGGTCAGGTCCTGATCGGACTCCTGTTCGGCCATGAAGCGCGCCAGGGCTTCGGCATACACCTGGCTGCGAGGAATCCGTCGGCGTCTTGCGTACTGCTCTGCGGCCTCGTAGATCCGGTCGGGGATTGAAACGGCAGTCTTCATCCGGCGAGTATAACTCTTCCTACCGGATCCTTAGGCGCCGCTCGCACAAGACGGCCTCGATCTCGGGTTACGGAGACTTCTCGGGCGTGCAGCCGTACGCCTTTGGCAACGTCAGTCAGAACCAGCAGCGGATGCAGGTCGCCGGGACCGGGATCATCTCCGCGGCGTGCGGGGGCAAAGGCTGAGCTCGAAAAGCTGATTGGCCGGCGCGGATCGCCGCGCCGGCCGCTCCCACGGCCATCCCTGGCTTCACACCCGGCGCGTGACCGAGGGCAGGGAGCTCGACCGGATACCGAATCTCATAGACTGCACAGCGCTCGAGATGGTGGTTGGTGTTTTCAGCGTGCGTAGGCGGGAAGACCTCGATCAATCGACGTACGCCACGCTCAACGACCGGATGTGGGACATCGTCTCGTCAAGGCGTGATTTCGGCCTGATCGGGATCACCGGATACCGGAGCGACGACGGTCGCTCGCTCGCGATGGCCTTCTTCAAAACCCGCGAGGGAATGCTCGGTTGGAAGAGCGAGGTCGAGCACGCGGCGGCTCAGCAGCGCGGCCGCGAAGAGTTCTTCCTGGATTATTGGGGCTTTGCGGCGGAGATGGTTGACGCGTATGAGTTCGACCGAGCCGGCGGGCGTCGCGACATTCCCCTTGACACGAGTTGGCGTCCAGCGGGATTCGAAGGCCCGGGCGAGTAAGAGCTCGACGCGGTTCGCCGCGGAGGCGTGCCCTCACGGCCATCCTTGGCTTCACACTTAGCGCGTGACCGAGGGCAGGGAGCTCGACCCCGCGACCGAGTTCAGGGAGCTATATGACCGGGAGTACCGCTCCGTCTACCGGGCCATCCGCGCCGTGGTGCTGGACGCGGCGGCGGCCGAGGACCTGACCCAGGAGACCTTCGTCCGCGCCTACCGCGCCCGCCACCGGTACACGCCCACGGCCCCTCCGGGCGCGTGGCTGCGGCGCATCGGCGTCAACCTGGCGATCTCCCACCTTCGCCGCCAGAAGCTGGCCCGTTTCCTGCCCGCCCGCCTCTACACGCCGCCCGACCGCCGCGACTACGATCGGGCCGAGGCCCGCGACGTGGTGGGCAAGGCGATGGAGGCGCTGAGCCCGAAGCTCCGCGCCGCGGTCGTCCTTCATTACTACGAGGGTTTGACCCGGGAAGAGATCGCCATGGTGCTGGGGGTGCCGGCCGGCACGGTCGCATCCCGGATCGCCAAAGCCGTGGCGATCATGCGGAAAACAATGGGGAACGACCAGGAATCCGACACCAGGCGTTCGAGTAGTGAAGGTGCCGTACGTGGAAGATAACGCCACAACTGGAGGGTCAAACACACCCTCCGAAGCAGACCTCAGCCGGATGATCCGGGCCGAAGTGGAAACTTGGACGCCGCGCCGAGGGCCTGATTGGCCGGATATCGTGGTCCGGCTCGCCGGGTCAGGGCCGTCGCCCTGGGTCGTCTACGCCGCCGCCAGCGCCGTCCTGGTCGTCATCCTGGTCTCGGCGTACCTCGTCGGCTCCTGGCTCCAGGTGGGCGCCCTGGCGCAGCCGGTCCCCTTCCACCATTAGGAGCCGCTAAAGGAGGTCGACCTCCTCGATCATCCCTCGCTCGCGCGCTGCAGCCACCACCACCGCGCCGGCCGCGAGGTCCCACAGCGCCAGACCGTGCGATTCGAAAATCGTGATGCCGGGCTCTCCGGGAGGCTTCCATTTGCCGGCCAGCACCGAACCGAGCTCGACCGCCTTCTCCCATTCGAACGTGCCGGCTTCGTGCGCGGCGATCAGGTCGCCGCTCTCCAGGCGCGCAGCCGCCATCTGGTCGACAACCACCGTCTGGGCCCGGGCCACCAGCTCGGGTGGTATCTCCGCCTTGTTGCGGAAGTTGGAGCCCGCGGCCACGACCATCGCGTGCGGCTCCACCCACGACGCCTCGATCACCGGCGTAGAGCTGGTGGTGATCGTGACCACGACGTCCGCGCCGCGGACGGCTTCTTCCGCGCTCGCCGAGGCGATGGTTTTGACCTCCAGTTGCTCCCCCTGCTCGCGGGCGAAAGCCGTGCGCCGGTCGTAATCGCGACTGAACACGCGCAGCTCTTCGATCTCGAGCACTCGCGACAGGGCGAGCGCCTGGGTCGAGGCCTGCCAGCCGGTCCCGATTACCCCCACCTTGGCCGGTCCTTTCGGTCCGAGCGCCCTCACCGCGGCCGCGGTGGCCGCGCCCGTGCGGTAGGTCCCCATGAAGTCCGCCTCGATCAGGGCCTGGAGCGTCCCGTCCAGCGCGAACATGACGACCAGGAAGCGCACCTTGCCGTCCGCGACCGTGTACGCCTTGAGGCCGGTGCACTTTCCGCCCGGAAAAGAGGCAAACATCACGTTGAGCAGGCCGCCTGGCGCGAAGGCGCGGCGGCGAGGCTCGTTCTGGGCGGTCCCCTCGCCCAATTCCTTCATCGCCGCTTCGATGGCGGAGATCACGTCGTCCATCTCGATGAGCTTCTGGACGTCGGCTTCGCGCAGGATCAAGGCCACGGCAGGGAGAATAGCGGCCCATGGGCACTGGAACCCTGAACGTAGGCTTGATCGGGCTCGGCACCGTCGGCGCCCAGGTCGCCGCTCGCATGCTTTCGTGGGGCCCTCAGCTGTCGCGCCGGGCTGGCATGGAGCTCAGCCTCAGCCGCGTGCTCGTGCGGGATCTGAACAAGAAGCGCTCGATCGAGATCCCGTCCAACCTTCTGACCACGCGGCCGGAAGACATCCTGGACGACCCGGCGATCCAGGTCTTGGTCGAGGTCGCCGGCGGCGACGACCCTATGCACTCCTACCTGGAACGGGCGATCCAGGCGGGCAAGCACGTCGTCACGGCCAACAAGGTGGTCATGGCCAGGCACGGCCCCGAGCTCCTCGACCAGGCGGCCGACCGCAACGTCGACGTCTACTTCGAGGCCGCCGTGGGCGGCGGCATTCCTCTGATCAGCGCGTTCCGCACAGACCTCCAGGCCAACCGCATCGAGCGAGTGTCCGCGGTCATCAACGGCACGACCAACTACGTCCTCGGCCGCATGGCCGCTGCCGGCATTCCGCTGTCGGAAGCGGTGGCAGAGGCCCAGGCGGCGGGGTACGCGGAAGCCGACCCGACCGACGACATCGGCGGCTTCGACGCCGCCTACAAGCTCGCCATCCTCGGCTCGATCGCGTACGAGATCAAAGTGAGGCCGCACGAGATCTACCGCGAGGGAATCGAATCCGTCGAGCCGGTCGACTTCCGCTATGCGCGCGAGCTCGGCTACGCCATCAAGCTGATCGCTCATACGCAGCGCCATCCGGGGCGCATCGAGGCTCGCGTGCACCCGGCGCTCGTTCCCCTCGACCATCCGCTCGCGCGCGTCGAAGGCGCGGAGAACGCCGTCTTCGTGGAAGGCGACCTGGTGGGACAGGTTCTACTGGTCGGACAGGGGGCGGGCGGCCGCCCGACCGCGTCCGCGGTGGTCGGCGACCTGATCGACCTCGCCCGCTCGATCCGCCGAGGAGTCCAGAGCCGCCCGTCGTTCAGCTTCGACGACCGGGTAGGAGTGGTTCCGATGGGGGAGGTGACCACGCGCGCCTACTACCGCATCCGGGTGGAGGACCGCCCAGGCGTCGTTGCCGCGATCGGCCAGGTGTTTGCGGAGGAGGGCGTCAGCATCTCGAGCTTCATTCAGAAGGACGCGTGGTCCCAGGACCAGACCGCCGAGCTGGTCGTGACCACGCACCCCGCCCAGGACGCAAGCCTGCAGAACGCGCGCGCCCGGATGGCCGGCCTCGAGCCGGTCCGCGCGGTCTCCTCCTTCCTGCGCGTGTTCTAGGAGGCGGGTGGGGTTGGGCGTCATCGACCGCTATCGCGAGCACCTGCCGGTCGGCCCTGCCACGCCCGAGGTAGACCTCAACGAGGGCTCGACCCCTCT
>DATITA010000036.1:0-12180 GCA_035468355.1 Candidatus Dormiibacterota bacterium
GCCCGGTATCAGCAGCGACCCCCTGCGGAAGCGGTTGATCAGCTGGGCCTGGAACGGCGTGATGTTGCTGATCACTTCCTCGGAGACGATCGCCGGGCGAATCCGGTCCGAGGTCTCGAGGCCCAGCTTGTCGAGGATCACCCGGCCCGCTTCCGCCACCACCTCCGGGTCCTCCGCGTGCAGCGCGAGGAGGCCGAACTCGCGCTCCACGACCTGCGAGCCTGGACGCGCCGAGGTGGCTTTGAGGGCCGCGTCGGCCACGCGATATATCTCGTTGCCGGGCGCGACCTCGACAAAGAGCTGTGCCATCCCCACAAGCGGGATGTCACCGTCGGCGACCGTCGCCTCATAGGCCGCGTAGCGCGGCTGCATGCGCGACACGTGCCCGAAAGCTCGCAGCTCGACCCCAGCCAACCCCTAATCCTTCTGGTAGATCGTCTTGCCCTCGCGCCGGAGGGAATCGACGATTCCAACAATGGCTGCGTCGACGGCCGCCCCTTCGTGCGACACCGCCTTGGCGGCCGGACTCCCAAGAGATACGAGGACGAGCTCGCCCTCCCCCGCCCCGACCAGATCGACCGCGACGTAAGGAGCATCCGGGCCGGCCTTGGCGTCGCGGCCTATGTCTTCGACCAGCAACAGCTTGGTGCCTGTCATCGTCGCCTCCTTCATCGAGGCGACCGCCGTTCCAACCACTCGGGCCACCTGCAACTCAACTCACTCCCTTCCGCGCGCTTTCGGCTGCCACCGCGCCGATCACCTGGTTGGTGATCCGCTCGGCGACCTCGGCCTGCGCGTCGGTTCCGGAGACGATCACGCGCCCGAAGAGCCCGGTGCCTGCGACCCGCACCAGCTCCATCCCGGTCGCCTTCTCGATCTCGCTCGCTATCAAATACGCGTACGCGGCCGGCGCGACCTCGACGATGTACAAGGTGTCCGAGGGCTGCGTCCAGGCCCCGCGCCGGACCTTGTTGAAGAGGTGACTCTGATATGCGCTCAGGGCACTTATGCGCTGGGACGACACCAGCTCCGGCAGCTGCCGGTCGGCGACACCCAGGCCAAGCGCCTGCAGCACCGCGTCGCGAGCTTCGAGCACCGTATCGGTGCGCTGCGCGTGCAATTCGAGGAGCCCAAAGTCCCGCTCCACCATGATGCCTGCCGACTGAACGGCACAGGCCTTGAAGGCGGCGTCCCCGATCGGGAACACGAGGCTGCTGGGCGTCACCTCGACCAGAAGCTGCGACATGTCCGGCATGGGCAAGCTGCCCTGCGCCATCAGGGCCCAGTAAGACGAATACTGGGGCCCCATCCGATCGATGTGCACGAGCGCCCGCAGGCGCGGGTCGCCCGATGCCGTAGTCACCATCTAGCCTGCTTCTCGCCTCCTAGGACGCGACCATCACGCTTTCAATGGCGTTGTCCGGGCGCGCGATCACGTGCTGCGAGACCAGTTCGCCGATGCGCTGCGCCGCCGAGGCGCCCGCTTCGACGGCCGTTTTCACAGCGCCGACCTCTCCCCTGATGATCACCGTGACGAGACCGTCGCCGACGAGTTGCCGCGCTACCAGCGTCACCTGGGCTGCCTTGACCATGGCGTCGGCCGCCTCGACCGCGGCCACGAGGCCTCGAGTCTCGACCATACCGATCGCGTTTCCTGACGTCCTGTTCTCTGCCACCTGCGCTACCTCCTAGGTTTTGTCTGAGCCGGGCTTGCTGCGCCGGACTCGCACCGGGTTGACGGCGACTCGCGGACGAGAGCCGCCAGGGGGCGCCGCGCCACCTGTTCCTGGCGGGAAGAAGAGATCCGACACGCCGGCCGCGGGCCGGCCCAGAACGACAGCTGCCCGAAAGGACTTCTTGGATGTCGCAAGCCGCTGCCCTGCCGCGACCGCCTCGAGGACAGCGCTGACGCCACCGCTGGCCACCACCGTGACGAGGCCGTCTCCGATGTCCAGACGCCGCAGGCTCTCGATGGGAGCGGCTTTGGCCATCTCGTCGGCGACGGCGACCGCGGCCGTGAGCCCATAGACCTCGAGGAGCCCAAGAGCAGCTTCGCCATTCACAGAGCTCTCTCGTAGATGGCGCTCACGTCGGCGCCGGTCAGCGGCCGCGGGTTGGTGGACATCGTCATGTCGTTGAGCGCGCGCTCGGTGAGCGCGGGGATTTCCGACCTGGTGACGCCGAGCTCGCCGAGGCGCCGCGGCAGGCCGACCCGATCGCCGAGCGAGCGAAGCAGCCTGGGCAGACGGCGTCCGTCAGAAGTCTGGCCCAAGATCGTTGCGAGGCGGTCGTAGCGATCCCTGCGCGAGCTGTAGTTCACCGCGCAGACGTGGGGCAGCAGGATGCCGTTGCAAACGCCGTGCGGGAGGTCCAGGAGGGCGCCGAGCGCGTGGGCCAGCGCATGCGTGGCGCCGACGAGCGCCGAGTTGATGGCCAGCCCGCCGTAGACGGCGGCCAGCATCATGCCCTCGCGCGCGTCTATATCCTGTCCGTGCTCCACCGCCCGGACGAGGTGCTTACTCGCCAGCTCGACGCCGCGCAGAGCCATCACGTCGGTGAGGTCAGAGGCGAGCGAGGAGACGTACGCCTCGACCGAATGGGTCAGCGCGTCCAGGCCACTCGCCATGGTCACGGACTTCGGCATGCCGACCGTGGTGAGCGGGTCGTTGATCGCCACCAGCGGGATGACACGCCGGTCGGCGATGACCATCTTCACCTTGCGCTCCACGTCTGTGATGACAGCGAAGCGGCTGATGTCGGCGCCCGTGCCAGCGGTCGTGTTGACGGCGATGAGCGGGATGCCCGGGCATGCCGCGCGGTCCGCGCCCTCGTAGTCGTGCACGCGGCCCCCGTTGGCTGCGACGAGCGCGACCATCTTGGCGCAGTCATGGGCGCTGCCGCCGCCGACCGACACGACCACCTCGATGTCGTGTCCTGATCCGGCGCTCAGGGCAGCCTCGACCTGCGACACGGTGGGATTGGGTTCCACGCCGGAGAAGACGATCGACTCGACGGAGGATGCGCGCAGGATGCCGGTCACGCGATCGACAAGTCCTGAGGCGACCATGCCACGGTCCGTGACCACCAGCGCGCGGCGACCGTAGGCGCGGGTCCGCGGCCCGACCTGGTCCAGGGCGCCCTGCCCGAAGAGGACGAGCGGCGGCAGGTAGAGCTCGGTGGCCGTGGCGGCGGCGATGGCGCTGGCCATCATGCCTCCCCATACCAGTCGGGCGATTGGTCGGCGAGGTTGACGTACACCTGCTTGATCTCGGTGAACGACTCGAGGGCATAAGGCCCGTTCTCCCTCCCCCATCCGCTCTGCTTGAAGCCGCCAAACGGCGCCTCGCTCGTCACCAGGTTGTAGGTGTTGACCCACACGGTGCCTGCGCGCAGGTCGCGGGCCATGCGGTGCGCCAGCTTGAGGTCGCGCGTCCACACGCCTGCGGTGAGGCCGTACTCGGTGGCGTTGGCGATTCGGATCGCCTCGTCGGTGGTCTGGAATGGCTGGATCACGACGACTGGGCCGAAGATCTCTTCGCGCACGATCGACAGGTCGCTGCGCGCGTCGACGAAGACGGTCGGCTCGACATAGTTGCCTTGCGCGAGCTCGGGCGCCGAGGGCCGCCCGCCACCGGCCAGCAGCCGGGCCCCGCCACTCTTCCCAGCCTCGATATAGGCGAGCACGCGCTCGTGCTGGCGCCTCGATACGAGGGGACCGACGTCAGTCTTGAGGTCGAGCGGGTCGCCGATGCGCAATCGCTTGGTGCGCGCGAGAAACTTCTCCACGAAGCTGTCGAAGATCGACGCATGGACCAGCACACGAGAGCCCGCGGTACAGATCTCGCCCTGTGTCCAGAAAACCCCGAACAGCGCTCCCGCGACAGCCTCGTCCAGCGGGGCGTCGGCGAAGATGATGTTGGGCGCCTTCCCGCCCAGCTCGAGGGAGACGCGCTTGAGGTTGCCCGTCGCGCCCGCGGCGACCTGCTTGCCCACGGACGTCGACCCGGTGAAGGTGACTTTGTCGACATGTGGATGCTTGACCAGGGCGTCGCCGGCGGTCGCGTCACCGAGAACCACGTTCAAGGCGCCCTCGGGCAGCCCCGCCTCGAGCGCAAGCTCGGCCAGGCGAAGCGTCGTCAGCGGGGTCTCCGGCGACGGCTTGATCACGACTGTGTTGCCAAAAGCCAGCGCCGGCGCGAGCTTCCACGCTGCCAGCAACAGGGGAAAGTTGAAGGGGGTGATGGCGGCGACGACCCCTACCGGCTGGCGCAACGTGTAGGCCAGGAAGTCGCCCGGAACCGGCAGGGTGTGGCCGGTGAGCTTGGTCGCGTAGCCGGCGAAGTACTCGAAGCAGTCGGCGGCGAGCGGTACGTCGATGCGGCTGCTCTCACGGATCGGTTTGCCGTTGTTGAGCGATTCGAGGTGCGCCAGCTCGTCGGCGTGGCGCTCGATCAGCGCGGCGAGTCGCAGCAGGTATCGCCCGCGCTGGCTTGCCGCCATCCGCGGCCAGCGGCCCTCGTCGAAGGCGGAGCGGGCGGCGGCCACGGCCTTGTCCACCTCGGCGGCCTCGCCCATGGCGACCTCGGCGATGGGCTCGTTGTGGGCCGGGTCGACCAGCACCGTCGTGCGACCCGAACCGGAGTCCATCCAGCGCCCACCGATGAGGTGTTTGCCGTGCCGGAGCTGCGTGGTGGAGGGCGCGGTCATTTCCGGAGCCTGTCCAGTGATAGCGCCGCGATGAGGATTCCGCCCTGCGCGATCTGCTGCACATTGGGGTCGGCGCCAACGAGGATGAGCCCGTTGACGATGCTGGCCAGGAAAACCGAGGCGATCAGGGTGTTCCACAAATTGCCCTTGCCACCGGTGAGCCCCACGCCGCCCAGGATGACCGCGGTCAGAACAGGGAACAGTGCCTCGGAGCCAAGCGATGCGGAGGCCTGGCCCACGCGGCCGACAAGGATCATGCCGCCGATTCCGGTGAGCACGCCGGCCACGATGAAGACCGCGATCTTGATCTTGCGCACTGGAATCCCCGAGCGGTAGGCCGCCTCCTGGTTATCGCCCGCGAGGTAAACCCAGCGCCCGAAGACGGTGGAGCTCAGCAGCAGATGGCCGAGCACGTAGGCGACAAACAGCAGCACGACCGGAACCGGGATCGGGCCCCAGTAGCCCTCGGCCAGGAAGATGATCGGGTCGAGCCGCGACCCGAAATAGCTCTGGCCGCTGGTGAACCACAGGCCGAAGCCCAGCAGCGCTGTGAGCATGCCGAGTGTGGCCACCACCGAGGGGATCCGCACGACGGTGACCAAGAGCCCGTTGATCAGCCCGACCAACGCACCCACGGCGACAGCCGCGACAAAGCCCACCAGGGGACTCTTTCCGCCGACGATCAGGCTCGCACCGACCGCGCCGCTGAGACCGAGCAGCGAGCCGAACGAGATGTCGATCTCCCCGATGATCATCACGAAGGTGGCGCCGATCGCCGGGATGCCGAAGATCGATGCCTGCCGCAGCACGATGAGCAGATTGCTCGGGGTGAGGAACTGCACTGTGGAGACGGAGAGGTAGACAACCCAGATTCCAAAGAAGACGAGAAAGCCGTATTCCGCGAGGAACTCGATCAGCACCGGCCGCCAGCCGCGGCCCTCAACGTTGAACCTGGCGATCACGCTGTTCACCGCTCGGCCTCCAAGCGGGCCAGGACGCACCCCTGCGGCGGAACCACGAGGGTGAACTGCAGCTCGGCGGCGCCCGGGTCGATTGCCCCAAGAGGGGTCATGGCGCCCTCGACGCGGAGGCGGTACTCGCGCTTGGCGTCGAGTCCCAGCCGCGCTCGCGGCAGCACGACCGTGACCGTGCGTGCGAAACGCGAGTCTCCCATCCAGCCCGATTCGAGATTGCCGGCCAGGACGTGCACGACCCCGCCGCTCGACCAGCAGCTGAAGGTCACAGGCTCGTGCGACGCGGGCGACGCGGCTCGCACCCCATGGGAGTCCCCGGCGAGCTCGAGCATGGCGCGCGCCGCCTCGATATAGGGAGAAACGGTGCCGATCTGGGAGTGTGGCACGAGGGCGTCCGAGGGGTCGGCGAGATCGGGCGGCTGCCAGTATATGAATCGGCCCTGGCGCGTCAGAACCGGCGAACCGGCCGTCGCGTAGCCGACCCAGGGGTCGTTCTCAGCCTTGACCGCAACTCGCTCGGGCATGTGCACGCGCTCCTCGCGGGGCAGATCAGGGCTCGAGGGCCGGCCCAGCGTATAGCCGCCCGCGCGGCGGTCCTTGGTGGCTGCCACGCCGGCCCGCTCCAGCAATTCGCCGTCGACGAAATCGGCGCGTCCAGTGATCAGCACCGGCCCGCCCAGCCGTTCCAGGCGGCCCGTGTCGAAGGTGGCCGGCAGCTGAACCACGACACCCTCGTTCCATTGCTCGGGCAGCCACTCGGGGCGGGTCCCGGCGAGGACGGGCAGCGCCCACTTGAGCGACATGCCCACGTAATCCTCCACCCACTCGCTCGCGTTCGAGGCTGGGTCTGCATCGGCCTTCCGGAGCAGGCCGTCGCGGTTGTGCACGAGAAGGGGGCCGTAAACGGCATCCATGCGCTTCGCGCTCGCCTCGGCGGCGTCGAGGTTCTGGGAGAGAAACGCGACATCCTCCTCGCCGATCAGCCGGTCGTTCCAGTCGTTCATCCACGAGATGTAGATGCCGTCGCGGACCAACAGCTTGCCTTCGGGGCCGATGACCGTGGCATGCGTGAAGGCCCACATCGCCCAGCGCAGCTTCTCCGGGGTGTCGCGCAGCGTGTCCCACGGCTCCCAGCCGTCCCAGGTCTCGATGAGCAGGTAGTGGCGGCACGGCCGCTCCCGTCTCAGGTTGCCACCGGCTATCTGTGCGCCGTGACCGAGCAGGTAGGCGAGCTGGAACGTCCATCCCTTCCACGTGTCGTCCCACCAGTCCTGCCAGGCTCCGCCCCACGTCTGGTCGATGAAGATGTCGAGCGCGCCGTCCGCCACGACCTCTTCGAGGTCGACGCAGCCGGTCATCCATTCGGCCGTTCCGCTGATGCCGCTGGAGTAGGCGATCACCAGGCCGTTCGGATGAGAGTCCTTGCAGGCGCGGAAAAGGCGCTTGACGGCGTCGGTCCAGGTCCGGTTCTCCACGGGATCGGAGGACGCCACCGTCCCGTAGGGCCCGTTGCGTGTGTAGAGGAGCGGACCGAAGAAGCCATCCCTGAGGTGGATGAAGTCGAGGCCCAGGAATTTCGCCACGGAGCCCCACTGCTCGCCTAAGAACTCGGGAAAGCCTTCGCCCTCGGCGAGACCGTTCGGGCGTGTGGCGTAGTGGTAGCCGTCTTTATTGAGCGGAACGCGGGGATCGAGGTCGGGACCGGGAAGCGGAGAGATGTCGAGCGGGTAGAGCTCGGGGTGCCGTTCGAACCAGCTCGAGAAGAGGTCGTACATGCTGCCGTCCTCGGGAGGTGCGACCACTTGCCCAAGGCCGGCAACGAGGACTCCCAGGCGAAGCTCAGAGAGCCCGACCTGGCCACCCACCGTCCGGACCTGCGCCAGGAAATCGCGCAGGTCCGCGTAGCTCAGCGCCGCCCAGTGGGCGAAACGGCGTGAGCGAAGGGGCAGGCGCTGGGTGGGATCTCCGGTCCATTCCGTGACCAGGTCCGCCAGCCAGCCGATGTTGAAGCACACGCCCTGGATCTCGTGATCCCCGGCGAGCAGTGCTCGGGTCCGCCCGAGGAACCGCTCGAGTGAGCGGTCCCAGGGCGGGTTCCCGAACCAGTCAATGTCGATTTCGACCATGCGGTCCAACGAATCGATTCCGTCAGCTCTTCATGTGCACTGAAACGGGGACTTCGATCTGGCCGGCCACGTCCGAGCCCGAGTAGATCTGTCCGAAGGCGTCAACGGCAAGCTTGCCGGTGCCGCCCGGGTTGGTGTCGACGCATCCCTTGTAAATCGTCCCCTGGTCGATGTTGGTCACCGCCTGCGGGTCGCAGTCGATGCCAAATACGAAGTACTGCGCAGAGGTCTTGCCGGCGGCCACCATGGCCTGGTATCCGCCGAGGTCTCCACCATCGTTGATTCCGACGATGCCCTGAAGCTGCGGGAACTTCTGAAGGGCCGTCTCGGTCGAGGTCACTCCGTTGGTGGCGAGGCCCCCGATAAAGCGGCCGACAACCTTGATCTGGGGGTTGGCGGCCAGCATTCCCTGCTGGATCGCGTCAGCGCGCGCGACCAGATCAGGGATCGATGGGTAATCGAGGATGGCAACCTGGACTTCCTTCCCCGCAAACTGCTTGGCCGCGTACTGGCCGGCGGCCGTGCCCTCGGCCGTGCCGATGGTCAGGTTGTTCACTGTGACCGTGACGGCGCCCAGGCTGAGGAGGTCATTCCCGGTCACCTGGACGACCACGATCCCCTTCGCGATCGCGTCCTTCACCGCCGGTCCGACAGTGTCTGCCGCGCTGGTCGTGATTATGGCCGCAGCACCCTGAGTGACAAATCCCTCGAAGCACGACACGGCCTTTGCGTTGTCGGTCGCCGAGTCACAGATCTGGGCCGTGAATCCGAGCGCCTCCGCCTCGGCCTTGGCCGCGTTGTTCAGGTTCTGGTGGTACTGCGTCTGCATGGTCAGCGCGACGATGCCGACCAGCTTGCCCTTCGAGAACTGCTTGACCGTCGAGAGCTGGCTCGCGGAAAGCCCCAGCTTGTCCCCCACGATCTTCTGCGTCTGCTGGACCTTGCCCGCCTTCGGCTGCGTCGCCACAGTTGACGAGCCGCCGCAGGCAGCCCCCAGCGCTACCACAGCCATCATGGCTGTAAGCCACCTCAATCTCACCTGTCTTCCTCCCTTGTGAACTGGCCCAGCGAGTGCTAGGACCCCGATGGACGAGCGGCACGGTCGAGCACGCCTTTCGCTGTGCGCTCGTCCGTGACCAGACCGTTGATCCAACCACCGACCAATGCTCCATACAGCGCAGCGACCTTGTCTTCACCTCCCGCACATGCGAGCGCGAGCCGCGCTCTCCGAAGATCCTCAAGCCTCACACCCACGAGGCGGTCCCGAAAAGAGCCCGGGAGAGGCCGTCCCCGGTCATCGATGAAGTTCCCGCAAATGTCGCCGACCGCGCCCGCGCGCCCGAGCGCGCGCAGGTCGCTCTCTTTGACCAGGCCCGTGCTGACGTAGATCTCGTCGAGCGACAGCGTCCCAACGCCGATCACGTAGAGATCGGCTGAGCGGGCGAGCCTCAGCGCCTCGGCGATCTGCGGGCTGGATGCCTCGAGCTCGGCTGCGCTGGCGCCCCGGCCCAGGATCGCCGGCGCGTTGATCTGGTAGGCCCGCCCGCCGAATGCCGCGGCGGCCGCTTGCGAGATCGCGTTGTAGTCGATCTCCAGGCCCTGGTGGCCGGCGTTGCCCATCGCCTGGACGACCGATACGTTGCGCAGGTCGACGGGCGAGAGAAGCCGGACCAGGTGCGCGAGCGTCCTTCCGGCGCCGAAGCAGACTACGGAGTTGGAGGTGACCACCTGCTCCACCAGGCGCGCGGCGGCGCGGGCCACGGCCATGCGGATCGAGCTCTCGCGGTCAGTGAAGATGCTGGCCACGACGACCTGCTGCAGATGCGCGAAGCGCTTCTTGAGCGCGCTCTCCAGGGCGCGGTTGCGCGCGTCGGGCGCGACGATCTTGATCTGCACCACTCCCCGGGCGCGGGCGTCGGAGAGATAGCGCGAGATCTGGGACCGGGAAACGCCGAACTCTTTCGCGATCTCCTCCTGGTTCAATTCCTGCTCGTAATAGGCGCGCGCGACCTCGGCCAGCATGCTCAAGTCCTCACCTTCGTGCACGTTTGTGCGTGCACGTTTGACCGGCACGGGAGAGGTATATCAGACCGGGGCGCGCCTGGCAAGGGTCAGTTTGCGTCCACAATGAGCGAGGTGAGCGACGTCATGGTCGGCCAGCATCGCGGTCTTCAGCAGTGCTCGTCACCCACGGGCCGGATCACGATCATGGCGCTCGACCACCGCCAGAACCTGCGCCGCATGCTTCATCCATCAGACCCCAGCAGTGCCACCTACGCCGAGCTGGTCCAATTCAAACGAACCGCGGTCCGCGCCCTCTCCGACCTGGCGACCGGGGTTCTCCTGGATCCAGAGCTGGGTGCGGCGCAGTGCATAGCGGACGGCTCGCTTCCCGGCCACGTCGGCCTGGTGACCGCGCTCGAGGCGACCGGTTACGAGGGCCCGGCGACGGAGCGCAGGAGCCGGCTGCTCCAGGGATGGAGCGCGGCCAAGGCGCGGAACCTCGGGGCGTCGGCGTGCAAGCTGCTCGTCTACTACCACCCGGAGGCAGCCAACCGGGCGGCCCAGGAGGCGCTCGTGTCAGAGGCGATCGCCCAGTGCCGGGCGGTCGGACTGCCGATCTTCGTCGAGACGCTCTGCTACTCCATACAGGAGGGCTCGCCCTTCGAAGGCGAAGAACGCCGGCGCATCATCACCAGGACCGCTTCCACGATGTCGACCCTCGGCGCGGACGTCCTGAAGCTGCAGTTCCCATATGGACCCGAGGTGACGGATCGGGGACGCTGGCGCGAGGCCTGCGCCGAGATCACCGAGGTCGCCCGGCGCCCGTGGGTGCTGCTCTCGGGCGAGAGCCCGCCGGACGCATTCGTCGAGCTGGCCGAGGTGGCATGCCGCGAGGGCGCGAGCGGGATCGCGTGCGGCCGGGGCATCTGGACCGAGGCGCCCGCCCTTCCCGAGGCCGAGCGCGAGCAATTCTTCATGACCGTCGCACGCGAGCGCCTCAAGCGCCTCTACGACATCGTCGAGGCTCACGCCCGCCCCTGGACCAAGGCTTATCCCTCGATCGACGCCGACCTGGAGGGCTGGTACCGGAACTAGCGACCTAGCACGCGCTCGAGATAGGCGTTCGCGAACACCCTTTCCGGATCCAACCTGTCACGCACATCCTGGAAGGTCTGCCACTCCGGGTACAGGTTCCGCAGCGAAGCGGCGTCCTGGAAGTGGAGCTTGCCCCAGTGGGGCCGGCCGCCGTAGGCGTTCATGATCGCCTCCACGTTTCGGAAGTACGGTTCGTGCTCGAACTCGTGGAACACGTGGACGGCTATGTACCCGGTGTCGCGCCCATAGGCCGGGCTCAGCGGGATGTCGTCGGCGGCGACGGTGCGCACCTCCACCGGGAAGCTGATGTAGAGGCGCTCGCACTCGATCATCCGGCGGATCTCAGCGAACGCAGCGAGAAGGTGCTGGCGCGGCACTGCGTACTCCATCTCGCGGAAGCGGATCAGGCGCTCGTTGGTGAACACCAGGTCGCTGCGATCCGTCATCTCCTTCCGCGTCATGGTCTTGGCGGTCAGGCCCGCCAGTCTCGGGATCCACTCTTGGCGCACCGCCGCCGCGCGCTGGATCAGCCCGAAGGCGCGATTCTCGATGACGATGTCCTTGAGGTATGCGACCGGCCCCGACCGACGTTGGGCCGGGGAGGGCGGGTCCTGCGTGCGGGTGTTGGTGATGGCCTGCGCCCACTCCGTGTGCGGCCACCAGAAGAACTCGAAATGGTCGCTAGACAGGGATAGCTCATCGAACCGCTCGACCAGGTCGTCGATGCGATGGGGCTCCTGAAGTGAGTGGAGGTTGAACGCCGGCACGCCGCGCACGGTGACCGTCGAGATCACCCCGATCCCCCCGATGCTTACCTGCGCAGCCCTGAAGACGTCGGTGTTCTCCTCCGCTGAGCAGCGCATTACATCCCCTGAGGCCAGTACCAGCGACATGCCCACGACCTGGCTCGAGATGTTCCGAAACCGTTGGCCGGTCCCGTGTGTCGCTGTCGAGATCGCCCCGCTTATCGTCTGGTATCCGACGTCGCCCATGTTCTCCATCGCCAGCCCGTGGCCGGCGAGGGCGTCGCTGAGCTGCAGCAGCGTGATGCCGGCCTGGACTGTGACGGTCCGCGCGTCGAGGTCGAAGCCGAGAACATCCTGATAGCGATCCAAACGGATCATGCAGCCGTCGGTGCAAGCACAGTCGGTGAAGGAGGGCCCGCTGCCGTCGACCTTTACGTGCTCGCCGCGCTCCCTTGCAGAGCGCACGATGGCGACAATCTCCTCCTCTGTGGTCGGGGACTCGATGCGGGTCGGGGTGCAGCCGGCGAT
>DATITA010000037.1:0-3169 GCA_035468355.1 Candidatus Dormiibacterota bacterium
AGCGCCTTGCGCGCCACCTCGGTCGCGGGGAGGTCGGTGTTCTGGATGAGAGCGCGGGCCGCGGCGTGGGCGAACGGGCCGCCGCTGCCGATGGCGGTGATGTCCTCGTCCGGCTCGATGATCTCGCCGTCGCCGCTGAGCAGGAGGAGGCGCTCATGGTCGGCGGCGATGAGCATGGCGTCCAGATGGCGCAGGTACTTGTCGGTGCGCCACTCCTTGCTCAGCCCGACGGCGGCGCGCAGCAGGTTGCCCTGGTGCTTCTCGAGGTGCTGCTCGAACTTGTCGAAGAGCGTGAAGGCGTCCGCGACGGTGCCGGCGAACCCGACGATGACGCGCTCGTTGAAGAGGCGGCGCACCTTGACGGCGTGCTGCTTCATCACCACGTCACCGACCGTGACCTGACCGTCGCCGGCGACGGCCACGTGGCCATCGCGCTTCACGGCCACGATGGTGGTGGCATGGAGGTCGCTCACGTCGCGCCGACCTTGGTCGCGGCAGCAGCCTTGGGCGGGCGGTACTTGCAGGCCGGGTACCCGGAACAGCTGACGAAGGGGCCGTACCTCCCCTGGCGGGAGACGAGCGGCTTCCCGCAATCGGGGCAGTTGTCACCCGTGGGCTGTGCGGGTGCAGCCGTGGCCGAGCCCGCCTGGTTGGAGTTCGGCTTGATGTACTTGCATGACGGGTAGCCGGTGCAGCCGACGAAGCTCCCGCGGCGACCGTCGCGTCTCGCCAGGGGCTTGCCGCAGTCGGGGCACACGCCGAGCTCCTCAGCCGGGCTGAGGTCGCCCCCGTCAACGCCAGCCGCGGGGGCATCGCCCTTGATGTAGCGACAGGTCGGGTAGCCGGAACAACCGACGAAGGGGCCGCGACGCCCCTGGCGCAGCACGAGCGGCTTGCCGCACTGCGGGCACATCTCCCCGGTCGGCTCGGCCGCTGCCTTGCGATCCTTGATGTAGTCGCACTCGGGGTAGCGTGAGCAGCCGGTGAAGTCGCCGAACTTGCCCTCGCGGATCACCAGGGATCCCTCACCGCATTGCGGGCAGACCTCACCGGTATCCCGCGCCGGCACCCGGACCCGCTCCATGTTGGCCTCGGCCGCGCTCAGCGTGCTCGCGAACGGGTCGTACCACTCGCGAATCGTCGGCTCGTACTCACGCGTCCCCTCCTCGATCCCGTCGAGTCGCTTCTCCATCTCGGCGGTGAAGGCGACATCCACGATGGCGGGGAAGTGCTCGCGGAGCACGCCATCGACGGTCTTGCCCAGTTCGGTCGGATGGAGGCGGCGTTCCTCCTGGCGCACATAGTTGCGCTCCTGGATGACCTCGATGGTGGGTGCGTACGTCGACGGACGACCGATGCCGCGCTCCTCCAGCTCCTTGATCAGCGACGCCTCGGTGTAGCGGGGTGGCGGCTGGGTGAAGTGCTGCTCGCGGCGGAAGTCGACGCAGGGCAGCTGCTCACCGGCCTCGAGCGCAGGGAGCAGGTGCTCGTCGCGCTCCTTGTCAGCCGCCTCCTCACGCTTCCACACCTTCTGAAAGCCGTCGAACTGGAGGATCGACCCACTGGCGCGGAAGAGGTAGTCACCCGCCGCCAGGGCAGCCCGCGTGTTCAGGAAACGGGCAGACGCCATCTGGCTGGCCATGAACCGCCGCCAGATCAGGTCGTAGAGGCGGTGCTGCGCAGGGTCGAGCTGGTCGCGCAGCGAGTCCGGGGTCCGCGTCACGTCGGTCGGCCGCACGGCCTCGTGCGCATCCTGCACATTGGCGGCCGGCGCGCGTTGCTTGGGCGCTCCGCTGCGCAGGTACTCCCTGCCGAACTGCGCAACGATGTGGTCGGCCGCCTGTGCCTTGGCCACATCGCTGATCCGCGTCGAGTCGGTGCGCATGTAGGTGATGAGGCCGACCGGGCCGGCGGTGCCCAGCTCGACCCCCTCGTAGAGCTGCTGGGCGAGGCTCATGGTCCTCCGCGGTGAGAGGCGCAGCCGCGTGCTGGCGTCCTGCTGCAGCGTGCTAGTGGTGTATGGGATGGGCGCCTGGCGCGACGTTTCGCGGCTTTCGATCCCCTCGACGACGAAGCGGGGCGTCGCGCCGGTGGGGCGTCCCTCCTCATCGATCCCGAGGGCCTCGGCGACCGCGGTGGCCTCGGCCTCGGTGCCCAGCTCCAGCTTGTCGACGTCGGCGGCTGGGCTGTCGCCGCGCTTGCCGACCAGCCGTGCCGCGAACGTGGTCGTCTGCTTCTCGAGGATGGCGTCGACCGTCCAGGATTCCCTGGTGACGAAGGCGTCGATCTCCGCCTCGCGGTCCACCACCAGGCGCACCGCCACCGACTGCACTCGCCCGGCCGAGAGCCCGGTGCGGACCTTCTTCCAGAGCAGCGGGCTGAGCTTGTACCCGACCAGGCGGTCGATCACGCGGCGGGCCTCCTGGGCGGAGACCAGCCCGCGATCGATCTTGCGCGGCTGAGCGAGGGCTGCCTCCACGGCGCCCTTGGTGATCTCGTGGAAGACCACGCGATCGGGGTTGTCGAGCTTCAGCGCCTGGGCGATGTGCCAGGCGATCGCCTCGCCCTCCCGGTCGGGGTCGGCCGCCAGCAGGGTGCTGTCAGCCTTCCTGGACGCGGCCTGCAGCTCCTTGATCTGCTTCTCCTTGCCCTTGATCACCTGGTACTCGGGCACGAAGCCGGCGTCGATGTCGACCCCGATCTTCGACTTGGGGAGGTCGCGGACGTGGCCCATGGACGCCTTCACCGTGTATCCGGCTCCGAGGAACTTGGCGAGGGTGCGGGCTTTCGAGGGGGACTCGACGATGATCAGGCGGTTGGGCATCTCAATGGGGAGTGTTGCGCGTGGGGGCGCGGGGGCGGCCGGCAGGAGCCGAGGCCGGCCGGATGATAGCAACGGGTCGAAGCACCGTCCCAGGGGTCGCGAGTGGGGCGGGCTCCCTAAAAGGTACGCGCAACCCGGCCTCCGCAAACATCGGTGATGGCGCCACGGAGCTGCAGGGTGGTCAGGGCCGCCCCCAGGGCGGCCGATCCCACGCCCAGCGTGGCGGCCAGCTCATCCGGGTGAACCGGGTCGCCGCCGAGCCGCTCGAGGACCTGGGCGAGGAGCGGATCGCCGTCCACCATCAGCGGTGCGGCCTCCCCGGTCACACCTCGCCCGGTGACCGGG